>CAZHPS010000066.1:0-20025 GCA_964534335.1 uncultured Desulfobacterales bacterium
GCATAATATGTCCCTGCAGGATTTTCTCCGGGTCAACCGCATGACGAACCGGAGCAAAATCGTTCCCGGCCAGAAGGTTTATGTGGAATAACATCCGCCCCCGTAGCTCAGTGGATAGAGCAATGGATTCCTAATCCATTGGCCGCGTGTCCGATTCACGCCGGGGGCACCAGATAAATCAGAGGGTTAGCTCAATCGGGCTAACCCTTTTTCTGTCTTAGGACGGACTGTGTCCGGAAATATGGGGAATCTGTCAACTCACCTGAAATATAAAAGGAAATACCTTCATGCACATACATCAGCAAACCCTTGCCGGACCAGTCACATGCTATGGCATGGGTGTCCATTCGGGGAAAAAAGTGAAACTGACCCTCAGACCCGCGCCCATGAATCACGGTATTCAGTTCATCCGCACGGATCTGCCGGACTGTCCGAAAATTCCGGCCCGTTTCAGCAATGTGATTGACACCAGTCTTGCCACTGTCATCGGACAAGAGGGCAGCATTGTTTCCACCATTGAACATCTGATGGCTGCATTTTCCGGGCTGTCGGTGGATAACGCACTGGTGGAACTCGACAACTATGAACTTCCCATTATGGACGGCAGCGCGGCTCCTTTCACAAAACTGATTCTTTCCGCAGGTATCGAAACTCAGCCGGGCCCCAAATGTTTTTTTGTGGTAAAGAAACCCATCATGGTGGAGGAGGGCGGCAAATCCGTGGCCGTGTATCCAGCCCCGAATTACAAAATCACCTGCACCATAGAATTTCCCCATCCCCTTATCGGCAGACAGTTGTGTGAAATTGATGTATCCCCCCGGTCATTTGCAGAAGAAATCAGCAGCGCAAGGACATTTGGTTTTTTCCATGAGATTGAATATATGAAAAAAATGGGACTGGCCCGCGGAGGTAGTCTGGAAAATGCTGTCGTGGTGGGAAAAGAGCAGGTGATGAACGAAGACGGGCTCCGTTTTCCTGATGAATTTGTCCGTCACAAGGTGCTTGACTGCATAGGAGATTTTTCCCTGATTGGTCTGCCCATACTGGGACATGTGGTCGCAAACCGTTCCGGTCATGCGTTCAACCATGTTTTTCTAAAAGAATTTTTCAGGCGGAAAGATGCATGGGAAACTCTGACCATCCGGAATATCAGTGAGATACACCGGTTTCAGCCGTATGCAATTGCCGTTTAACCTTTTCTTGCGGTCAGTATGAAAACTTTCATCAGCCGGAAAATATATTTCTGTTTCCTGTGTTTCCTCCTGTATATATCTGACTGTGCTGCTTTTACAGGCACGCGGCTGGCGGATATGTATATCACCAACACCCGTGATCAGCTCCTTGTCTGTCTCAAGGTCAGAGGAGCCTTTGGCAGTGAAATAAAAAAAACCATTCTCAGCGGTGTTCCCACTACGTTCTCCTTTTTCATCCGTCTGGATGAAACCCGCACTTTCTGGACAGACAAAACTCTCACTGAAACTGTGCTGACCCATACTATCAAGTACAACAATCTGAAGAATGAATTCACCATACGCCGATCCTGGGAAGGGGATCGGCCCATGACTGTGAAATCTCTGGAACAGGCTGAAAAACTTATGAGCGAAGTGGAGGAATACAGCATTATTTCTCTTGACAAACTGAAAAAAGGTGTGAGTTATGAAGTATGGGCCATGGCCAAACTCAGTGACATGACCCTTCCTTTTTATCTGCGTATTCTGCCGGTTCCTCCCCCGGTTGCCCGTTTTGAGACAGAATGGTACTCCATAGATTTCATATATGAATAATACAGCAGTGGGATTTTTTTATACTGACAGGGAAACTCTGAGGGCAGGCCCATTTCAGAAATCACCTTAATACTGATTTGCTTTCAAATCCTGCTTTTTTCATGTGTTCCGCTGTTGAAAAAGTGCTCCGGTATGAGAAAAAAGGGATATTTTTCAATTTGCATTATTTGCTTAAAAAAGAGTTCAGGAGTTTCATATTATGAAGGATAACTGTACAATGTCATTGTCCGGCAGAGATGGATTCCGTACCTGTCATCACCCCATGTTCCCGGTATCGGAGAATAAAAAAATATTTTTTCCGGCTCTTATTATAAGTGTTATGCTGCTTGCCGGATGTTCCTTAATTGGGCAGCAGCTTATTGACAAACCCAAAGTCGAATATCTGGGGATGAACCTGAAAGAACTTTCTCTTTTTGAGGCCACACCGGTTTTCAGATTCAGATTCACCAATACCAATCCCATAGGACTGGATGTATCTGCGGTCAGTTACAATCTGAAAATCAATGATCAGAAATTTGTCAAAGGTGTTTCCGGCCGGAATGCAAGGATCAGGGCCATCAGTTCCGGAGAAATGGAACTGCCTGTTTCATTTAATTTTCTTGATTTTTTCCCCTATCCGGCATCAGCAGGGGAAAGCGTTTCCTATGAACTGTCGGGAATGATCCGTGTCGGGCCGTATTCCCTTCCTTATGAGGCGGTTGGCAGGTTCATTCTTCCAAAAATTCCCGGCATTTTTTTAAAGGAAGTCCGCATATCCGATCTGTCTGAAAGCAGTGCCTCACTTATGCTGATGATTGATCTGAACAATCCCAATGATTTTCCGCTGGAGGTGGATACCATTGCCTATGTTTTCAGAGTAAACGGTGCAGAGGTGGGAGACGGGGCAGTCTCTTTGGCAAAAGCGGTTGAGGGAAAAACAGGGGTGCGCTTTTCTGTTCCGATGAATCCGGTATTTTCAGGTCCCGATGATCCGGCCTGTCAGGTTTTCAAATCCGCATCAGCATACTGTGAAATATCCGGTGTGATAAAATTCAGAACTTTCAAAGCCGGACTGCGCCGGATTTCTTTTAATGATACAGGGGAAAAAATTTTTGTCCGGCAGTAATCGGTCCAATCTGATCCAATTTTGCTTTCTTACGGCACAGAAATTGCCATATCCGTGAGTCATACCGATTCGCCATTGACCTGATACTGTCTGCACTACCGCCCGGACTGATCCGGAGGAGTGCAAAAATTAAGCGGAGCGTTTTTTTGCACACCCGGAACCGGGAAAAAACTGACAATAAATATTGTATCAAATCAATGGAGAATTGGTATAAAAATTTGTTCCGGTTTTTGAAAAAAAACAATTGGAGCATTATAAAAAGACAGCCGATGAGCGGAATATTCCGGCATCGGCTGTCCAAAGGAATGCAGAAATGTCTATTTGGCATCATCAAAGGTGGGACGGGGAAGCATACCTGCCAGTTTGGCAATCTCTGGTACTTTGTGTTCCCATTCAATGGCCATCAGGTGGATTCCTGCCACACCTTTCATTTCCTTGAATTCCTGAATCTGTTCACACGCGATCTTAATGCCTTCCTCAGCATATTTGCCTTTTCCTGCACCCTGAAGGCGTTTGATCAGCTCATCCGGCACATCCATGCCCGGTACGCTGGTTTTCATGTATCGGGCCATACCAAGACTCTTCAGCGGAGTTACGCCTGCCAGGATATAGACTTTTTCCGTAAGTCCCATTTCATTGGCCTGTCTTACCCATTCCCGCATTTTCTTCATATTATAGATGCACTGGGTCTGTATGAAATCAGCACCTGCCTCAATTTTTTTTGCCAGGCGGTGAACCCGCCACTCAAAAGGCTCTGCAAAGGGGTTGGCTGCAGCACCGATAAAGATTTTAGGCGGTTCATCAATCTTCTGACCGCTGAGGAATGTGCCATCATCACGCATCTGCTTTGTCATGCTGATCAACTGCATGGAGTCAATGTCAAAAACCCCTTTGGCAGTGGGATGATCCCCGAACTGCTGATGGTCACCGGAAAGGCAGAGCATGTTCCGGATGCCGTGTGCTGATGCGCCCAGAATGTCGGCCTGCATGGCCAGCCGGTTGCGGTCACGGCAGACCATCTGGTAGTTGGGCTCCAGTCCTTCCTCAATCGCTATCAGGGATGCTGCCCAGCTTGACATACGGACCATGGCTGTCTGGTTGTCTGTGATATTTACAGAATCCACCATGCCTTTGAGATGGGCGGCCTTTTCCTTTACGGCTTCCACATTGGACCCGCGCGGGGGGCCAAGTTCGCCCGTAAAAGCAAAATGTCCGGCTTTCAGAACTTTTTCCAAATTACTTCCTGATTTCATATTACATTACCTCTCGATGTAAGATTGTGGGTTATGGGTGTTTCCGCTGACCGATAACCCGGCTGTATCAGTATATGGGGCCTGGTTCCCTGCTGCCGGGCACTGGGTCATAATTTTGGCCCTCATGCCCGACCGAAAGATATGCTTCCTTTTTACAGACAGGGGGAATGTGTATCTTTCGGACTCTTATTTTAAAAGGTGATAAATAATCCTTTTTTACCGTATATGTCAATAAAAACTCTGAGTTTTTCCGGGAATTTTTTTTTTATCTGCCTGTTAAACCGGTATTTTCGGTTTTTTTCCCCGTATTTTGTTTTTCTTTTCCCTTAACCGCATGCCCATACAGGTTCAGAAAAGCAGTTAAATATTTTTATATCAGTATATTGTGTATGAAAATTCTCTGCATGGGCTGTGAAAAACAGAAGAAAAAGGAAAAAAATGTTGACACTTATCCGGGTTTTTGCTAAATGACACAGCACTTCTTCGGGGCTGTAGCTCAGCTGGGAGAGCGCTTGACTGGCAGTCAAGAGGCCAGGGGTTCGAGCCCCCTCAGCTCCACCAATGAAATCAAGGGATTGGGCATTTATGCCTGATCCCTTTTTTGTTTTTTGCCGGTCTCTTGCCGGTCTCATGCGGTTTTTTTGACAGACTCATCCGGCATGTAACCGTATCCGTCCAGTTTTGAGATTTCCTCTCTGCTTTTGCCGGGTATCCAGTGATAATAGGTGTTTATCGTTGTTTTGATGTCTGCATGACCAAGCTGTCTTGACACATCCGCTATATTGTCTCCGGCCTGAATCCGAAGGGTTGCATATGTATGCCGGAGATCGTGAAGGCCCCGTTTTTCAAGTCCGGCATTTGCAAGGCATTTGTGAAAAACCCTTGTCCGGAAACTGCCGTGATTTATCAGACTTCCGTTTTCATTGTAAAAAAGCCATTCCGGAGGCCGTCCCCGGCCCTTTGCCAAAGCCTCTTTCTTCCGCTGGGTAAGATACCGCCTTAAAACCGTTTCCAGGTTATCTGTCATGTCAACAATACGTGTCCGGTTGCCTTTTGGCAGGTCAATTCTTCCTTTTCTGCCCAGATTCCGCATGACAGAGATACATCCCCGGTCAAAATGAATATCTTCCGGTTTCAGCGCGGTAAGTTCCCCAAGTCTCATGCCTGTGCGGAGTGCGCAGATAAACAGCGGATAATACCGGGGAAAGCATTCAAAGGCTGTCTTTTCAAACTGCCTCATTTCCTCTTCGGTAAAGGGCATGGGTTTTCTGCCTGTATCCTTTTTTGTGATATATCTGCCTGTTCCTGCTGCCGGGTTTGCCGTGATAAGCTCGTCATCAATGGCCTGCCTGAGCACTGCGCTCAGGTATTTCTGCATCAGACGCACAGAACTGGTGGAAAGTCCTGTGTTCTGTTTGCGGATCAGAAAAGACTTTATGCCTTTTTTGTCAATTTCGTTCAGTCTTTTTTTCCCAAACTCAGGCAGGATATGGTTTTTCATCAGACTCAGATAATTGTCACGGGTTGAGTCCTTGTGGTTAAGCATTGAATATTCCAAAATAAAACGGTCAAAGTATTCTTTCAGGCTGGGAATACTGTTCTGTTCTTCCGCAAACCCCAGTCTGCCGGATGCCATCTGAACCTCGGCCATTTCCATTGCCTGTTTTGCCGCAGCCTTGGTGCCTATGGTTATCTTTCTTTCAAGGCCATTGTGGTATATCCGGATTCCCCATTTGCTTCCTGTTCGGGACAGTTTCACACCCATTGCCTTTTCTCCTGTCAATCTTTTCAGATATTCATGATTTCAAGTTTCAGGTCATGCTGTTTAAGAAAACTGTACAGAGTAACCCTGCTGATGTTCAGGATTTCCGCTATTTCCTTTCTTGTTTTCCCCTCCCGCCATAAAGCCTTAACCTGTTCGGCATGGTCTTCATTCAAAGCAGATTTCCTGCCTATCTGTTTTCCCTGCTTTTTTGCTATGGCAATTCCTTCTCTCTGCCGTTCCTTAATCATGGAAAGTTCAAACTGCGCACAGGCCCCCATAACCTGCAGCATAAGTGTGTTCATAGGATTATTGATCTCCCCTGTGAAAGTCAGTCCCTCTTTATGGAATTTTACAGACACACCCTTTTCTGTCAGGGATGAAACAATGCTTTCCAGATCCCTCAGATTTCTTGCCAGCCGATCTATGCTGTGGACATGCAAAGTATCACCGGCCCGCAGATGGTTCAGGCATCTGTCCAGTTCCGGACGGTTTTTGTCTTTTCCGCTGATTTTGTCTGTAAACATGGTATCCAGATCAATTCCCTCCAACTGCCGTGATTCATTTTGCAGGAGAGACGAAACCCTGACATACCCTACATTCTGTCCTTTTGTCTTTTTCATGCCTTTTCCCCTTTTGCGGTAAAGTTGATGTTAAAAAATGTTTTAACTTATCTTTACGGATATGTCAAGAATTGTTTTTTAACTTTTCTTTACACGGTGAAATCAGGGTTTCAACAGGCATTAAAAAAGATAAAAAAACTATACCTTTCTTTACACTGATCAGATATTCGGTTTTTCCGAATACCTGATCAGCCGGGTTTACAGCACAGGAACAAGTTTCACGTTGGGTTTGACTGTCTTCTTTTCCACATACAAAGCCAGCCGTGACCGCAGCCCGGCAGGATCAGAAAAACCAAAGTCGTTTCCTCCTTCCATAAACTGCTTTAAGTCTTTTCCGGTTTTGTATTCCGTATGCAGGAAAAAGAACCGGTCAAACAGGTTCCCCAGATCCCTTTGCAGCGGTTCCGGGTTATGGGGACATTCCCAGCTCTCCCGGAAGGTAACGACCGACTCACCGGATATGGCCTTCAACTTTACCGTTGTCTGGCCGTCCCGCCGCGACTCTGCTATCTTTGTCAAACTCTGTTTGACTTTTTCCAGTTCCTCTTTGTGTTCCCTCATCCGGGTGTCCAGGGTTAATGCCCTGCGGATCAGTTTTTCAATTTCAACCTCTTCCGCAGGCAGTTCATACTTTTTGCCGTCTACCTGTGTTACTTTTAAGTCTGTCATGATGATTCTCCTGTGTTTAACTCTGTTTAACTGCCATTGCCATTGTCAAAAAAAGTTTGAAACCCGCATAAAAAGCACATAAAAAGCGTATAAAAGCGTATAAAAAGCATATATTTCATATACATATTTTCCCGGCATATCCCGTTTTATCCCGGCATAACCCTGTTTTCGTTTCATAATAATATCAGTATCATATCTTTACAGTGCCGGGATATGGCCACATGTTACAGTATTTATCGCAATTCTTACAAAATTGTATTACCCCCCCCCTGTTTTTGCAAAAATGCACGTGCAAAAGCCGCATGTGAACCGCATGCAAATACCTGTCATGCCCCAGGGAACCTGTAAAAAATCCACGTGTGTAAAATTTACAAAGGTTTTACAGCAAAACACACTGATTTCATTCATATTTATTCCTGTTTTTGTCAGTCATAAAACAGAGTTTTGCTCTTTTCACGCTTTTCTGTTTTACGGAGTTTATATCAGTTATTTCAGTATCTTATATGCACAATTCCTGCGGTTTCCTGTTTATGGGTTCCCATAATGTCATATTACGGGTAATTCTATAAAAATACAATGATAACAGCATGATAAATCCATAAATTAAAATATTCCGCCTTTTTTGATGTAAATCCATGTTATTTCAGAATGATAGAAAAATATGCCGGGTTTCAGTGCAGATAAACATCTGTGGTGGCAATACTGGAATGCGCCATGAAATCTCTCACCCCTGCCACATCCCATTTTCTGTTTTTCAGCAGATCCGTTGCGCGGGAATGCCGAAGGGTATGAATGGCCCCTTTGGTCTCCGCAGACCGCACACCGGATTCCGCTCCCCATTTCCGGAACCGCTTTTCCATTTCCCTTTCCGCTATGCCTGTGCCAGGCCTTATGCTGTAGCAGTGCCTCTTCCGGGTCCAAAGCACAGGACAGAAAAGCGGTTCCTCTTTTCCGGTTCCGGATTTCTCTGCCCACTGCCTTACAGACTGCAGCAGCACCAGATCAGCCTTTTCCGTGAATTCCATAGTCTGAACAATGTCCCTTTTGTTTTTTCTGCCGTGTATAAAGACTTTCACGCGGCCCGGTTCAAAGACAATATGACCGGTTTTCATGTTCACAGCCTCTCCCACCCGCAAAGCACAGCAGAAAATCAGGGAAAACAGGGCATGATCCCGCATGGCAATTTCGGTTTTTGCGCTCCGGATATGGTCAAGCAGGATCCGGATTTCCTCCGGTGTCAGAATTGACGGTTTCTGCTGTCCGCCTCTTCTGGGAAGGTTCAGGGATTCTTTCCGCAGAAGTTCCGGAGGGATTGCCGGATGTTTCTGAAGCCTGAGGAAAGCACTGAATTTGGTCACGGCTGCCTGATGCAGCCGGACTGTCCGTACAGATACTCTTTCCCGCAAAGTCTTTACCCAGTGCAGAATATCATCATGTATGATTTCTTCCGGTCTTTTGCCGGTTATGGCAAAGAAACGCAGGATGGCAGGCAGGTAGGTTTCACGGGTTCCGGGTGTGGGAATCCAGCCCCCGAATTTTGCCAGAATATCTTTAAACTGGTCTGATTCTGCATAGCAGGAAGAGGAATATTTAATCAGATCCCCGCGTGCGCTTACCGGGGCATGATACTCCGGGTTCTGTTTTGCCTGAAATTTCAGATACCCGGTTATCATGGAAAAGGCCCGTTTCATGGTCGCGGGTGTCAGGTTCCGGTTTGACATATCCCTGTGATACGCGTCCAGTTCCCCGGTTCCGGCCCCGGTCAGGTCTTTTCCCAGGGCAGAGAGAAAAGCAGAGAATTTGCCGATTTCATGCCGGTAGATCCGTGCAGAAGACACGGCCCTGCCTTTGAGAAATTTGTCAATGTTTTGATTTTCCATAGGTTTCCTTTTACTCCTGTCTGATTTCCGCAAAGGCCCGGCCCTGACACTTTTTCCATGAGATGATGTATCCTCCCTGATTCCATGTGCAGAACCGGTGAACCTGTATCCAGTGCGCACAGTCAAAGCACTGGCCGTTTTCCCAAAAGTCGGCCTCATCATCCTGCCCTTTGACCGGATTTTTCTCCCTGACCGGTTCTTTTTCCTCACCCGGAGAGGAAGAGAGCACAGGAGAGGGATATTTGGCACGCAGGGCATCAAAGGACATTTTCATGATCTTTTCTCCTGAAAAAAAAATGAAACATCGATTAGGAAATGAAACGCAAGATCGGGACATCGAAAAATGAAGGTTAATTTTCTGATATACATGAATAAATATATGACGTATGGGTTTTTTGAAAAAGGGCATACTCAAGACATAAAGCATATAAATAAAAATATACTCTCTCTTTTTATGCCCTGCTTATGTCATGTTTATGACTTATTTATGTCCTGTTTATATTTTTTATCATATATTAAATTCAGGATATTATATTAGATGTCCTGTTTGTCCTGTCAAATTTCCTCTTCCCAATTGATTTTAATGTTGAGAGAGTCTTCATATTCTGCCCTGCATTGTTCAAGTGCCGGGAATTTATAAAAATACGGTCTCTGATTTGTCTCATTCAAAAAAGTTCCCCGCTTTCTTTCAATAACAGGACATAGTTTCCGGAGTGCTGTCCCGAAAGCTTTGTCTGACATCCGCCGGCCTCTGTATGCAATATCATCCATGAATGATTTGAATTTCTGATATACAATCTGAACGTCCACTTCCCCTGCCCAAATCCCCTCCTGTGTGTTTACCCCTTCCGCGAGGCATTCCCTCCACCACTGCTCAAAGGGATCATTGGATTTTTTCATCTGTTCCCAAAGCCCCAAAGTTCTGGGTGCCACCCGCAGATTCACATCCGAAATATCCAAATGCAGCAGGTCATGAAACATGGCCTCCCTGCCCCCGTTATTCATCTGTTCCCAAAGCGGTCTGAAAACCTTTTCAATCCTGTCTTCCTGACTGTATTCACGCAGATAAACATCTGACACATCAAGAACAAAATACCGCCTTTCATCCCTGCTTGCCGGAACAACCCATGCCTCATTGGAACTCATGACAATGTTGACATGGCTGGTGACAGTAAACGCGTCCTTTCCTTTGGGTTCCACTAAGATGTGCGGTTCCGTAATCAACTGTTTCAGAACTCCCTCATCGCTCTTGTTGCCTGCCCAGAATCCCTCGTCACAGAACAGGAGCAGAACATCTTTCAAATGGGTGTTGAAACGTCCGGTGATATGTTCCTGTCTTGAAGGTGCAAGAAAATGGTTGCCGAAAATATACTTGAACTGGTTCAGGAATGCCCCCTTCCCTGTGCCCTTTTTCCCTTTCAGGATAACTGCGGTTCCCGGCCTTTCTCCTCCGGGATCCTGCACAATCCTTGCAAACCATGCCAGCAGCCATTTCAGATATTCCTCATTGCCTCCGCAGATCACATCCCGGATATGCTGATACATCAGGCCCCAGTCTCCGGGTTTGGGTTTTATGCAGAATCCGCGCCAAAGATTGTAACATCCCTCTATTTCCGCGTCGGGAGAAAACACTATGTCATCATATTCCCTGCGGTCTTTGGATGAAAACCAGTATTCACCAACCCGAATCCATCTTTTGGTGTCAGGATTCATGATTCTGTGGTTTGCATACCGGCCTTTGAAGTCATTCACTGCGGAAAAGGTAACGTCCGGCCTTTTGGTAATGGGGTTAATCCCCTCGTTAAGGATGGCAAGTTTGCCGCCAAGCATGACAACAGCATGTTTTCTGTTTAATTCCTCCATCCACTGATCCGGTGTCCATTCGGATTTGTTTTCAGGTTTGCCATTGTCTGATCCGGCCCGCGTATCTTCCTTATTCCCTGCTTTCTGATTCCTCTCCCCTGTGCTTTCCTTTTCCCTCATAAAATCCTGATATGTGCTCTTAGTTGTGGATACTGCCCGGTCTATGGTCATCTGTCCGTAAGTGGTTTTGCCTGTTTTCCTGTCCCATTTCTCCCGGAACAGTCCTGATGCCCGGAATGCCGCATCAATGGCAGAGGAATCACGGTCAAACCAGAACGCAAGATGGCAGCACAGTTTCTGATCCGCCTCGCTCTGGGAGGGACAGCCCGTTATCTGTTTCCAGTTGCCGCTGTAAAGACTTTGGATTTCCGATCCGCATTTGGATGCAAATGCCTTTTCCAGAAGGGACTGCATATCAGAGGGAACACTGCGCTCTTTCCGGGTGTCTGCAGCAGGTTCAGGTTCCCTTTCCTTTTTCTGATTTCCGAATATCTTCCGGTAAACCTCTGCAATCTCTTTCTCCCTGTGCGCTGTATCCTTTGCATTGGTCACGAAATGACCGGTCACAGTAAGATAACGGCCTTTGGAATAGACTTCATACGGCCCGCTCTTTGTCCTGTCTCCCGGTGGGGTTCCCAGCGCAAATGCCCTTATCCCTGTTCCGGACGGACTTTTCTCTGTGTAAGTCTTGAGAATATCCATAAATGACCGGACTTCCGGGTTTATCACGTTGTTTTCAATGCAATGGTCAAAGTCAAATCCGGTTATTCCCATATCATCGGTAAGCACAATGCCGATTCCGTCATATTTTCCGGTCTGATATGCCCTGTATGCGGTTGCAAAGTCTGACCATGTATTGGAATCATTGACTTTTGCATCATTCCCGGTTTTGGCATCATATGGCGGTTTTGTCCATTTCTCCCCGCGCTTGACCAGCCGGAAAACAACCCAGTGATTTATGCTTTTCAGAACCTCCGGAATATTTTCAGGAATTACCTCCAGCACAGCCGGTTTTGTGTCATCCATGTTCCCATTTGCCATTTTTTCATTGACTTTCTGATGATTATTATTCATACTCTCTCCTGTTGATTTGGGTGGGATTATGTTCATACTCTCTCCTGTTGATTTGACTGGGATTGTGTTCATAATTTCTCCTCAGATTTGGTGATTCCGCAATCGCCGTGTTGCCTGATATGCCTGCAAATCAGGTCAAAAGATTTCCTGCAAAGCCGGTCAGAAGATCCCGCTCCTGTCCGGTTTTTCTTTTTCCTCCCAAAGCCGAATCCCTTCACTGTCCGCCTCCTTTGCTCAAAGTTTTAAGTATTTCCTTGATTTGTGCATTCATCCTGTCCGCGTCATCCTTTGCATTGACAGGGATAAGGAATTTCTGCAAATCAGCACTGTCAACATAAATCAGATTGCTGCCCGGTACTTTGTGTTTCATCAACCCCTTCTTAAACCAGTTCCGGACAGTGCGCTCACTGACACTCATATAACCTGCCAGTTCCTTTAAGCGAAAATATTTTTTCACTGATTCTCCTTCCTAAGGCAATACCCGCGCAGATCAGATCTGCACGGGCATTGCTGTTTCATGCCATTCCCCATTTCCGGATTACCCAGGGTTTCATCCTGACTGCCGCATTCTTTTCTCTTTTCCCTCTGTCCTGTGCCGGTTCCGGGATCATATTGTTGACGTCAACAATATGATTTTCCCCTCTGTCCTGTGCCGGTTCCGGGATTTCCTGATCCGGCTCCTCCAGCGTATCCACTGCGGTTTTTATGTTCCGGATCACATCATCCCAGGTAAGAACCTTATCCCAGCCTTTGGTTCCCAGCCCCCGCAAAGCAGACAGGCATTCCTCAATCCGCTCTTTCCGGTATGCTTTCAGCATGGTTTTTCCCCTTTCATTCACCATTCATCATTCACCATTCATAATTCATCATTCACCATTCATAATTCTGTCATGCGTTCCCGGCCACAGCCGACCGCAGTTGTTCTTTTGTGCCAAAAATCCAAAGCGCAGCAGGGATTTTCTTACCGTGCTGTTTTGCCGCAGCCTCCAGCCGCAGGGCAACCTCCCGGCCCGGTCTTTTCCGTGTAGCCGCTATATCGCTTAAATATTGAGTAGATATGCCTGCGGCAGTGCTGATGGGTTTTAATGTTCCGCTGGGGAGTCTTTTGTTTCTTTCCATACCCTTTCTCCTTTTCCCTTTTTCAGTTATCAAATCCTAACGCTTGAGGCCATTCCTCACGCTTACGGCCAAAATATGAGCCTCTTGAAAAGTATATATTCTACTATAGGTTTTTGTTTATTCTGTCAAGTTCTATTTTTGTTACCATTGTAAACATAAAAATTAGAATAATTACAGATTTTTATAGACAAAAAGCATAAGATGTCTTATTTCAGGTGTACGTAAAGTGTACCTGAAAAGGTTCACTTTGATTAAAATAACCCGTAAATGATATGAGGTGAAAGCTTAAGAAAGGAGTGTCTGCCATGATTAACAACTGTGCCGAACTTTTCAGAGAGGGATTTAAGATAACAATTGATTATTATTCAGAAAGAGGTTTTCAGGCATCCATTGCTGACAAGATTGGGATCAGTCGTCAGTTTATGAGTGATTTCGTCAACGGCAGGAAAATGCTGTCTGAGGAAAAACGGGAATCAATAGCAAAATATATTGGGTATTCATACCCTGCGTTTTTGCGGATGTGTGAAGATGTTTTTGCAGATGAACTTGCATGGCAGTACAAGCCTGACAGACAGATTCCCATAGACAAGTCACGTCTGGAAAATATTATCAGAACGATTGAAGCAACTGAAGGCAGAGGAGGGGGGGTATTATCTCCCAAAGAAAAGACAGATCTTATACTTGATCTGTATTTTGAAAGTTTGGAAGCAGAGGAAAAGAAAAAATCAAAGAAAGCCAAAGTTTTTGACCTGATGAAATACAAACAAGCAGCCTGATTTTTCTTTTTTTATACCAATTTCTTAGTTAGTTTTCAGGCAGTTTTTGACCGGAATATCGCTAAGCGATATTTATAATTGAAAAAGGCAGTTGTCAGGCAATCCCTGACAACTGCCTGTGCTGTTAATCAACACAGATTAACATTGTCAAAACAATTGGTTCCTGTTTTGCCGGAATGACAGAAAAGGGAAAAGTCATGAATTTCCGCTTTTCCCCTGTGAAATCTTCCTCATACGCTCTGTTTCCTGCTGTGATTCTTTCAGAAGACTGTCCCAGTCATCCGGAGGATGCCCTGAATTCAGCATTTTCCTGAACACCTCATACGCGTCTGACCTGCTTCTGAAGGCCCGCTTTGTGGTTTCATCATTCACCCAGCCATACACAATAATCCTGCTTTCCGAATGATACCGGAAAAACAGCCGGTACTGCTGAAAGAATTTTGCCCGGAACCAGTGCCTGTGACTGTCTCCCAAAGCTCCCCCCAGCCGGTATTCTGCAAGTGCCGGATTCTGGGGAATGATTTCAAAGGCCAGTTTTGCAATCGCGGCCAGCCGTTTTGCCGCATTCCTGTTTCTGTATCCTGCCGGGTCCTTTGTGCGCAGCATTTCCACCTGCGCAGTCAGTTCCTCCACCTGCGCAATAAACAGGGAATGCCCGAATATCCTCCACCTGTTCACAGTCAAAGATTCTGATTCTGTATGCTTCATTCATCCTCATCCGGCAGCCGGTTCTGCAGGTCAAAATCAACATCAGACACAAGGGAATTCACCCTGTCCGCCAGATCAGAATCCACAGCCCGGACACTGCCCGGATTCCGGGAAATGTCATTTTCCAGAAAGCTCAGGAACGCGGACAAAGCCGGATCATCTCCGGCCTGATCCGCACGGGTGAGAACAACACTGCCGTCTGTCTGAACTGTGTAGCGTATCCTGTCATTTTTCCGCAGCCCCAGTGCTTTTCTTACCATAAGCGGAATGGTTGTCTGATAACGTCTTGTCAGCATGGAATCTGTGCAAATGTAATGCAGCATGGTTTTTTCACCTCCGGAACGCAGGGTAATGCAAATGCCTTGCCTCTGTCAAGAATCATTGTTCATCCCCAGTTCCCGCTCTTTGTTCCATGCCCTTTCCTGTGCCATTTCCGGACTTGGGTATTTCCCCAGGTAAACCCCGCAAACCCTGCCCTTATGCCTCCGAAACATCCGGTAATACCCGTCTTTTCCCTTTTGTACACTCCATTTGCCGATGTTAAACAAAACCTGTTTACAGTCTTTTCCCCTGTCCTTTTCCCCTGTCTTTTCCCTCAGCCTGATGATTTCCGCAGTAAGCGCGGCAATCTCCAGATCCCTTTCCTTTTCCATTGCCTTAAACTGCTGTTTAACCCGCTTTACTTCCTGCTTTAATGCCTCAATCTCTGTCATAATCCCTTCCATGCTTTTAATTGCAGCGAATTCACCGGAATTAAACCCCTCATAAACATTCATGGTTTCAATCCGGCAGTTTTCAATGTTTATCTGCTTTGAAATTCTGCATTCCTGATTCACAAAGCCCACCTTCCGGTAAAGATTCTGATTCATAAGCCTCCTGTTGACACCTGTAACGCTCTCCGTTATCATGCCATCCATGATACAGTCCTTTAAAACACCCTGCACAGAAGACATCTTTGACGGGACAGCCTCCAGCGCAGCCCGCAAATGCTGTCCCCAGTCCCTATGGCAGTCTGCCAGCCGGAAACTGGATCAGATTAACCGTGTCCGGAATGTGTCTGAACTCAGGGTTCCTCCGGGAAACCGTCTGGAACAGTTGAAAGGGGACAGGAAAAATCAGTACAGCATCCGGATTAACCAGCAGTACCGAATCTGTTTCACATGGAAGAAAGGTCATGCCTATGAAGTTGAAATCACAGATTATCACTGAACGCAGACTCCCCAAAAACCGTCCCCCGGCTCATCCGGGAGAAATGCTTTTGGAGGAATTTGTCAAACCCCTTGCACTGACACAGACAGAACTGGCCCGCAGACTGGGGATTTCATACCAGCGACTTAACGAAATCATCAAAGGCAGACGTTCTGTAACCCCTGACACTGCCCTGCGCTTATCACAGGTGCTGGGCATGTCTGCTGATTTCTGGCTGGGTTTGCAGCAGGACTGGGATCTTTGGCATATGATACACAGCCCCGCGGCAAAAGAGATTTCCCGTCTCAAACCCATCAGGTTATCAGCAGAAAATCAGGCAATGCCCTGAATACGCTTTTTCTCTGAATTGTCAAAGAACCTGTATCTGAAAAACCGGATTTTTAAGGGAAAATCCGGTTTTTTTGTCTGTTTTACCGTGTCATTTCCATCAGACTGATCAAATCCTTTTCCACTTTTCCAAACTGCCCTTCAACCAAATCCCAAAGATTGCTCAGCCCGCATCTCAAATCATTGCTCATACTGTCATGACTGTCATCCTCTGTAATGACCAGCCCCGCGCCGTAAATCACAAAATTTGCCCCTGCCCGGATCCTGCCGATTTCATCCAATACCGAACAGAGTTTTCCCCTGATTTCATCTGCATTCATCTTTTCTCCTTCACTGCCATTCATCATTCACCATTAACCATTCAAAATTTCAGCATTTCCTGTCCTTTGCCTGCATACTGTTTTCTCCACCTTGTTCCTGCCCTGTGCGCGGCATCATGGGTATTATGGCATCTCTGACACAAGGCCCGCAGGTTTTCCGGTCTGTTGTCTTCAATGTCATGATTCATGTGCGCTATGGTCAGGACAACCCGGCTCCCGGTCTCCGGATGATCCTCCCCGTTTATGGCAAAACAGTTCGGAAACCGGTCAATGCCCTCACAGCAGTTGCAGGCCCTTTTCAGAACTGCCGGACGGATCTCTGTAAACCAGTTGTCAGGGTATTTTTTGTAATCGCATGGCATTGTCACACCTCCATGTAAAGCATGTAAAGTTAATGTACATAGGCAGTTACAGCAAACCGTACAGACTCAGAACCTCTTTGATCTTCCTTTTTTCCCCTTTCCTTTTTTTTTACCGGAACCCTTGCACTTCGGGCATTTGATTATTTTCCCGATATACCGATCCGGAATCTTGTTTGTTGTGAAGCCACAGTCTTTACAAATAAAATTTGCCATCTTTCCCTCCCGTAAAGCATGTATAGTTAATGTACATAGTCACTTACAGCAGCCCGTAAATAGTCAGAACGTCCTTTATCTTCCGGTTCTGAACGCCTCCCGCGCTGCCGAAAACTGCCCTTGCTATCGCGTTAAGACTGGCCTGATTTCTCCACATCCTGACAATTTCACCGTGTAGCGGATCAGCCGGTTCACAGTTCGGATGTAAACCCTCTTTACTTGGCATGTATTCAATGTAATTCAGGGTTTCCGCTCTTTTCTCTTCCTGTGCGTAAGAATGTAACCCATGCCCGGAAGTCTCTTTAAAACGCATATCAGACGGGTTTACAGGGTTACATGCCGGAAATTTTCCGGGATGAGGGAACCGCTCAGGAACCTTTGACCGTCCAAAGAACACTTTCCCCAAGTGACTGCCGGCCCCGTCCTTTTCCAAATGGCAGACGGCCTCAAACCCGGTCATCAAATCATAGTTCCCCTTCAAACCCATGGCTCCTGCCCGGTCTGACTGGCCCGCGACGATCAGCCTGATATTTACCTTCCGGCATTCACAGAGCAAAGATTTCAGTTCCTTTTCCAAATCTGCAAACTGGTTTAAGACTGTCATTTCATCTATGACCATGCAAAGCGGTTTAAATGCCTTTTCCTGCCCGGAGGATCTGAGTTTGTATCTGTTATCCATTTCCTGACATATTCCCCTGACTGCCTGCTCTATTGCCTGATAATCACGGCCCAGCCCTATCACAGTGCCAAAAGGCCAGGTGTCCGGCGCGGCATGACTGTCAAGAATGATTAACTCACCCTGTTTTGACCGTTCGGAAGTCAGCCATTTCAGGAGTTCAGACTTGCCTGATCCCATGCCCCCGATTATCAGCACACGGTCAAGTTTAATCAGAACGTCAAACAGGGTTTGACCGGTCCCGGACGGTTCCTGCCCGGCATCTTCCAAAAGGGTTTCATTCTGATCCGCGTGCAGATCCCGCTTTGACCAAAAGGACAGTTCCCCTCTGCTGTAAGCAAGAACGCCTATTTTGCTTACAACTACCGACCTGAAATCAGCATCGGTCTCCCGGTTCCGGATCTCCGCTTCATACGCTCTCTGATTCAGTTTGACCTGTTCCCATGATACCAGTGCATAAAAACCCAAAGCAGAACCTATAATCAGCAGGAATATGCCCGCAGATCCCAAAAGAAATGCCATTGCAGACAAAGCCAAAGCGCACAGGACAAGATATTCTTTTCTCATGGTGTTTTCTCCAGTCTGCTGTCTGAACCGTGATTAACCTGATTAAGGGATTATCATGATTGGGATATTCATTGAAGATTTTCAATTATATGATTTTTCAATCCCTTAATCCTTTAATCATGTGAATCACGGTTCAGACAGAAAAAAAGGCAGTGCACCGGTATGCACACTGCCATATGCCGTTACATGCTGAGTTTTACATATACACCACTTACACAGGCATAAAGGCAGACGTCCTGCAGCCTGTAGCGGTTCCCGTTACCCCTGACACAATACGCATCGTTTGTTTCCAAAGTGACAGGGAATATGGCATCTTTTTCCGCCTGATCCGCATACTTGGAATCACTGCGGATTTTTGCATACAGTTTATATTCCATGTTTTTTCCTCCTAAAGAAAAGGCAGATCGGCATTTGCCGGTCTGCCGATGATTATTTGTGCTGTTCCCCGGCATCGGGAAGATGGTCAACATATTTTGCCTTTGTTCTCCAGTCTCCGTAACAGCCCGGTCTTGTGCACCGGACATGCGAATATTCTGACCATGTGCGCTTATAACCGTTAAATGCGGAATGATTTTCATTTCTTGCAATCACGACCAAATCTTCATGGTCGTTTCTTTTTCTTCCGCATTCGCATTTGGTGTGTCCGCTCATTTTTCCCCTCCGTAAAACAATGGCAGTGCACTGGTATGCACACTGCCATAAAAGGTTACTTGTAAAACCCTCCATCCCAGTATGCCTGATCCGCCAGTTGCCGGTTCTGATGATAGTCATTAATCCGCCTGGCCCTCGGATCAGGGAATACCGGCCCGCGCTGATCAGGATATTCCGGATGATATGCAGGCCGTCCGGACAGCCGGTCAACCATTCCCAGAACCCTGTCCAGGGCATCCTGTTCTTTCCGCTGTTCCTGATAAACCCGGTCTGCCTGACGAATTTTCATCTGCTCTGTCCTGTGGAGCATCTCGGCCAGTGCCAAAGTCCGGGAAGCCGGGTCAGGGTATCTTTCCAGTTCCAGTGCCATTGCCTTTGCAGTGTTCAGTGCATTGGAATCAAAACTGCCTGCCACTTCCGGCATTGCCTGCCGTCCGTCCAGCGGTTCCGGACGTTTCGGAAGGGGTTTACTGTACCGGTTTTCAGAGTTTGTTTTGGCAATTCCAATGATGATGAAACCCATGAACATTGCCGCAATCGCATAAAAAACCATTTCCGCTCCGCTCATTCCGTTATCCATATTCCCTCCTTATGCAGTGTAAACGAAGTATTGGAAGTTGTAATACTCCAAATTTACTTCTCTTTTTTGACAATTTGGAGTTAGATCCAGTTCCTTGTGCGATATGCCGTTTATTCTGCATATCGAAAAAAATTCAGGAACAGTCATAGTTTCCGTTTCCTGATAACCGTCATCCAGTGATGTGGCCACCAGATCAACTTTTCTGTTTTCGATATAACCTGTTGCCATATACCTCCCTTTCATAATCAGAATAATCAGAATAATCAGATAAATCAGAGTTCAGACAATCCTACAGCCCCGCCTTTGTCTGCGTTTCATGCAGTTTTTCAAAGGCATTGCCGATTCTGTTCATATTCCGGTCAAACCGTTTTACTGTGCATTCAAACCGCTTTGCAGAACCGCTTATCAGGTCTGCAAAACCTTTTGTTTTCCGGTCAATAACCCCGCACAATGTGCGCACAGGTTTCAATGCCTTTGATTTCCCTTTCCGGACTGATGACTTTG
>CAZHPS010000067.1:0-19864 GCA_964534335.1 uncultured Desulfobacterales bacterium
CCAATTTAGATTTTATGGTATCAATTCCCCTCTTGAGAGGGGCAGGGGTGTGTTACTGGACTGTGCAGTTCCGGACACACCCCTGCCCCTCTCAAGAGGGGAATATATAAAATTCAACGTGGTCATGTACTAACTGTTTTGCATTAAGACTGTGCAGTCACAGAAATCACAAAGTCAGGTGGGTGCAGCGAAAGCTAAACCCACCTGCGATCATGTTTCCAGTGTATGCGCCAGCCAGAAACTCCCGAATTCCTCCTTTGCCATTTCTGTTATGCGGCATACATCGGAAAGAGCATCTTTAAGTGCCACCCGTTCATTTTTTCTCAGGCTGTAGGGATCAATATAATTGTCCGGCCTTTTTCCCCCTGAAATTTTTTTCATGTTTTCCCGGATTTTGATCATCATCATTGTTTCAAAACTCGCTGCAAACGAGTCTCCGTCCGCACGGGAGAGTTTGCCTTCATTTGTCAGGATTTTCAGCCGTCCCAGAGTTGAAAGTTCTGAAATCCCGTTTCCTGCGGCCATAATCCTGATGCTGTGGATCATGGGCATCAGGGCTGCATCCTTGAGATTCATCTCATTTTTGTGAAATCCGCGTTTTTCTGTCTGAAAAGTTCCCAGAAAACGTATGGGCAGTCTGTATTCCGTGGAATATCCGGATTCAGCAGATTTCATTTTCATCCGGTTGCGGAAAAATTCAAGAAATTTTTTGCGGAATTCTTCTCCCAGGGGAATATTGCCCCATACCGGTCTTAAATCCAGAAGCGGCACTGTATGGGACACATATTCTTCAGTATCACGGATATTGTGACCAAGCCCGGTCAGCCAGCAGGAAAGGGATTTGCGCCACTGGGGATTGACTGCCAGAACATTGGCCGCGCATTTTTCAAAACCGCATTTTTCAAGATTGCCGACAATCAGCTCAGCCAGTCTTTTGAACCATGCCTCAGTTTTTTCCAACTGATCCTTTTGCGGATCGGCAAAAACCAGGGCATTTTCCTGTTCCGTGACAAAACTCTGTTCATATCGCGCACCGCTGCCCATATTGATCCAGCAGTATTCCACCGGCATCGGCCCCCATCCCTCCCGTTTCATTATTTCCTCTGAAAGCTGTATGGCCCGGCGGGTGAGCCTTTCCCTGAGCTCTGACATAACATCGAAAATTTCATACAGAGTGGCCTTTTCCTCCACCATTTCCCTGAGAATTTTCCGAATTTCACGGTTCACAAGGCTCAGTCCCCCCATATCCGGCTGGGATTCAATATCCTGTGTCAGCATCAGGGTCCCGGCACTCTGGGTTTTCACCAGATCCACCATGGAGACAATCCCCACCAGTTTTCCCCGCTCCATTACAATGAGATGCCGGGTATTGCTGCGCATCATCGCCACCAGTGCCTGTCCGATAAAGGCATGGGGATTTACCTCACTCAGATTGCTGAACATCACGTTTTCCACCCGGCAGGAATCCACCGGATACCTCTGATTTGCTATAAGATAGCGGACCAGGTTTTTTTCCGTGAGAATTCCGCGGGGTCTGTTTTCCCTGTCCAGAACAACCACAGCGTCAATATCGTTTTCAGACATCAGCTTTGAGGCCTCTGTCACCAGATCCCCGGTTCTGCAGGTAATGACCGGATGGGACATGACCTCGCTGATCCGTTTCCGGAACAGTCCGAAATTAAATCCGCTGATACCGCTCGAACTTTCATAGGACTGCTCGGCCACCAGTTCCTCGTAAACCAGACGGATTCGCTCGGCCAGAAGCGTGTTGAAAAATCCGCAGAATTCCGGGTAATTATACATCAACTGTTCCAGATTTCTGCGGGAAACCATACAGCAGATCAGCTCATTTTTCGCCCGAACCGCACTTGGATACCGAAGCTGTGAAAGCACAACGGTTTCCCCGAAAAAATCATAGGTGCGCCTCAGACCGATGACAGTTTCTACACCCCTGCCATTGGTGACCACCAGCTCAGCCAGCCCTGATGCAATGATAAACAGAACATCCATGCTGGACTCTCCCTGCCGGAAGACATAGGCATTGGCATTGTAGGTGCGGACTTCAACTTTTCCTGCCAGATCCTTCAATACTTCTGTCTCCAATATTTCAAATGGATCAGTTCTGGCCAGAACTTCGTATATTTCCTGCTGATTCATGATTTATCCCTCAGGGCAGTGTTTTTGTTGCCGGGTACTGGACTCCGTGTTTGATTTTTGTCTCTGAATATCTTTACACTCCCGATCAGTATTTTTATGCGCACCAGGCAGATTTTTGACAACTCCTTTTCGGAACATGAAAATATTCTCCTTTCCCAATCCTGTACGGAGAATATAACACAAAGCAGGGCAGAAATCCTGAACAAAATTGATTTTTGTAAAAATAGGCAGGAAGTACTCTGCAAGCCTTGAATCTGTGAGTTGCAAAAACCGGATTTTTCCAAAAAATCCGGTTTTTCTGTATACTTTGGCTCATAAAATCAAAGTTGACAAATCTGCAGAATCTCAAAATCTCTTTTAAGGACAGAGGCGAATCGGTTAAAAAATTTTCCGGACTGTCACAGTTTTTCAGATTAAGTTTGAAAAAATAACAGGGCAGCCATTGCGGCTGCCCTGTATGGTTTAGTTCTGACTTTCAGATCTCGCCGGACAAAATCTTTTCAGCCTGTTTTCGGGCCTGCTCAAAGGCATCGGGCCGAGTAATGGGATCTGAAACTGACTGATTCTCTTTCATATTCATGATAAAATACAGAGACTGAATCAGGAAAAACAGCCATATTGCCAATGCCCAGCTAAGGCCGGTGCGGGGCGCAAAGGCATTGACCAGAAATCCTCCCCCAAAGCAGACCAGCACTTCAATCCCGGCTGTTTTCACAAAACTGCCCGGAAAACAGACTCCGCTTCGAATCCAGCTAAGTACGCACAGACTCAGCAGCAGAAACACGTTCAGGGAAGGATTCAGAAAAGCAAGGATCAGCAGAATCAGTGCCGGAAATAATACGCCAGAAATATTTTTCCTTCCCCACCGGGCCAGCAGCAGGCCATAAAGAAAGATGTAAATCCATATATTTATACGAAATGGCATGGGCCAGGAAAGAAAACCTGAAAAAATCATCTGCATGGGTTTGAAAAACAGCGCGCAGATCAGCCCGAATACAATCGTAGTCCGTATGGTATAAGTATGATTCATGCTGCTGTCCCTCCTTTCACAGACTCCTTTCGGCGGAGAAGTTCCAGTTCAATCTCCTCGTCTGAGGGTTCATGCACACTTTTTCCTGTGCCTGCGGAGAAAGCATATTCCCATTCTCCGCGCTCAGACTTGCGGAAAAAATCTCTGGCCTGCAGTTGCAGCCGTTCATATATCAGCCGCTGTTCTGACAGGCATTCTTTCAATCCCCGGATTTCATTGTCCAGATTTTTGATATGCCGCTCCAGTTCATCCCGGTGATCTTTCAAAGGACGGAGTTTGCGGATCAGAAACCGGGCAATGTCATCCTTTTCCTTTTCCACAGCCGCGTTCAAATCCTTTTCCAGTTTTGCAATTTCAGTTTCATATTTCTCAGACTCTTCTCCGGAACGGCTTCGGGACGCGTTCAACTGTCTGAGACTGGCTTCTTTTTGTTCCAGAGCCTCTTCCATATCACGAAGGTGCTGGTTCAGCAGAAGTTTTTTGTCTTCAAACTGATCCATCACACCGTGCATATCAGCCTTCCACAGCCGTATCATTCTCGTCATAATGCTCATGGTTCACACTCCTTTATTAATTGTGAATTGTAAATTGTAAATTGTGAATTGTCAGTTGTCAGTGATTATTTATTTTTTATTGTCAGGAGTTATCAACAATTAACAATTAACAATTGACAATTGACAATTGACAACTGTTCACTGACAACTGAAATCTGAATTATTTCCGCCGTCCCTGATACCCTTCAAACTGCAGGGCTTTGGCATTGCTTTTCTGTTTTTCTGCCACTTCCTCTCTGCTGCCGGTAAAGGTTTGCTGCACTTTGCCGCGCAGTTCATTCACATCTTTGTCCAGATTTTCCGTGACTGCCTCAGACTTCACCACAACATTGGCTGCCTGCTGCCGGGCTTCATATTCATCAATTTTCTGCATGGCAGCCGGTGCATTTCCCTCTTTCATATCCCGTGCCACATCCTGCTTCAACTGACTGTATTCATCCTGCACCACTTTTTTCTCCCATGCGTCTTTGCGTATGGAGGAAAAAGCGGCTTTCTGATCATTTACACACGCAATGCGGAAAGAATCGGCAATCGTGACCGTTCCGGGCTGGCCCAGATGAAGATATTTGGCTGTGATTTGGCTGATCTCAAAAGAATTTTCCTCATGCACCGGGATGCGGAAGGTCAGAAAGATTTTCCGGATCTGGCCGGAACGAAGATCTCCGGGATAAAATACGGCTGTATTATCTTTGATCTGAACAGGATAACCGGCTGCATCCACCAGTGTGACACCTTTGCTCAGAGGAATGCGGATTTCCAGCGATGTTGCCACAGCAGTGCGTGCGCTGTGAAACTCATTGAGAAAAACATTGGCAAAACTTTCAGGGGTTTCCATATAGTAATAATTGCCGGTTCCCCGGTCTGCAATGGCTGTCATCAACTGTTCGTTGAAATCATTGCCCACGCCCACTGTACTGAGGACAAATTCTTTTTCCACTGCAATGGAAGCCATGTTTCCCAAAGCTGCCGGATCAGTAATTCCTTCATTGGCCAGTCCGTCAGAAATCAGGATCAGCCTTCCCGGATTGCCGGTTTTCGCGGTTTGTGTCAGAACCCGGATGCCTTCCTGCAGTCCTCCGCCCAGATTGGTTCCGCCATCCGCATGTATCCGGTTGATCACTGCCACAAGATGCTCCCTCGCAGATTCTGTGACCGGCACAAGGGGCGAATCCATCCGCACATCACTGGAATAAGTGACCAGTCCGAAACGATCCTGTGAAGACAGGTTTTCCAGCAGTTTCAGTGCGGCCTGTCTGGCATCGCTGATTTTCTGTCCCTGCATGGATCCGCTGCGATCCAGCACAATAACCATATCCGCGTGACGGATGTTTTTTTCCTCTTTCTGAAGAACATCATCTGCCTGAAGAGTCAGTTCAAGAGACGCACTTCCATCGCCGCGTGTGAAAATCTTGTCCTGCACCAGATGCCCGGAAAGCGTGAGAATGCCGCTTTTTGCCGGAGCAGGCTGAGGTGTTGCCGGAGGTGCAATGGACGGGGTTTCTGCTTTGATTTTGTCCGAAAATGCCATGACCGCGCAGGTGACAGCTATCAGACATCCAACCAGAATCAGGGGTTTCAGATATGCTTTTTTCATGACAAATCTCCTTTCACTTTTGTGTTTGGGGTAAAAAGGCCAATTGCTTTTTGTCATATAATAACTGTTTGAATTTGAAATGCAATGCAAAGAAATGCAAAAGGATTGGAGGTTTTTTTTGCATAAGTTTTGCATTCTCCCAAATCAGAGGCACAAGTAGAATATTCCTACCTCTGAATACCCATTCCTCCCCATTGTATCTGTTTCATTGTCAAAGTATGATGCACAGACTCAGAAACTGTTTTTCCGGAGTGCCGAACGGAAAGTTTGGCATTCACCCCGTGTTTCATCTGATGGCATTGCCGGGGGAATGAAAATGACCTGACAATATGGAGGGAAAGCATATGCCGGACAGATTCTTTATCAGGCAAATTGTAATCATCATGCTGATGCTGCAGACAATATTTATATGTTCCTGTTCACGTACACAGAAACCGGATCTCCGTGATTATGGGGTTGAGCGTGCGGAAAATGTTCATTTTTCCCCTTTCTGTGAACCTGTTCCCTATCCGGGAGAAAATCCGGAAGAGGATAAATCTGTTTTTGCTTCAGAAAGAACTGCCCGGAATACAGGCAATCACGAAGCAGAAAATCCGGAAAAGGACAAATCTGTTTTTGCTTCAGAAAGAACTGCCCGGAATACAGGCAATCACGAAGCAGAAAATCCGGAAAAGGACAAATCTGTTTTTACTCCGGAAGTGACAGAAAAACCTTCTTTGATTAAAACAGCGACTAAACCACGAAAACCGCCTCCCGCCAAACCGGATGATCCGCGGGAAAACATGCACTGTGAGCAGAATGCCGTTACAAAAGACGTTTCAGACGGAAAAACAGAAACGCCTGACAAACCATCCGCCGATCTGTCTGATAAGCAGTTTTACCGGCACTATTCCCGCAAACTGGGAATAGAACTTGATGGCACGGAAAACAGGAAACTCATCATGGCTGTAGCCGAATGGATGGGAACGCCCTATCTGTGGGGAGGATGTTCCCCAAAAGGGGTTGACTGTTCCTGTCTGATCAAAAATATCTATGAAAAAGTTTACGGCATTGAACTCAGGCGCACATCCATGATGATGTGCAATGCGGATATTGTGCCTGTGGACGAGGAAAAACTGCGGGAGGGCGACATTATCTGTTTTGGCACAAAAGAAGATAATATTTCCCATGTGGGACTGTATCTCAGAGACAACCGGTTTGTCCATGCCAGCCTGTCCGGCGGGGTCAGGATCAGCAGTCTGGAAAGAAATTATTTCAAAAAACGGTTAATTATGGCGGGAAGGGCCATCCGGCCCCTGCAAATCAGCATTGCCAAACTTTCCATCGGGGAACTGGTCGTGGTGAACCGGTAATTTTGCATGTTTTTTCTCAATATCATTTTAGTATCTGATTTTACAAAAAATAATTTCTCTTGAACATTTCCTTTAATTCATATATAAATCTTGGGACTGAAACAATGCCGGCCGGTCACGGAGACAATCCAAAACCTTCGCGGGCGTGGAACAGTTTTTGTAAAAAAAGCAGGGCGGTCTTTTTTGCAGAAAGTCCGTTTTTTATCACTTGTAACCAGCACCCTTATCACCTGTTTTCCGGCTTTGAGGAAAAATCCTGCAAAAATCCTCTGCGGAATGACAGATACGCAAAAATGCGCTACAGTGTGACAGTTGATTCGGAAGCTGAATATCGGAATATTAAGGAATGAAACAGAAACTATTGGAAAACAGAACATTTTGTTTTATATTTTTTGGCACATTGACATTCATCCTTTTTTCATCATGCTCCACCGGAATAAGGATGACAGATTACAGCAAATCTTCTCCGGGGAAACCCGCACAGGAAATCATTCAGAAAAATAACGGGCAGACACAGACGCCATCCGCTGCATCGGCGGACATATCTTCGGAAAATCTGTACGAAGATATTTTTGCTGCCTGGCTCCATTTTGACACCCGTGAGGAAATATCTCAGCCGGGCCTTCCTTTTCTCCTATCCCCTGATACCGAAGAAAACATTTGGGATTTCACAGACTCTGATACAGATGATATGGAAGAAGACAGTGAGGAAGATATTCTCTGCGCTGACTGCGTGGATGATCTTTTTTCTGGTATTTTCAATGATATAGATGAAGAACTGTCTGAAATGTCTGCTCTTCGGAATGCAGGAAAGCGTTTTGCGGCCATTTCTGAAGGCACTCCAAAGCAGGATCGTTTTTATGAGAAATTTTCCCGCATTCTGGGCATGCGCCTTGATGGTACGGAAGATCCGGAGCTTCTGACAGCAGTTGATGAATGGCTTGGAACCCCTTACCAGTTGGGCGGATGCTCCAAAAACGGCATTGACTGCTCCTGTCTGGTGAAAACCATTTATGAGGATGTTTACGGTATAAAACTGACCCGTACCTCCCGTGATATTTTTGCGGAGATTACGCATGTGAAAAAAGAGGATCTGCGGGAAGGTGACATCCTGTGTTTTGCAAACCGCAAACGGATTTCCCATGTGGGTATCTATCTCAAAGACGGCAAATTTGTTCATGCAAGCCGCAAAGACGGCGTCACCATCAGTAATCTCAGTTCAAAGTATTATCAGCAAAGATTTGTCGGTGCAGGCAGAATTCCTCTTCCGTCCACTGTTTCACTTTCAAAATTTATCCGCCCGGACAGCCCCGGAATGTGAAAACAGATCTGTGCAGAAAAAAAGTTTTGGCAGAATTTTATTCCGTAAATCCGAATAGTTCCTGTCAGAAGCCCTGATGATGATATGAATTCCCCAAAAATCCATGCTGCATAGGTGCAGGAATGAAAAATATACAGGAAAACCGGTGGTCACTGCTGGATAGTCATGAGATCACGCGCTGTCTCTTTCATCCCCGATCCGAAGATCTGATTCTGTACGGCATGTCACCGGAAAGGGATATTTTCATTCCGGTGGAAGACAATGCCGTGATCGGAGCCTGTTTCCACATGAACCGGAAAGAGGGAGCCAATATTCTTTTTTTCCACGGAAACGGGGAAATTGTTGCAGATTATCATGATTTGGGGGAAATATACAACAGCATGGGCATCAATTTTCTGGCTGTGGATTACCGGGGATACGGCAGGTCAGGCGGTTCCCCCTGTGCCAGTGCCATGATGCGGGACTGCCACACAATTTTTGAATTCACCTGCAACTGGCTGAAGGAAAACTCCTATACCGGCCCAATGATTGTCATGGGGCGATCTTTGGGAAGCGCATCTGCCCTGGAACTGGCAGACGCATACAGAAATCAGATGGACGGGCTGATTGTGGAAAGCGGTTTTGCCTTTGCGGTTCCTCTGCTACGGATGCTGGGGGTTCCTTTCCGTGCCACTGATTTTGATGAAAGACAGGGATTTGCAAATTTGGAAAAAATCAGGGGTTTTGACAAACCCGTGCTGATTATCCATGCGCAGTATGATCATATCATTCCCTTTTCTGACGGTCAGGCTCTGTATGATGCCTGCGGCTCATCAGACAAAACTCTGCTCCGAATTCCGGACGCTGATCACAACACCCTGCTTCACGCAGGTTTTTCCGCATACATGAAGGCAGTGAAAACTTTGACAGAAAAAGCACTGCATCTGGGCTGATGAATTTTTTGGAGTGCAGAACCGAAAATTTGGTATGGTTTTTTTGAATCATTTTTTGTGTTCCGGACTGGTGCATTGTTTCAACTTAAATTCTGATGTTACGCAGCAGGCCGTTTTCCCCCTTTCGTAAAGGGGGATTTCCGGACGTTTCAAAAGAAATCCCTTTGCAAAAGGGGGGAGTTCCATGCCCGGGCGGTAACATCAGTTATATAATACTAATGCCAGGTATATACTATTATATGCAAGCATATAGATATATATGCATAAAATGCGGACATGGTGTCCGCATAACAACTGGTTGTGTTTTTCAAATTCATACAAAAAGAAAAAGGAGACTAGAATGAAAAAGATTCATCGCTATGCTTGTTCTGTTTTTTGGTTTTTGCTATTGTTATTGAATTTCGGCATTATGGCTGAAGCGGGAGAATTCAATCTGACTTCTTACCAAGTAGGGGACATTATCGGTGAATATCTGATTGTAAGAGAAACATCTTCTGCAGAACCTGAAAAATATGTAACAGAATATGGTGATTCCAGATTAGGAAAATTGGAATTCAGCCCTTTAACTCTCACTGAATCATTTGAAATTTCGATGGATGTCAATTGGAGCAACTGGTTTAGCCCCAATATTATTTTAGTTTCCGGAGACTCCGAACTCAGAGTTATTTTCGGTCATGAAGGATACGGAGGCAGTCAGTATATACAGGTTGGTGATACCAGAGTGCTCCGGAGTTCTACTGAATGGGTTCAGGATGCCATAAACAATCTTAAATTGTCTGTCAGTGGAACAGTTGCAGAACTTTATATAAATGGCACTCTTTCTCATAAGATTATTCTGGCAGAGCAGAATCAGACATACACTAAATTAATAATCAACCGGCTTAAAAATGATGACCGGCTTTTTAATGTCACTGCCCCCGGTCATTCATTGCCGCTGGCAGTAAAAAAATCTGCTTTTGCCTTTGACCTGAGTCTTGATTCTTACCAATTTGGTCAGGATATTGGTGAATATCTTATAGTAAAAGAAACTAATGACGGTCAGAAATACATAACTGCCAAAGATACAGACCGTTTAAAAAAATTAACTCTGTCGCCGAATTTCTCCAGTGATTTTGAGATTATTATCAATGCGGATTGGAGCTGGTGGTTCAGTCAGGATATTTCTTTAGCTTCCTCTGACTCTGAAATCAAGATAATATTTAACCATTTAGGCTACGGCGGAAGTCAGTTTATTCAACTTAATGATTTAACAGTACCGCGGGATTATACAAACTGGAAAGATGGTTTTGTCAATAATCTCAGGCTGTCTGTTATAGGGAATATCGCAAGGTTTTATGTAAATGATGTTCTTTCTCATAAGGTTGTTTTGGATGAAGCCAATCTGACCTACACAGGTTTGGTAATTAACGGTATAAAAACAGATGATCGTCTGTTTGAAATCAAAGGTGACTCTGTCGGATCTCCTGTTCAGGAAGTGATATGGGACGTTGATGGTGATAAAAGGTGGAGTTTGCCGGATATTATATATGGCCTCAGGGCTTTAACCGGCCAAAAATAATATCAGCTTAAACAGCAAAGAGCCGCACAACCAGGCGCTCAACCGGACGGCCTACGGCCGCCGGTTAGCTTGCTGTTAGGCGGTTTAATAAAAATTCAGTCAGATTTGACAACTTTCCAAAAGTTGTCAAATCTTATACCGTTGCTGATTGCATCAGATCAATGGGGAATCGGTATTAAACAGGCAGATTTGTGCGGAGCAGCATTTGGGTTTATATACTGATCCAATTTTGGTTTTTTATGGCACAGATATTGCTTAATCTGTCAGTCAAAGGCATTTCGGAGTCCGGTTATAAGAATTTGTTCCGATTTTAGACAAAACCAAAATTGGATCAGTATATAATACTATAGGCTTTAAGAAAATAATTTTGGGGTTTCCTGTAGGTTGGGGTGAGGAACGAATCTCAACAATTTAAACATGTTGGGGTTCGTTCCTCACCCCAACCTACTCCAAAATAATTATCTTAAAAGCTATATATGCCAAGTATATACTGTTATTATGCAAGCATATAGATATATATGCATAAAATGCGGACATGGTGTCCGCATAACAACTGGTTAAACGGCAAAGTACACATAAGTGCTGGTTAAAAGGAGGTTAAAGGTTGAGCGTATGGGAAAAGATGACAAACCAAGTACAGTAGCTATTTTTTCGGCAGTAGTATTTAACTGTATATTCAGTATAACAGTGTTTATTATTTTTATTTCTCTATTGGAAGATGATTATCGTATTTCACATAATTTACCACAAATCCAACAATGATTTTTATGCTTTACATGGAATGAACAAGCTTCTGTATTTTTCGCAATGATTGGATGGGGAAACATAATATTGAAAGCAATTTTGCCAGCAATTATTTACTGTATTATCCATCCAATAGTGGGCCGTGCTGTTGTAATGCTAACAAATAACTTAGCAAGCCAAATTGCTACTGTTTTTTTAATTGAAGACAAGATTGGATCATGGAGCCATAATTTTTCTATTATTGCAGGAGTATTTGGCCAATCACAATAATTTCAGTCCCGTTTTTAGGAATAGCATTATTTATGGGCATAATCTACCGTTCTTTATGGAAATAAACTACCTCGCCGTAAGCGGTGGTGTATTAAACCCTATATTCGCAATAAAAGTCAATTTTCGGAAATAACGGTAGCAGGAAGAAGAAACAAAAGACACTATCCCAAAAAAGATTGCATCCAAAGATGTCCATTTAAAAAAGCTCACGAATATAAGACTATACATAGAGTTTTGATATTTGTTTAGTAAATCAGAGGGGACAACCGACTGTACAGATATGAATATTGAAGAAATAAAAAGAAAAATTCGAGACAATCGATATGCTTATACACAACATGCCGAGACTGAACGCAGAGTAGACAGTCTGACATTTCATCAAGTTGAAGAAGCACTGCTGACCGGAAAAATACTTGAGCAATATCCTGACACTGGGCGCGGCGAGTGTTGTCTGGTTGTCGGTTTTTCCGGTAACATACCTATACACATCGTTTGTGGGCAAAGAGGTGAGGATATAGTAATTATTACACTTTATATTCCGGGTCCACCTAAATTTGCAGACCCTTATACAAGAAGGAGATAAAAAAATGAGAAAGCAGTGTAATTTTTGCGGAAGCGACCGTTATGAGAAACGCAAGATAGAGTATCTTTACAGCCATAAAGGTGAATATCTGATAGTTCCGAATACGCCTGTTGAGGTATGTCTGAAGTGCGGTATGATTTATTATGAGGCATCAGTTCTTAAAAAGATTGAGAAACAGTTCTTTTCAATTCAGAATCAGGCTGAAAAACCTGATTGCTTGATTCAGATTCCAAGAAAAGCCTATGCCTAACCAAGTCCTGTGCAGCGGGCTGAGAAAGCGACTGTCTCGGAGGCTACAGGTAAAAGAACTGATATTTCATTATCTCTTCAGTGAAATTTCGTATAAGTGAGAAGCAAAAAAGGCGGACTAATCGCCGTTTAACCAGTCATTCAACCGGACGGGGCTATCGCCCCGCCGGTTAGCTCTACGTTAGGCGGTTTAATAAAAATTCAGTCAGATTTGACAACTTTTCAAAAGTTGTCAAATCTTATACCGGTGCTGATTGCATCAGATCAATGGGGAATCGGTATTACACAGACAGATTTGTGCGGAGCAGCATTTGGGTTTATAAAAATCAAGAAGTTAAAATTTAAGTGTGTAAATTAGGCGATTTCCGGAAAAGAACCTCAGATTTGACAACTTTTCAAAAGTTATCAAATCTTTCAGGTGAGTGAACAGGTACATTCATTTTCAGAAATCACCTTATGTGAATTGAATCTTCGTGAAATTTTGTGCCTTCGCGGCAGAAAATCCGGGGTTCAGTGCTGAATTTTTTTTTCAGATTTCATATTACGAATTTCAAGGAAGGAAGAGAATAAAGACAGACTATGGTATTATCCATTTTTCAGAACATCCGTAACAAACTCAGGAAACTGACCGGAAGAGACAAAAAAAAAAGCGTGGATACAGCTTCCCCTGAATCCCTGCCTGATGCTGCTTTGAAAAAAAAAGCGGAAACACCCACTGACACTGTAGAAGAAACTCTGCAGGAATCCCGGCCCAAAAAACGCCGCCGCAAAAAAAAGACAAAGGATCAGACCGTTCCGGGCGCGGCTTCCGCACCCGACAGCGTGCAGGTTCATGAACATTGGGATATATCCATGTTCGATGTGCCACCTGCGGAAGGGAAAACACGTTTTCATGATCTGAACCTTCCCCCTGAAATCATGCGCGCAGTTGCAGATCTGGGTTTTCAGTACTGCTCCCCTGTTCAGGCCGAAATTCTTCCGGCCACATTAAACGGCAGAGACGCATCAGGTCAGGCCCAGACCGGCACGGGAAAAACAGCCGCGTTTCTGATCACCCTTCTCAGCACTTTTCTGCGCAAACCCGTTTCCGGAAAAAGAGAATTTGGTACGCCCCGTGCTCTGGTGCTGGCTCCCACGCGTGAGCTGGTCATGCAGATTTCCGAGGAAGCCGAACTTCTGGCAAAATACTGCCCCACCCGAATCGTGAGCATTTTCGGGGGTATGGATTATCAGAAACAGCGGAGACAGTTGAGCGATCAGGTCGTAGACATTGTTGTGGCCACGCCAGGACGGCTCATTGATTTCTGCGAGCATTATGATGTGCATCTGAACAAAGTGGAAGTGCTGATCATTGATGAGGCTGACCGGATGCTGGATATGGGATTCATTCCCCAGGTACGGCGCATTGTCCGGGAAACACCGCATAAGGACAAACGCCAGACCCTGTTTTTCAGTGCGACCATGACCGGAGAGGTGGAGCGTCTGGCTTCCCAGTGGACAACCGATCCTCTGACGGTTGAAGTGGAGCCGGAGCAGGTGGAAGTGGCCTCAGTGGAGCAGATTGTGTATCTGGTGACATCCAAAGAAAAATTTGCTCTGCTTTACAATATCATCGTGCGTCAGGATCTCAGGCGGGTGATGGTCTTCTGCAACCAGAGGGCAGAAACCCAGCGGATTTCGGATCTGCTTACGCGCGCGGGAATCAACTGCGAACTGATTTCCGGGGATGTTCCCCAGAAAAAACGTATGCACACTTTGGAAGAATTCCGTTCAGGAAATATCCGTGTGCTTGTGGCAACGGATGTTGCGGGCCGGGGACTTCATATCGAAGGGGTGAGCCATGTGGTGAATTATTCCCTTCCCCATGAACCGGAAAATTATGTGCACCGCATCGGCAGAACCGGCAGAGCCGGAGCTACAGGCACATCTGTCAGTTTTGCCTGTGAGGATGATTCCTTTTATATTCCGGAAATTGAAAAATTTCTCGGTCATTCCCTTTCCTGCACCCAGCCCGATGATGACTGGCTCAAACTTCCGGCACTTGCATCTCCCCAAAAAAAGCCTGCGGAAAAAAGGAAATATCCCCCTCGGCGTCCCTCATCCCGAAGTCCCGGAAGACCGAGGGATACCCGAAGGCCCTGATCAGGTTCTGTTCTTCCAGTTCCACCATTTGAGCAGTTCCGGATCATGCTTCTTTTGCGAAGCATAATAAACCGCACAGCGGAAAACATACAGCATACAGCGATCTGTCTGTACTCCTCTGATGCGGTTTAAGTGCTGATACATGGTTTCAGGATCCCGGTCTCTGAGTTCTGCCACAGCCCGGTATCCCATATCCCAAAAATCCTCTGCTGTTTTTTCCCCAACTCCAGGAATAATCTGAAATTCTTTGCATATCTGTTTTTTGGATGCCACATCTTCCGGTGACAGAAGGCGGACAGGGCGATCTGTTTCTTTCTGCACGGACAGCCGGACAATGCACGCGTGAAGATTGCCGTATTCATATGCGGAACTTCGCAGAGATCTGTGCACAGATTCCTGAATTTCCTCATAAGATGCGCCGGGAAGTCCCAGTTTTTCAAACAGACGGAAGGTGTAGCGATCCACTACAAAAATCGGCCTGCCAAATGCATAGCACAAAATGGAATCTGCGGTTTCCGGGCCTATGCCTTTCCAGGAAAGCAGCAGATTCCGCAGTTTCTCCGTAGACAGGGAGCCAAGTCCTTTGATTCCGCCACAGTCCGTGATATTCCGTGAAACTTTTCGCAGCCGTGCGGCCTTCTGGTTGAAATATCCTGCCGGACGGATGGCCGTTTCCAGACGATCATCACATTCTGCAATTTTTTCCACATGCAGAAGATCCTGTGCGCTAAGATTCATAAGGGCTTTTTCCACATTCCGCCATGCTGTATTCTGGGTCAAAATGGAACCAGCTATGATTTCAAATGCTTCAGAATCTGTTATTGCCCGATTTTCTGCTTCCGGATGATACACAGGAGCTTTTCCCTTTTTCTCAGTCACCGGCCACCATCCCTGATGCCCGTACATCTGAAAAAGCACCCGGTTCAGGCAGATGATTTTTTTTTCGGCTTCTTTTATCGCATGATTCATCTTTTGTTTATATCCCTTACAATCAGATTCAGGTTTTGTCTGACATTATCCGTAATACCAAATCGGCATTGATTTGATACTGATCCGGAGGAGTGCAAAAATTAAGCGGAGCGGTTTTTTGCACTCCTCCATCGGGTTTTGCAGAGGACAAAATCTGGTAAAAGAACTATAATTGCACATAATCGTGATTTTTGCAGTCAGCACATTGAAAAGAAATCAGGAAACTGATACTGTTTTATCTGAAAGGCAGGTTTCATGCAACATAAAAACAAAATATACCACTTTGGATAAGCAGTAAGTAAGGTTCCATATATTTTATGGGATAAAGATTTCAGAAAACCTGACTGTTCAGAAGGAATCCATTCCGGGGAATCTATTTTTTATACCACAAAATATATGGAATCCTACTGCTTTGTTTCAACTTAAATTGTGGGAATATCCCGGATGGATACCGGGCTGTCGGATTACGCCTGCGCTAATCCGGCCTGCAATTTCAGATGAAACAGTACATTGAATTTTATATATTCCCCTCCTGAGAGGGGATAAAGGGGTGTGTTTTCAGCACGGGGAACAGACACAACCCCTGCCCCTCTCAGGAGGAATTGATACCATAAAATCTAAATTGCTTATGTACTGCTTACATTAACACGATGAATTTTATAGAATTACAAACTGAATTTTTTTAAAAATTCAATTTGTTAATCAGCCAGATGTTCTGTAAAAACTAAATTGTTATGAATGATGATGTTGATGTCAATGTTTCATAAAGTAAACAGAAAGTAAATTTTCCATGCAGGGACGGTTTGCAGACCGTCCCTGTTTTTTTTGTCCGAAATATCCCAATTCTTCCTTAAGTAGGTCAACGAAAATTTTCGGGTATAAAAAAACCGGGTTTCTCAGGAAAACCGGATGTCCTGAAAACTTTTATCCACGAAGATTTATGGAACCCTACTTATCAGAAATTTATTCTTTCCATTCCCCTGAAAAAAGTGTACAGTATACGCAGATTTCAGGGAAACGCTCAATTATGAAATTTAGTTTAATATTCATATTGTTATCATTACCTGTATTCCTTTCCGCCTTCGCCGGCGGCTGGCTGTATTATTATTTTCTGAAAAAGGCAGCGATCACTGAGGCTGAACAGCAGGCAGATATCCATCTGAAAAATATCCTGAAACACCTTTAATGGTGGGTGAATCTGAGCGGAATTCACCTGCAATTTTTGGTAGCGGGACTTCCTATACTGATTTTTTTAATTTATAAATCAATATGTTATTTAGAATCAATATAAACAGTATCATGGATGTATAATTTAATATGTTGTATTTATTATATATAAATGAAAATCAGTATATTTTAAAAATATAATAATCAATGGTTCGGTAACTTTTTCTGATTTTCAAGCTGTAAAAATATAACTTTCTGAAATCATTAAATACCAATTTTCAGACAGAAAATTATAACATCTTGAAATTATTAAAGCAGAAATTTTTTACCGAACCATTGATAATATTAAGCAGTTAATATTATTATAATGTTTCAACTTTGGTTTTTTTCGGCATGATTTTTGCAGTGCGGTCAGAACCGGAAAAAATCATCCTTTCTGACCTGAAAAACCCTCCGGACAGGCTGAAAAAACATGTTCCTGACGGCAGGCAGTTTCTGTGCCACAAAAAACCAAAGTTGAAACAGTATATCAGTATGTGGTGACCCTCTACTCTATTTTATTGCAACGAAAATGACCATAGAAAAAAAGGATATGTATGGAAACTCCAAACTCCATCACTATTGTTGATTCAAAATTTTTTACAGAATATCCATTGTATAAGAGATACAAAATAATAGATACTTCCGAAAAAAATAAGCATATCGCATGGCCACCAATTAATATGTTTTGTCCGAAATGCAAACAGACAAATACGTTTGTAGGTAGTCAAAGATGTACAAATGAAAGAAGTATTCATAATACCTTCGATATAGCAGGTTGTATGTCTTTTTTGATATATAAATGCGTTTCTTGTAACCAGTTCGAGCAATCATATTTAACGAAGATTGCGGATGATCGATCTTATATTATGAAGGTGGGGCAGCATCCTGCATGGTTTATAAATGTTGATGATAAATTTTCATATATTTTGGGTGAATATGAAGAGACATATAAAAAAGGTTTAATTTGTGAATCTCAAGGATATGGAATAGGTGCAAACGCTTATTACAGACGGATAGTCGAAAGAATAACTGATAAGTTGTTGAACATGATATTTGATCTGATGGGAGAAGATGAAAATAAAGACAAATACAAATTAGCCCTTGATGATATACAGAAAAGTCAAGTTGCATCTGATAAAATAAAAATGGTTAAAGATCTTTTACCCAAAAAGTTACAACCGGGTAATATGAATCCGTTATCTATTCTCCATAAAGAATTGAGCATCGGCATTCATGATTTATCGGATGAAGATTGTCTTGAGTCTGCTGAGTGTATCAGAAATGCTCTTGCTTTTATTTTGGATCAGATCAATCGTGATGCAGAAGAAAAAGAAGCCACTAAATATTTTACAGAGAATATGAAACAAATACTGGAAAAAAGAAATGAAAGATTAACCTCTTAAAATAAACTGAAATATTGAGCTATTCTCAGTGGAATCGGGGATACATTGCCTCACCTATGCGGAACAGGAGATTACATAATTTTAGTTGAACAAAGCAGCAGTTATATAACCCATTACATAAAAAGGAGAAAAATCATGAAAGAAAAAGTACAGGCTGCATTGAACAAAATCAGACCCGCATTGCAGAGAGACGGCGGGGATGTGGAACTGGTGGATGTTTCCGCAGACGGTGCTGTGAAAGTCCGTCTCAAAGGCGCGTGTTCGGGCTGTCCCATGTCCCAGATGACCCTGCGCAACGGCATTGAACGGGTGCTGCGTCAGGAAGTGCCGGAAATCAAATCTGTGGAACCTGCCTGATTCACAGGAGAAACAAGTATGATTGCAAAAAAAATCAATGCCGTGATTTCCAAATCCTCATGGATACGGAAAATGTTTGAGGAAGGGGCAAAACTCAAAGCATTGCACGGCGCGGACAAAGTCTTTGATTTCAGTCTGGGAAATCCCAATCTGAAACCTCCGGAAGCATTTGAAAAAGCACTCCGGGAGATTCTGAATTCGGGCGAGGCTGCGGATCACGGATATATGCCCAATACCGGCTATCCATACGTCCGCGAGGCTGTGGCCGGATATGTGGCAAAGGAACAGGGCATTTCCATCAGCGGGAATGAAATTATCATGACCTGCGGCGCGGCCGGGGCTTTGAATGTTGTTTTCAAAACCATTTTTGATCCCGGAGATGAGGTCATCACGCCTGCGCCCTGTTTTGTGGAATACGGGGCATACGCAGACAATCACGGCGGTGTGCTGAAAACCGTTGGCACAAATGCGGATTTCACTTTGGATTTGGCCGCGATGTCCGCAGCCATTACAGAAAAGACCAAAGCGGTTCTCATCAATTCCCCCAACAATCCCACCGGTCAGATTTATTCAGCCGAAAGTCTCAAGGCTTTGGGAAAACTGCTGGCGGAAAAGGGAAAGGAATTTGGCAGAACCATTTATCTGGTTTCCGATGAACCCTACCGCAAGATTGTGTATGACGGAGCGCAGGTTCCGGGTATTTTCAGCGCATATTCGGAAAGCATCATTGCCACATCCTATTCCAAAGATCTGTCCATTCCCGGAGAGCGGCTGGGCTACATAGCCGTAAATCCCAATGCAAAATACAAATCCGATCTGCTGGCCGGAATGGCTTTGTGCAACCGGACTCTGGGATTTGTCAATGCACCGGCTCTGATGCAGCGGGCAGTGGCACGTCTGCAGGGTGTTACAGTGGATGTTTCTCAGTATGCACGCAAACGCAAACTGCTGTGTGAGGGACTCGCGGACTGCGGATATGAATTTATCACACCTCCGGGCGCGTTTTATTTGTTTCCCAAATGCCCGATTCCGGATGACGTGGCCTTTGTGAAAGATTTGCAGGAAGAACTGATTCTGACCGTGCCGGGCAGCGGATTTCTGGGGCCCGGACATTTCCGCATTGCGTTCTGCACAGATGACAGCACCATTGTAAATGCCATGCCAGGATTCCGCAAGGTTATGGCAAAGTACCGGTAAATCTTTAAATTTTGTTCAAACCCCGTTCCCGCGTTTTACGCGGGAACGCACCTCCGGATAATCTCTTCTTCAACATAATTGCTTTTTAAAGTAATTACTTCTCCATATTCTTTACGTTCTTTTTCAGAAAAATTTTTTCAAAACCTGTTTTTCAGACAGACAGCAAAAGGAGAAACAAATGAACACAAATTTTGGTAGTGCTACACAAGTAATGCTGTTATAACATTTAAACTTTACAAATAC
>CAZHPS010000068.1:0-19830 GCA_964534335.1 uncultured Desulfobacterales bacterium
AATCAGAGAAATCACAGTTCATAACTACAAGGATTTTTTATAAGAAAGGATTGACCGATTTAAAAATCCTTTCTTATCAAAAATAATCCTCTGTCTGGAACTCTGATTTTTCTGATTAACATGATTATAATTCAGACAAATCAGACAAATCAGATAAATCAGAGTTCCAGACAACGGACTGACAGATTTAAAAATCCTTTCTTATCAAAAATCCCTGTAGTTATCCCATCATGGTAAATCAGATAAATCAGAGTTCCAGACAACGGACTGACAGATTTATAAAAATCCTTTCTTATAAAAAATCCTTGTAGTTATCCTATCATGCAAATCAGATGAATCAGATGAATCAGACAAATCATGGTTACTGAGCTTGCCGAAGTACAGTTCAGACATCTTCATTTTCCAGTTCTTTTCCCATGCGGTATTTGATGTCATAATTGATAATGAAATCCAACTCTTCATCGGTAAAACCGTAATGTTCTGCCAGAACTTTGTCTATTTCATCTATGATGGGTTTGGATTTTTTAGGGTAATATTCGTCATATTCAACTTTGCCTGTTGTTTTATAGTAAGTCGATTTACGTCTTTTATTATCCTCATAACTCTGCATCAATTGTTTAACTTGTAAGCAAAGTTCATTTGCTAATTCGGCTTTAATTAAATCCAATGAAACAGGAAACATTTCAATCTCTCTTAAATTGAGATGGCGACAATCTGATAATGCTATAAACCATAAATAAAACAAAGAACTGTTGAGTATAGCATTAACATTAAAAGATTGTTCTATGAAATTCAATTTTACAAATTTAATCTGTACTGAGGTTTTTTGTCCGTCCTTTTCATTCCAAAAATAAGGAATACAATCTGTTGCTCTTATCCAATATTGTGGAGAATTATGAAAATAAACATATGAATTTTCACCTAAATAAAAAGATAAAGATTTCTTTGTCAATATTTTTTGAAATATTTTTTCTTGGATTAAATCACCTATTTTCAATATTGTACCATTAATATTGAACTTATTATTATGATAATCAATTATGTCAAAAAGACTGGATCGAAACTCAGAATTCCACCGAATATATTTTGTTGTATAAATTTCAGATTGAGATAATTCATTTTTATCTTTAAAGGAAATAAAAATTGTTGCCCTAATATGTTCCAATCCATCAAACAGTTTTCCGGGTCGATCATCAAATGTTGCAAAATAATTCCTACTGAATTCTCTCTTCATTAAAGATTGAATGGGGATCATTCTGTCTGTGCAAACAATTGGAAGTTGAACAATCATTCCAGTATAACCTTTTGATTTTATAATTTTTGAACATCGTTCTATTGTGTAAACATAAAGGTTGCCACATTTGATTGTTTCATATTTTTCTAAACGGTAATCAACTTTGGAATATTCCACATACGGCGGATTCCCAATAATCACATCAAACCCGCGTTTATCCTGAATAATTTCATAAAACTCTGCAAACCAGTGAAAAGGCTGATGGGACTCCAGCCAGCTTTTGTATTCCATTTCGCTTGTCTGTCTGTGCAGCAGTTGATTCAGTTCACAGTTCAGCCCGTTCAGGCGTTTGCTCAATTCCTCTTTTGCCTGTTTCATATCCTGAACCAAATTTTTCACATCCTGATTTCCTGACCGGAATTCCTTTTCTGCCAGTTGAATGGCCTTGAAATTATGAAAAGCCATTGAAACCATTTCCATTTTTTCCATCATGGCAGGTTTGGCAAGCAGACCGTCAATGGTGCAGGTAAGTGCCTTGTCCAGTTCGGCTTCAGTGGCAAATCCCACAAGCGTATTTCCGGCACGTATATTAAAATCAATATCCGGCAATGGCTCCAAACCCATATTGTCTTTGCGGTAATCTGCATTGACCGCTGCCACCAGTTTCAGAAACAGCCGGAGTTTGGCAATTTCCACTGCTTCTTTCATAATATCAACACCATAAAGATTGCGCAGAATAATGCTTTTGTAAACAAAATATTTCAGATTCGGATGTTCCGGAATTTTCACCTGCGCCAGAACTTCTTCAAATTCTTTGTATTTTCCTTTGGAAGATTCCTCCACAAAGTTTTCCATGCGCTGCAGACAGCTTTCATACAGGGGCTCCAGAATATTCATGGCCGCGAACAGAAAGGCTCCGGAACCGCAGGCCGGGTCTAAAATTGTAATATTTTTAATTGCTTTGTAAAAATGACGCAGAAAAACAGGATCTGAAGTATTGTCAATCACATCCTGCGAAAACTGGCGGATGTTCAGATTGTACGTGATAAAATCATTGATGCTCTGAATTTCCCCTTTTTCAATTCTGCTTTTCACTTCATTGTAACGCGTGCGTCTGTCAACCACTTCCCGCCATATTTCCGCAGGCAAAGCAAATTCAGCAGGGGCAGGTTTGTTCCATTCCTTTCGGCGCTCCAAAAGATTGGGTTTTTCCGTGTCAATACCGGCAGCAATTTCTTCAGGCAAAGGCAGATCAGCACCTTTTTTCACAGCATCGTAAATATAGGCATCACGGCTTTGTTTCAGCATATTCCATATTTCTGAATCTTTTTTCAGTGCTTTTGGATAACTGCGTCTGATTTCATCAAAAAGATACGGCAAAATGCAGTTTTTGCTGATATAATCTGTAATATCCTCTTTGGTGTAATACGCGCCCATTTTGGCACGGTCATTGATGAATTTTTCAAAAATATAGCCAATCACATCAGGATTGACCTCTCTGCCGGAGGCTGCGGAACGGGTGTCCAAATGCCAGTTGTACTGATCAAAAAACTGGAAAATATTGGAAAAAGCCTCATCAGGAATATCAGTGTCAGGATATTGTTTTTCCAAATGGTGAATATCAAACAAACCGCCGTTAAGATAGGGAATTTTCCCAATTTCCTTTTTCAGTTCCTCAGAATGTTCGGGCAAACCCAGCCCATGATGAAACAAAATCAGCAGAAAGTTTCTGTAAAAACTCACGCAGAATTTGTCTTTTCCTTTTTTCTGCTGACATGCCTCCAGTTTTTCTTTCAGATAATTCAGATTATTGTCAAGAAATCCCTTTTTCTGAATAAAATAGCAGAACATCAGGCGGATCAGCATCAGGGAAGTGTACCATTCTTTGTCCGCAGCATTTGGAATTTCTTTAATAAAATCAATAAATTTTCTGTGTTCTCTGCGAAAGTTTTCATAGAATTTTTTGGTGACCTGTTCCACATTTTTGCGGAAATTTTCATTCACGCGATCCACAACATCGCTGATGGTGATATTTTCCTCTTCATCAAGCGTAAAAAAGAGATTTGCTGTTTTCTGATACAAAAGATCAGGTTCCTGACCTTTGTGCCATCGGGTTTGGCTTACGCGTGAAGGTTTTCCGGCCTGTCTTACAAAAACCTGCCATATCTGGGTGGTGCTGTTTCTGTCACAGAAAATAATCAGATGTTCCCTGTACAGGACTGCAATTTTTCTGTCCAGTTGCAGCCGTGTGCTGTAATCCGGCAAATCCTGATTTTCTGCGGGTCTGAAAACAATGATCCGGAATCCGCCTTTTTCTGCAACCAACTGAAAAGAATAAATATCATCTCTCAGTTTTACCGGGAAATGCTCATCAGCAAAATTCCATCCCAGTTGATTGAACAGGTTTGTAAAATCAAAATTGTCAATGAAGGCTTTGAACTGTTTTTTGCTGATGGTGTTCATAACTGACAAGTCCTTCCCAAAGATAATTTAACCACAGAGTTACGCAGAGTTTCAGTCCGGTTTCCATGCCTCACACAGAAATCAGAGCATTTTTTTTCAGATTTCATTTCAGATTCCTCTGTGTTCCTCTGTGGTTAATATTGCTTACTGCTCCAGAACAAAATTCCCTTCCGCATCCACTTTGTAAACACGGTACACATCCCCCACACGGTCACCTTTCTCATTAAAAGAAAGTTTGCCGGTCAGTCCGGGGAAATCCTTCATTTTGGTTTTCATGTATTCTGCCATTTTTGCAGCATCAGCCGCGCCTGCACCTTTGACAGCCTCACACAGAACCTTGAAACCGTCACCGGCCAGCACTGACCAGATGGAGCCGGGGATACGGTTATATTTTGCCTTAAAAGCATCCAGAAATGCTTTGGCTTCCGGAGAAGGCAGATCCGCAGGCATGGGCGGGCTGACCAGCAGATAACCGGCCGCTGCATCTTTTCCCGCGCTTTTGATCAGGTCAGGATTGTTGGTGGCATCACCGCCCATAAACGGCACATTCCAGCCCATTTCCTTTTTCTGGCGCAGCATGAGACCGGCTTCGGGATAATAACCGGAAAAGAAAACCACATCCGGATTCACGCCCTTGAGTTTGGTAAGAATGGTGCTGTAATCCTGTTCCCCCGGTGTCAGGGCATCAAAAAACACGGGCTTGATTCCGGCTTTTTCCAGTTCGCTTTTCACTTCCTCGCCCAGCCCTTTGGCATAACTGGTATTGTCATGCAGCAGCGCGATATTTTTGAAACCTTTTGCCATCAGGGTTTTTGCCCCAACAATTCCCTGCTCATCATCTCTGGGGCAGGAGCGGAAAAAGAGTTTCAGTCCCTTTTCTGAAAGGCGCACGGCTGTGGAAGCATTCACAATCTGAATGATTCCGTTTTCCTCATAAATGTTCTGTGCAGCCTCGGCAGTGGAGGAACCATAGGTTCCCACAACACCCGCAACGCCCTGTGTGCTCAGACGCTGTGCAGCCAGCGCGCCCTGACGGGGATCGCCTGCATCATCTTCGCTGATGACTTCCACTTTTTTGCCCAGAATGCCGCCGGCCTTGTTGATTTCCTCGGCCAGCAGATCCACGACCTGCTTCATTTCCTGACCTTCGTTTGCCCATTTGCCGGTAAGCGGAGCCATGAGACCGATTTTGACGGTATCTGCGGCAAAAGCAGTTCCCGCAGCCAGCACACACAGAGCCAAAGCAAAAAACAACGTTTTTTTCATACATCCTCCTGTAAATGTTGATAAAAAAATAAAATATCCATCCGCAGAGCGGAAAACCTTATTATCCTTTATACTATTTTTCCCTTTGGATAAAGGAAAAATATCATTTTTATCCAAATAAATCTGTTTTGGGGGTGTAACGGGTCAGGAAGAACGAAAGCAAAAATTTCTGTCTTAAAGCACTTATTTTTCCTATAACCTGTGTTTTCCGCCACGAAGACACAAAGTCACAAAGGTTCACAAAGATTTACGTCCGGTTCCATTTTCAGATTATCTGTCAGCACCCGCAGTCACAGCCATCACAGCAGTTGCAGCCATCGCATCCGGAACAGTCTCCGCATTCGGCACACTCGCAGCAGTCATCACAGCAGCAGTCACAATGGCAGTTTTTGCCGCATCCGAATCTGTCAGAGAATTTCCGTTTTTTTGCTTTTTCTTTAAGAATACCCAAAGACATTGTTAGACACTGCTCCCCGATTCTGCCCAGATGTCCGGTAAACAAAGTTTCTGCCGTGTCCGGATGAAACAGCCGGAGTTGTGCAAAATTCTTCCGGATTTCCTTATGTGCGTGAGAAAAAAGCATCCGGGCATTTTCCTGCACCTGATGCAGCGGAAAAGACCGGGCCAGCGCATTAAAATTCTTCTGTGCCTGATCCTGTGCATAATCCCGGTAACTGTCGAGCAGAAATATGATCCGTCCGAACATTCTGCCAATCTGAAACAGGGGTTCCATGTTCCGGGGCATGTGGGAAATCCGTGCAGTATGCACTGCTGCAGCGGCTGCGGCCAGTTCGGTGGGCTGGGAATAAAAAAGAAAATCCCTGCCTGTGCATTGCTCAATCCTGTTCTGAAGAAGCATCTGTTTTTCAATGCTGTCCGAATCAAATCCGAAAACACGGGAGAGACTGCGTGCGCTCTGAAGCCATTTTCCGGCCAGATGGGAGAAAAAGCCTTTTGCATAACAAATCCGGCTGTCTCTGTCCTGAATATGATCAGAAATCAGGGCAGAGGCCATGAATGCGGAAACAAGGGAACCATAACCCGGCCCCGGAGCATCAGGATGTATGACCGGCATGGCTTTTCCTCCTGCAAAAAGACAGCGGTGATTTGTTCTTTTGTATTTTTGCCGAGACTGTGCCTCACAGAGAACAGACAGCATAACCCCGTCTCCGTTGAGCATCATTCTTGCAGCCTGTCCGTGATATTTTCCTAACGCAAGGCAAAGTCCGCAGTAATGGGCTTTCCACTCTTCCCTTTGCGTGCGATCCAGACCGCATCCTCTGATGATTCCGAACATTTTTTCTCCAATCCTTCAGTCATGTATTCCGATAATGGGCAGTGCTTCCAGTTAAGGAGTAGTCCATAAATAACATGAACTGATAGTTCCGAAATTGCATGATTATATAATATTTTGTATAAGTTAATGATAATGTAAGATGAAAATGCCCGTTTATTAACTGTCTCAGATCACAATCTCTCCTTATTTTCCGCATTATCTGCACAGCAGATAATTTTGGGTAAGGTTTATGAGATTTAAGCCGTATTGCGAGAAGATATGAGAGAATTTTGACAGGCAGTCCGGCATACACTCCGTCACCCTGTAACTATATTGATTTTATTTTAAAAACAGATTTGAGGAGTTTCCAAAAATGTTCAATAAGATGATGCTGTTTCCATATATGCCACATCTCGGCACCTCTCATCGGATTATGACTGAAATCCATGAGACAGTATGTCCCTGTCGTACTTTTCTGAAAGAAAAAAAGTACGGTTTCACCGAATGCCGGACTTTCCGCTTTGACCCGGCATGAAGGAACATCGGCCGCCCACTGTCCTGAAATCAGGACAACCTCTTTTTTCCAAAAAGAGGCTTTCTGTTTTTTATTTTTTATATCAAACACATAATTGCCTTTCCCGGCGATTACGGTTTTATGAAACCCGATGCCGCAAAGTTTCTGTTTCAGTTCTTCGGACACGAACCATGAATCCATTGTCACAGGCAACTGTGTGATATAGATACCGTGTTTACCGAATTCCTCTTTCAGAACTGTCATCACCGAAATCAGGAGAGAAGGTTTGCCGGTATTTCCGCGGCCCTGTTTCGAACAGAAAATCAGATGCAACGGGATGACAATGCCGTTCACTGTCAGAACAGTTCCGGGGAGATCGTTTCCTCTGACGACTTTCTTGCATCGCCCACTGTACCATGAATATGTGCAGCGGAACATTCTGCCGGGACGGCCGATGACACTGTTATCAGCAGATAAGGTGATGCCACTGCGCGAACGGGTCGCATCGCTTTTGCACAGAACCGGTTTAAGATGTCCGGCAGCCTGCATCACCATGAATTTAAGAAGCATTGTCTTCAGACTGTAAAGACTAGACCTCTTTCAAAAGTCATTTCCTCTTGATTTCAATTCAAAATTATAAATACCAGAGATCAGCCTGAATCTTAACTCAAATCTTTTTCTTCTGTTTCTGTATTTCTCTGAAAGTATTTTAAAAATTTTGATTTTGCCGATAACATTTTCTGTAAAAACTCTCTGACGTGACAGATTTCTGTTATTCCGCTTATCTTTCATGGAAAGCGGATTCTTTCTGCTCTTTTTTTTGGAGCAGTTCGGATCACTCATCCCGTAATCAGCACCAGTATGGAAATATGTCCTGTATTCCCTGTTATATTCGAGCATCATCAGAACCTGATCCCCATAACTCAGCTTCAGCGGTCGGCCTGATATTTTTTTTCTTTCATTTTCATGTGTTACAACAGCTTCAGCCATTTTCAGGAATGCCGTCTTTCTGACACCTGTCAGCCGTCTGAAATGCTCACCGCTTCTGTCTTTTATTTCCTCATATTTGCCCATTTTTTATTTTTACATCATTTCCTGTTTAAATGTCAATAGTTACTTTTGAAAGAGGTCTAATATTCCGTTTATTACTGTCCGGAGATCACCTGCAGGTCTGCCTTTTTTACCCGGTCCGCTTTTCGCATGCGCAGCAACCTGCTGATCAGGACGTATTTCCATCCCGGTGCTGATTGCGGGATGAGCGGGCCGGACTGCTCCAAACCGGTAAAAAAGACAGAGGATATACCTGTTATATCAGAAAATTTCAGACTGCCTGGGAGAAAAAAGCCGGCAAAGAGCAGCACCGGGATCGAATCTGTACCTGCCGATGCCACTGGGAGTCCGATACAGCGGCCTGAAAAAAGACATACCCTGAAGACTCAGGCTGCTGTAAATGCAAAAACTCCTGAAATACCGGCATTGAATTTCGCGAAGGGCAGGCGGCATGATTTCAGAATTTTTAAAGAAAGCAGACTGAAGACTGCTGAAAAAACCGCTGTCAGGGCGGACAGCGGGTATTTGGGGATTGCCGAAATACATAAAAACAGTTTATTGCTGAAGAAAAAGAGCAGAAAGAATCCGCTTTCCATAAAAGACAGGCGGAATAACAGAAAACTGTCACGTCTTGGGGTTTTTACAGAGCATGTTATCGGCAAAATCAAAATTTTTAAAATACTTTCAGAAAGATACAGAAACAGAAGAAAAAGATTTGAGTTAAGATTTAAGTTGACAGCGGGTATTTATAATTTTGAATTGAAATCAGGAGGAAATGACTTTTGAAAGAGGTCTATTGAACAACTGAGGAGTCGTCCAGAAATAACATGAACAATATATATTGACAAACACCAAATAATTGTGATTTTATATATCAATACTCCGGTAAAAATCATGCAGCGATCTTCCTGAAATTCAGGAGTTCGCTGTAGGCACGGGATATTTTTTTGGAAGTCCGGCCAATTCCTGACTTTTCAAAAAATCTTTGAAGAAATAATTTATTGAAACATAATGTTTTTACATTGTTCACTGAAAACGGGCGGTCTGCCTCACAGTCCTTCATATGATAAGCCGCTTTCGCGATGGAAACTGCTGTCAGGGATGCATTGAAATGAAAATACAGTTTGTTTTCACTGCGTGCCTGACAGTGAGTCAGCCCCGTATTCTGCTTCGCGTCCCGGAACAGGAACTCAGTCTGAAACCGGGCTTTGCAATACCGGCAAATCAGATATCCGTCCGGTTCCGTATCCGCTGAAAATAAGGATGACGTATCCGCCGGTTTTCGGCATAAGCCGCCCTGATGTTCCTTTTCAGAGCCCGGCTGCTGACGGCCGCCGAATATACGGCGGTTTCACCGTCCTCATGGCAGAGGACAAAACGGGACCTGCCGGTGTTTTCACAGCCGGTTTTCCCGTCAAAGATTTTCGGACGGCCTTTTCCGCCCTTCCGCGGGCCGGTGCAAAGGTAACGCAGATCCGCATATTTTCCCGGTTTTGAAATCAGATGCGGGTCTGTCCGGTTCACGATGCCGTCCGCGTACTTTTTCTTTGCATACGCGCCGTCATTGACAATGTAACCGGCATGATGCCTCAGTTCATCCTTCTTTTCGGCAGCCTGGCGAAGGCAAAAATCCATGCGGGTTTCTTCATCCTTCAGCACTGCCGGTGTATGAAGGTATTCCGGGTGCATGGCGGTGTCATGCTCAGCATCGGCGACCGCCAATAAACTGATTTCAGGCACTTTTTCAGCTTTGGAAGCGCAGCCGTTCCAAAAGTTTCCGATATTCTGAGTCATTTTCCCGCTTTTGGGAATACAGGAGCAGTCACCGGCGATGATCCGATGACCGGAACAGCATTCACCGGACAAAAGGCTGCTGAAAGTAAAAAAATAAAAGGGCAGCCCAAAATGAATCCGGCAGCTTTTTTCAGAACAGTTGCAGATCCGGGACATGTTCATGAAATTCGGCCGTCCCGGATTGAAAGGAACAAAACAAAAATATGGATTGGGAAATTTTTCCTGATCATGGATAACACATCAATTTTATTCAATATATCAGATATGACCGTTTTCATGGCTGACATATCTGTATGAAATCATTATAAATGTAAAACTGTTTCTGAAAAATTACCGAAGTATTACTTATAAAGTATTCAGAAAAATCCGGTTTTTCCGGAAAAACCGGATTTTCTGAATATACTGAAACAATTTTGGTTTTATCCGGCATGATTTTTGCCTGACGGGCTGAAAATGAAAAATCATCCGTTTTGGGCCTGAAAAACCCCGCAGAAGGGCTGAAAAAAACTGTTTTGGCGCATACGCAATTTCCGTGCCAAAGAAAACCAAAATTGGATCAGTATACACGGAAATCTTTTTTGCCTGCTTATTCAGAGGCATGTGCCGGATGTTCACCCTGTCTGTCAGGGTAAAAGAAGACAAACAGGAGGAGGGAGTGTCTGACGTGAAAATAAATATGAAAAAACAGGGAAAACAGGTGTGTATTTCCATATCCGGGGCCATTGACGAACTTGGCGCGGAAGAAATGGAAAGGATTTTCAGAGACCGGGATATCCAATCTGCCGAAAAGGTGGTTCTTGATTTCAGGGAGGTGGGTTATGTCGGCAGCGCGGGTGTGGGCGCACTGCTGCTGCTGTACAAACGGATTGCACCGGGAAACGGCGAGGTGGTGATTGAAAATATTCCCACTGACATTTACAGACTTCTGGCAAAAGATATGAATCTGGGGCATGTATTCACCATGCGCAGTGTCTGAGGAAAAATAATGAAAAGCACACGGGGCACACAGTATCTGAAAAGCAGGGGCATTCCTTTTGAACTCATCTGCTATGAACATGAGGAAAAAGGAGCGGTTTTTGCGGCCAAAGCCACAGGTTTTCCGCTGGAAAGAACCATAAAAACCCTTGTTGCGGATCTGGGAAACAACAGTTATGCGCTGGCACTTATGCCCGGAGACCGGGAACTGTCTCTGAAACAACTGGCAGATGCCTGTTCGGTCAAACGCGCGCAGATGGCAGATGTGCAGACAGCCGAGCGGATTACCGGTTATCTGGTGGGCGGAATCAGTCCCTTTGGCACGCGGCGGAATCTTCCGGTGCTGATGGAAAAGAGTCTGCTGCAATATGAAACAGTTGTCATCAATGCGGGGCAGCGCGGCCTTATGCTGAAAATGTCTCCGCAGGATATAATGAAGGTTTTGGGATGCAGGGTTTTTGACAATGAATAGATTTTGCAGGAATTAAACACAGATTCACCTGTTCCTGAAAATTGCTGTTTTCCCGTGATTCACGGTTCAGGAAACTCTGCACTGAAATATGGAATATCTTATGAATACAGGGAGGTTTTATGCCATTGCTGGGTCTGCTGTCACTGCTCATACAGATATATTTTGCCGTTCATGCCATACGGAACGGAAAGGATCGCTACTGGGTGTATATCATAATCCTTTTTCCGGGAGTCGGTTCCCTGATTTATTTTTTTGCTGAATTTCTTCCTGATCTCCGGCACAGTTCCGGTTTAATAAAAGCCAAATCAGGCATAGGAAAACTCATTGACCCCGGAAAAGAGGTGCGCCGTCTGGAGGATCAGTTGGAACTCACGGACAGCGTCAAAACCCGGCTGGCACTGGCTCAGGGATATGTAAATGCGGGAATGCTTGACAAGGCCGTATCCATGTATGAAAGCTGTCTGAATGGCATTTACCGTGATGATCCTCTGGCCGTGCAGGGCCTGTGCTGCGCATATTTTTTTCAGAACAGTTTCACAAAGGCCAGAGAATGGCTGCTTCATCTGCGGAAAATGCGCGGGGAGAGAAAGGGGGATGAATTTGATCTCCTGCTCGCCCGGTGCTGTGAGGAACTGGGGGACACAGAGGCTGCATTGGAGGAATATGCGTTTCTGGAAAAAGCATTTGCCGGAGAGGAAGCCCGGTGCCGCTATGCCATGATGCTCAAAAAAATCGGAAGAACCGCAGAGGCGTATAAACTTTTTCAGAAGACACTGAAAAATGTAAAACTGTCCGCGGGATTTCATCAGAAAAACCAGAAACAGTGGGTGGATATTGCCAAAAGGGAAACCGGAAATTAAAACCATGAGTCTCCAGCGATATTCAGCACAGCCTGCCATGTAAGAAAAAACCTTACAGAAAAATAAGAAATCCTCTAATTGACGGCCTTCCTGAACTGTCGTATACAGACAGAATTTATTTGCAGGATATTCTCCCCCGGTGTTTTTTGTGTCCGAATCTGCATTTTTTTCTTTACAAACAAAACGGATTTCAATAAACTTGTCAGTTTAAATACATTTTCCGCTGATCAGCTTCCATAAATATATAATCCATATCCAAAGCAAGGAGACAAAAAGAGACTATGGCAAAGAAAATGAAAACCCTTGACGGTAACACCGCAGCAGCGCATGTGGCCTATGCCATGAGCGATGTGGCAACCCTTTATCCCATTACCCCATCTTCCCCAATTGGAGAAACCGCAGAGGAATGGGCAGCAGGCGGACGCAAGAATATTTTTGGTCAGCAGATGCTGGTGCGTCAGTTGCAGTCTGAGGCAGGCGCGGCAGCGTCGGTTCACGGTTCACTGGCGTCCGGTGCGCTGACCACCACTTTTACAGCGTCCCAGGGACTGCTGCTTATGATTCCCAGCATGTACAAAATGGCGGGTGAACTCCTGCCCGGTGTTCTGCATGTCACAGCCCGTGCCATTTCTGCGCATGCCCTTTCCATTTTCGGGGATCATCAGGATGTCATGGCTGTCCGTCAGACCGGTTTTGCCCTGCTTGGCTCCTCTTCTGTGCAGGAAGCCCAGGATCTGGGACTTGTTGCCCATCTGGCCGCGATTGACGCGAGCGTGCCTTTTCTCCATTTCTTTGACGGTTTCCGCACCTCCCATGAAATCCAGAAGATTGAGATGATTGATTATGAGGACATGGCAAAACTGGTAAACTGGGAAGCTGTGGCAAAGTTCCGCGCACGGGGTGCAAACCCGGAACGGCCTGAACTTCGCGGCACTGCACAGAACCCGGATGTGTATTATCAGGGATTTGAGATCCGGAATCCCTATTATATGAAAACACCGGGGATTGTTGCCGATTACATGAAAAAAGTCGGTGCTTTGACAGGCCGCTATTACAAACCCTTTGACTATGTGGGCGATCCTGAAGCAGACCGTGTGGTCATCGCTATGGGTTCCTCGTGTGAAACCTTTGAGGAAGTGGTCAATTACCTCAATCAGAAGGGCGAAAGCGTGGGGCTGGTCAAAGTCCGCCTGTACCGTCCCTTTTCACCGGAATATCTCTTTGCAGTTCTCCCGGCCACCGCATCCCGCATTGCCGTCATGGACAGAACCAAAGAACCGGGCGCAATGGGTGATCCCCTGTACAAAGACATCTGCACCGCGTTTATGGAAAAAGGCGAAATGCCGGTCATCGTGAACGGACGCTACGGTCTGGGTTCCAAGGAATTCAATCCGGGTATGGCAAAGGCTGTGTTTGACAACCTGAAAGCCGCAGGCCCGAAAAATTACTTCAATGTGGGCATTGAAGATGATGTGACCCATACCTCGCTGGATTATGACGAGAATTTTGATGTGGCTCCCGAAGGCACTGTTCAGTGCAAATTCTGGGGACTGGGCGCAGACGGCACAGTCGGCGCGAACAAAACAGCCATCAAGATCATCGGCGACAATACCGATATGTTCGCGCAGGCATATTTTGCCTATGATTCCAAGAAATCCGGAGGTGTTACCATGTCCCATCTCCGTTTTGGGAAAAACCCGATTCAGTCCACCTACCTGATCCGTTCTGCTGACTATATTGCCTGTCACAAATCCAGTTATGTGGATGTCTATGATCTGCTTGACGGCATCAGAGAGGGCGGCACTTTTCTGATGAACTCCAACTGGAGCCTCGCGGATATGGAAGAAAAACTGCCTGCCGCGATGAAGCGCACCATTGCCCGGAAAAAACTGAAATTCTACAATATTGACGCAGTTTCCATTGCCACCGAAGTGGGGCTTGGCGGACGCATCAATATGATTATGCAGACAGCCTTTTTCAAACTCGCAAATGTGATACCGGTGGATCAGGCCCTGAACTATCTCAAAGCTGATATCAAAAAGATGTTTGGCAAAAAAGGCGACAAAATCGTCAACATGAACACAGCCGCTGTGGATAAGACTCTGGACAAACTGGTGGAAATCAAATATCCGGAGTCATGGGCCAATGCCGGGGAAGTTGCAGCTCCTGCCAAAGATGAACCTGCGTTTGTGACCAATGTGCTCCGTCCAATGGTTTCCCAGAAAGGCGACAAACTGCCAGTCAGCGCGTTCCGTCCGGACGGCATTTTCCCGGTGGCAACCTCCAAATACGAAAAACGCGGGGTTGCCATCAGTGTGCCGGAATGGATTCCGGAAAACTGTATTCAGTGCAACCAGTGCGCAATGGTCTGCCCCCATGCAGCGATCCGTCCCTATCTGCTGAACGATGAGGAACTGAAAAAGGCTCCCCAGGGTTTCACCGCTTTGGAAGCCAAGGGCAAGGAACTCAAAGGGCTGCATTTCCGTATGCAGGTTTACACACAGGACTGCATGGGGTGCGGCAACTGTGCGGATATCTGCCCGTCCAAGAAAAAGGCTTTGGAGATGAAACCCATTGAAACCCAGTTGGCTGTACAGGTTCCTGCTTTGGCTTATGCAGAAACCCTGCCCATCCGGGACAATGTCATGCCCCGCACCTCTCTCAAAGGCAGCCAGTTCCAGCAGCCCCTGATGGAATTCTCCGGAGCCTGTTCCGGATGCGGAGAAACTCCCTATACCAAACTCCTGACCCAGTTGTTTGGCGAACGCATGGTCATTGGAAACGCGACAGGCTGTTCGTCCATCTGGGGCGGTTCTGCACCCGCTATTCCCTACTGCACCAACAAAGACGGATACGGCCCGACCTGGGGCAGTTCCCTGTTTGAAGATCCTGCGGAATTTACCTACGGCATGTTCCTGGGACAGTTGCAGCAGCGGAAAAAACTCGCGGAACTTGCTGCACAGGCTGTTGCAGCCGGTGATGTTCCCAAAGAGGTGAAAGATGCGCTGCAGGGATGGCTGGATAATATGAAAAATCCCGAAGGCTCGAAAAAATACGGGGATCAGCTCAAGGCCATGCTGCCGGTTCACAAAGGAAACAAACTCCTGAGTGAGATTCTTACCTATGCGAAACTCTTCACCAAGAAATCCTACTGGGTATTTCTGGGTGACGGCGCGGCCTATGACATCGCGTTCGGCGGTCTGGATCATGTGATGGCAACCGGTGAGGACATCAATATCATGGTCTATGACACCGAAGTGTATTCCAACACAGGCGGTCAGTCCTCCAAAGCCACGCCCATCGGTTCCATTGCCAAGTTTGCAGCATCCGGCAAAAAGACCTCCAAAAAGGATATGGGCGCGATTGCCATGAGTTACGGTTATGTGTATGTGGCAAATGTGTCTATGGGTGCAAACAAAAATCAGGTGATCAAAGCCTTTACCGAAGCCGAGTCCTATGACGGGCCTTCCCTGATTATGGCCTACGCTCCCTGTATCAATCACGGCATCAAAAAAGGCATGGGCAAAACCCAGGAGGAGATGAAACTGGCTGTGGAATGCGGTTACTGGCCTTTGTACCGTTACAATCCGGATCTGAAGAAAGAGGGCAAAAATCCCTTTGTTCTGGATTCCAAGGCTCCGGACGGCAAACTGCAGGAATTCCTCTCCGGTGAAGTGCGCTATGCTGCTTTAGAAAAACTCTTCCCCGAAGAGTCCAAACGCCTGCGTGCCGCCATTGAAACCCAGTACAATGAGCGGTATCAGCGCCTGAAAAAACTGGCAGGTCTGGAAGACGGTCCCGCAGGAAAAGGCGGAGACACGGATGCAGAGTAATTTCTCTGACACGGCTGAACACAGCGCAGACCGGGGCAGGCAAAGCCCGGAAAATGACGGCAGTGCGGGGAAGTAAGACGTGAAATATACGGATGAAATAATTGATTATTTCATCCGGCATTATAAAAATAAAAGGCCATCTGCAAAAGCAGATGGCCTTTTTTATTCACTTCATGATATAATGTGAGTTCGACATATACTATTACTCAGAAGATTTGATGTTATACCAATTCTCCATTGATTTTATATAATCAGGTCAGTTTTTTATGCTTGATTACAGAATATTGCCTTTTCAGAAGCATGTTTTCAATGGCGATTTGGTATTATACCAATTCGCCATTGAATTTATACAATAAGGTGAGTTATTTCCTCTGTGTTCTCTGTGGTTTTTTCTCTCTGTGTCCTCTGTGGGAAACCAAATCATAAGTATATTTTCAATGGAGAATTGGTATTACAGCCACGAATTGCACGAATGACACGAATTACGGTTTGTGCATTCGTGAAGATTCGTGTTATTCGTGGCAGTTTAAACTGTAATTTTTATAAACTCTGCTGAGGCAGGTTTTTCGAATGCGGTATTTTACAACCGAAATGTTTCAAGTAATGGTATATGTTCCGTCTGTGCAAAAAACCGCTCCGCTTAATTTTTGCACTCCTCCGGATCAGTCTCTGCTTTCAGATAAATTTTTTCGTGTGTTTTCGTGTGTTTCGTGGCTGAAAAAAAACAGGTATTCCCCAATCTCTGAAAGCGGTTTGGTATAAATTATAAATTTAACATCCCTGAATTTTTCAGAAGATTTGAATCATTGTCAACAAAAACAGGCACAATTATGCTGATGAGAAAATTTCACAAATTCATCCTGCTGTTTATACTGGTGCAGTCCGGATTTGCAGTATTGCCCGCGAATGTCCCGGCTCTGAAACCTGTCATTCTGCAACTGCGCTGGGATCATCAGTTCCAGTTTGCCGGTTATTATACAGCAGACTGGAGAGGGTATTACCGGGAAGAGGGGCTGGAAGTGGAAATCAGATCCGCGCTGACACATGAGGGAAAGATTCTTTCTGCAACAAAGGAAGTTTCTTCCGGAAGAGCGGATTTCGGAATCGGCGGAGCAGACATTCTCATTGCCTGCGATCAGGGAGCGGATCTGCGCGTGGCTTCTGTGATTTTCCAAAACAGCGCGGCCCGCCTTTATCTGAAACAGGAAACCCCCTATTCCTCCCTGTCCGACCTGACAAATCTGCGGGTGGCCCGCAGGGTCAATGATCTGATTGATGTGGAACTTCAGTCCATGCTGTTAAGCGAAGGCATTGATCCCAAAAAGATTTTTCCGCATCCGCATCAGTCCGGCATGGAGCATCTGCTTTCGGATCGTGTGCAGGTAATGCCCGGATACAAAACCACCATACCCTATCATGCAGCCAAAGCAGGGTTGAATCTGAAAGAAATTTCCCCCATCACATACGGAATTGATTTTTACGGAGATTCAATTTTTGCAAAAGGGGAACTTGTTTCCCGGAATCCGGAGATTGTGGCAGCCTTTGTCCGGGCAAGCCTCAAAGGATGGGATTATGCACTGCGGCATTCGGAAAAAACTGCGGCAGAAATCAGTACCAGGCTGAAACGGACGGAACAGGTGGAAGACATAGCTTCTTTCAATCTTTTCCAGGCCCGTACTGTCAGGGAAATGACCCTGTATCCGCTTGTGGAACTGGGACATATCAATCCCGCACGATGGGAAAAAATGCACGAGTCCCTCAAACGCATCGGGCTGGTGAAAAATGAAACAGATATAAACAGATTTATTTTTGATCCCAGTCTAATACAGATAGACACCGAAAGACATTTCAGCAAAATCCTCAGATGGGTATTTGCCCTGACACTTATCACAGCATTTCTTATTTCCGCATGGGCCTGGTCTCTGAGAAAATCCGTGCGCCAGAAAACAGGGGAACTGCGGACGGAACTGTCCATGCGCAAGGAAACGGAAAAAAATCTCCGGGACAGGGAAATGCTGCTGAGAAAAATTTCCGAAAATATTCCCCGTTCCTGCATAACTGTTATTGAAAAGGATCACACCATCAGTTTCATATCAGGCCGGGAATATCAGGAACATAATACGGATTCCGATGATTTTGCGGGAATGCCCATGGCCGAGATGTTTGGGGAACACACGCAGGCTGTTGAGGAACATTACCGGAAAACCTTTGCAGGGGAAGACGCTGCCTTTGAACTGTTCCTCAGTAATCGGTATTACAGCTACAATACCGTCCCCTTAGTTGAGGAAAACGGGGAGATTCAGCGGATTCTCTGTGTTGCACGGAATGTTACGGAACGCAGACAGATAGAAAATGCGCTGCAGGAAAGCGAACAGCAGTTGAAAAAAGTTCTTGAGATTCTGCCTGTGGGCGTGTGGATTGCAGACAAAAACGGAACCATCATACATGGCAATCCAGCAGGTTATGAAATATGGAAGGGAGCCCGGTATGTGGGGCCTGAAAGATTCCATGAATACAAAGCCTGGTGGGTGAAAACCGGAAAAAGAATAGAGCCGGAAGAATGGGGGATTGCACGAGCGGTTTTCAATGGGGAATCTTCCCATGAAGAGGAAATTGAAATTGAGTGTTTTGACGGTTCCCGCAAATTCATTCTCAACTGGGCTGTTCCCATATTTGGTCCGGGACAGGAGATTGAAGGTGCTGTGTCTGTAAACAAGGACATCACTGACCGCAAACTCGACGAAGAACGGATCAAAAACCAGAACCTTATGCTGGAACAGGCTGTTGCGCATAAACAGCGGGAAATGGAGGAACTGTTTGACAAACTGCTGCGTCAGGAAAAGCTGGCAACCATCGGCAAACTGACCGGCAGCATTGCACATGAACTGCGCAATCCGCTGGGCGCAGTGCGGCAGTCTGTGTATTTTCTGCGGAGGCTGCTGGTGCAGGGAAAACTGGAAGGGACAAATCCCAAAGTTCAGGAACACCTGGCTTTGATTGAGACCGAGATGGCAACAGCCTCGCAGGTGATTGCGGATGTGCTGGAACTGACCCGCATGAAACCGCTTCAGCCATGCCGGAATGATTTGCGGACTTTTCTGGAAAATGCTGTTTCCCTCTGCCTCATTCCCCCAGGGATTCAGATGACAACTGATCTTGATCCCGATCCTTTTCCGGTATGGGCAGATCCTGTTCAGTTCCGGCAGGTGCTGATCAACCTGATCACCAATGCTGTACAGGCCATCAAAGGGAAAGGCCGGATCAGGGTGCAGGCCCGTATGATTCCGGAAAATCAGAATGCAGAGATCGAAATCAGTGATACAGGCACGGGCATTGCCCAGGATGCGCTGCCCAAAGTTTTTGAACCCCTTTACACCACCAAAGCAGCAGGAACCGGTCTGGGACTGTGTGTGTGCAAAGAGATTATGGAAAAACATCAGGGACAGATCAGCCTGCACAGTGAACCGGAAAAAGGAACTGTTGTAAAACTTGTTCTTCCGCATCCGGAAGAAATATGACAGGAGAAATCTATGACCCAGACACCTTCAATGAAAATACTTGTTGTGGAAGACAATGCAGCCCAGTTGAAGACCTTATGCGATATTCTGGAAAATGAGGGATTCACACCTGTGGGATGTCCGACCGGCGCGGATGCTCTTGATCCGGCCAGGCACTGCGATATCCGGGTTGCCATACTTGATCTCCGGCTGCCGGATATGAACGGACTGGAGGTTCTTGCCGAACTCAGAAAACTCTGTCCCGGCATCAGCGTCATCATCAATACAGCCTATGCCAGTCTGGAATCTGCTATGTCCGCAGTGAATCATGAGGCATTTGCCTATGTGCAGAAAATGGGCAATGTGGATGAACTCCTGCGCCATGTCCATCGTGCGTTTCATATCAATTTTGCCGGGTACAGTTCGCTGCTGGAAGAGGAGGTGCGGAACAGGACTGAGGCTCTGGAGGCCTCTGTGCTCCGGCTTAAAGAAAAAGAGAAACAGTTGCGGCAGGCACAGAAACTTGAGGCCATCGGAACCCTGGCAGGCGGAATCGCACATGATTTCAACAATATCCTTTTTCCCATATTCGGTTA
>CAZHPS010000069.1:0-19801 GCA_964534335.1 uncultured Desulfobacterales bacterium
ACAGACTGCGCACTGACGGTAAACACCCGGAAGGGATTTCCAAAGTTTTTTCGCATCCTTCCGGGTTCTGTTTCCAATATGGAGGCCTGCGATCTGACCGGAATTTCTGTCAGACGCGGGCCATACCCGGCTTTTCTTTTTTCTGACAAAACTCCATATTTCACCGGGTTCAATGCAAAGTTTGCTTTTTTCAGGCTTTATAATACTGTTATCATTTGGAATATTGTCTGTTACGCTACGGAAAAAACAAAGAAGCCATGTGAGGGAAACATTCATAACCCGGCAAATACCTCTCAGAGATATGCGTCCGATCAGAAGTTTTTCAGTGATATTTTTTTCAAAGGCGGAAACTGTTTTCTTTTCACTGTCTTCCACAAACTGTCTGCCGCAGTCTCTGCACCGGTGATTCTGTTTGCCGGTATGGATATGACCGTTTTTTCTGATGTTTCCGGAATTGCATTTTGGGCATTTCATAAAAAAATCCTTTCACTGAACATTGTGATTTAAAAAGTTCTCCGGAAAACACTGATACAGATATATCTGTTTGTAAAGTATAAATATTATAACAGCATTACTTGTGTAGCACTACCTAAAATTCTGTCCTGCAGTCTTCGGCAGACTGAATCTGAATAAAATACGGGAAGTCTGCAGTTCCCCTCCCTGCCCCGCATTATAAAAAAACAGAAAATAAAAAAACAGTCTCAGAACCGGCATATCCGGCCGCAGACTGAGAGGTGCATCCTTATCCGGAATTTTTTCTTCCGGATGATAAACAGACTGTGCACAATCTGAGAAAGCTGTCCGTTTATATGCTGTTTTATCCGGCGGAACTGAAAATTTCCCGCCCGTTTGCGATGATATCATTTAAATGTATCAATGTTCATTGAACATGAATCAGAATCACTCAATTTAGGTTAACCTTGACGAAGCACTCAGGAAATTTTTCGATCTGCTAAATTTATTCCGGAGATCCCCTGGATTTCATCTCCTGAACCAGTGCTGTGTAATCAGGCATATTTTCACCAGCATCAGCATAACCGGCACTTCAATCAGCACACCCACAACAGTTGCCAAAGACGCGCCGGATGACAGGCCGAAAATCATGGTGGATGTTGCAATTGCCACCTCAAAATGATTGGACGCGCCAATCATGGCAGAAGGAGCCGCATCCTCATATTCAAATTTGAACAGTCTGGAAAGCCAGTATCCGAGAGCGAAAATCAGCACAGTCTGCAAAAACAGGGGAATGGCAATCCACAAAATGCTCAGGGGATTGGATACAATGGTTTCCCCTTTAAAGGAAAACAGAAGCACCAGTGTAATCAGAAGAGCCGTAATGGTGATGGGCGTCAGGATATGAAGAAATTTTTGGTTAAACCATTCCAGACCTTTGGCATTGATAATAGCTTTTCGGGAAATATAACCGGCAGCAAGGGGAAGTGCCACATAAATGCCGATGGACAGCAGCAGAGCCTGCCATGGAACCGGCAGTTTGCCCACGCCCAGCAGAAATCCGCCAAGAGGTCCGTACAGAAAGAGCATGGTAAGAGAATTGACAGCCACCATAATCAGGGTAAGTCCGTCATTGCCTTTGGCAAGAAATCCCCATACCAGCACCATCGCGGTGCAGGGTGCAACACCCAGCAGGATGCACCCGGCCAGATAACTCCGCCACAGGGGAATCTGCATCATTTTCACGCCTTCGTGCATGACCACTGTTCCGATTCCCTGAGTTTCACCCACAGACAGATTCAGTCCAATAGGCATTTTGACATAATCCACAGCATCGGGTCCGATCAGGTTGTAAAACAGGGTTCCCAGAAAAAACAGGGATATGCCGTACATGGTAAAGGGTTTGACAGCCCAGTTGACAAACAGGGTCAGCGCAACCGGTCTGATATTTTTCCCGGCTGCCATTACCTGTGTGAAATCAATCTTGACCATGATGGGATACATCATGAAAAACAGGCAGATGGCAATGGGAATGGAAACCACCGGCGCATCATTGACATAAATCGACATTCCGTCCAGATATTTTGCCAGTCCGGGCACAATCTTGCCCAGGATGATCCCGGCAAATATGCAGAGAATCACCCAGACATACAGGTATTTTTCAAAAAAACCAAGTCCTTTGGCATCCTTTTTTTGTTCTGTCATTTTGTTCTCCTTAATGGTTTGTAAAAAAATAAGCTGCGCAGTTTTGATGTCCGAAAAACCCTAAGGGTTTTGGAAACCCTTAGGGTTTGTAACAGCTTATTTTGATATACAGCCACTTAATCAACAATGTGAAATCTGAAAAAGATTTCACCAAAAAACTTTGTGCCTTTGCGGTTTTGATTTTCACAGCAAAGACAGCAGGTGACAAAGATTAACAAAGATTCTGTTTTCTGCAATATCTTGCTGTTTCCAAGATTTCATATTATTGTCACCAGTCAAAATGGAACCTGCTCATGTAGGTTTTCAGTTTCTCCAGATTTTCCCCTTCCAAAGGCGGACAGTCTTCAATCCCTTTCACGCCTTCAGCCATCTGCGCGGCAAAGACCATGCACGTAGGCAGAGCGCACTTTTTGCAGTTGGTTTTGGGCAGCAGTTTCAGAATCTCAAACAACAGAGGCCGGGGCGCAGGTTCAAAACAGGGTTCAATCTCCGCGCGGCGTTCCCAGACATCATTGATCTGATTTTTCAGCCAGTTGAGGATTTTGTCTGTCTCCTCCTCATCTCTGAGCGCGTTGACAGCAATCTTGCGGGGATGTATGGTAATGAGTCTGCCCCGGTTTTTGAATGTTACGGAAAGCGGATCTTTGGTAAACTGAAATCCGCCCATTTCCGAATTCAGATAGGGAATAACTTCCCCCACATCCTGATCCAGATGCGCATAACAATGCACAGCCTCAAACTCCGGGTTGCATTTGGCCCGGAAAATCTCTTTCTGATAACTTTCCAGCAGCATAAACATTCCCCCTTTTCAAATCCCTTGAAAACCACTGTTGTGATTTTTTTGTTCAGCACTTTTTTCCCGGCTGAAATCCTTTTTGACTTCCCTGGTCAGTTTCATTTTCGAAGTTCAGAATATCACAACGATTCTTTTTTCTCATCCGGAGGCACAATAAAAACCGGTATGCGGCATTCCCTGACCATGCTTTGGGAAGTGCTGCCCGTGAGTATTCCCCGGATAAGGCCGTATCCCCGGCTGCCCATGACCAGCATGTCATACCCGCCTGTATGGGCATGGTGCAGGATACGTTTTACGGGCTCTCCCTCTTCCACAATTACGGCCTCCACCATGAGACGGCAGGCAGGAAACTGACCGTTAAATGCTGTGCAGTACTGTTCAATATGGGATTTGACCCGCTGCAGAATTTCGGAGTTGCTTTTTTTCTGCAAATCCTCCACGCTCTCAACCCCTTCCAGCAGTACTGCCATCCATTCGCTTTCGGACGGCAGTTTTTCCAGCACATGCAAAATGGTGATGCTGGCCTCATGTGCATCAGCCAGACCGGCTGCATATCCGAAAGCACGGTTCGCTGTTTCCGAAAAATCGTTGGCAAACAGAATGCGTCTGATTTCAGGTTTGTAAAATTTCATTTGTCACTTTGTCCTTCCCTCTTTTTCGTGACCTTCTTTGTAATGTCTGACCAGTTCTTCCACTGACTGACCATCCGGGAATACGGCCAGGGGATTGATTGCCAGAAGTTCCACCCATGCCTGAACAGCGGCCTTTTCATCTTTGAGATCATGCAGAAGAACAATGCCTTTGTTCATTCTGGAATTCTCATGTTTCGGATCAAGGGACATGGCTTTGCTGAACATTTCCACTGCTTTTTCCGCCTGTCTGTTCCCCCGGTACATGATTCCCAGATCGGTCAGCACATTGGGATTGTCCGGTGAAATGGACAGGGATTTTTCATACGCGTAAATGGCCTTCTGATAATTGGAACTGTCAAAATACGCGTTGCCCAGCCGTGTCCATGCATCCGCATTCTGCGGATTTTTGACGGTTTCATCTTCCAAAGCCTGAAACATCCTGTCCGGCATTTCATCTGAAGCTGCGGGTTTTCCTCCGGTATGGGGTACGGTTTTCATCACACCAAAAACTTTACCGCCGATAAAACCTATGACCAGCATGGCAATGGAGAGCAGTATGGCCGTATGCAGATGAATGACAGAATGCTTATCCGCAGGTACGTTTATCTGCTCTGTTTTCTCTTTTTTTACCCATAAAATACCACTTTTCCTTTCCTTTTAGGAGTTAAGCAGTTGAATTTTAACTTGTTGATTTTTATATAAGCCAATCTTGCACTGCACAAATCTGCTTATGTAAAATCAAGTAGTTGAAAATGAACTGCATAACTCCTGCCTGTATTGATTTCATCACAAAAAATGACAAAATTCCAATTCATCAAATGTAAACGAACCTGTCTGCCCGAAAATGTGAATCCTTTGCCCAGTTCCAGAAGAAAAGTCTCCAGTCTGCTTATGATGCAGTGTTCCAGTTCACTTCAGAATAATCTGATTTTTCAGGTAAACCGAGAAATTCCAAAATATAGGGATCTTTTATCATATCTGCCGGTTTTTCAATAATCTGGCCTTTTTCAGACAATTGTCTGACACCTTTTTTATCCCGGCTCAAAGCCAGCCGCAGATAAAGCCCTGTATCAAAATTCCTTTTTAATTCCCGCACAGCCCAGTTATTCTTTGCTGCTTCAATTTCATAAAAACTGCGTTCTGAGGCATCCTCCATGCGTATAAGCATCAAATAGTGCGTCCAACTCAATGTGAAAACAGACTTTTCAGAAATCCCAATCAGTGATTGGGATTTCTCACCCGGCTGATAAAGCAGATAAAATTTTCTCATATTTTCAAGATTTTGTACTGAAAATCCTTTCCCGAACTCCTTTTGCAGGCGTTCGGACAGGGTTTTTAAAACCTGTTTGCCATAATCTGCGCGTTCTTTTCCCTGCTGTTCGTCTTCCACAATCATACGGCCTATCTCAAAATAGGTGTAAACCATCGTATGGTTGATTGTCCGCACAGCATACTGCCGGGCATTCTGCAACAATTCTGGGATGTTCTGATAAAGATGATCTGTTTGAATCTTCCCTTTCATGTTTCAACTCCATGCTTTCATGCAAAAGGAATTTTCTTTAAAATTCCCTCCTGAGAGGGAATTTCTTCTGCTATGGATGCGGAACCTTCAGGTTTCCGTAAACGTAAACTGAAATTTCCGGCAGCCGGGGATTGTCTGTTTTCATACGGATTGTGTCGGAAAATATGCCTGCTGCTTCGGGTTTGCTTTCCACCGTGAGCAGATAACCGGATGTCTTTTTATCCAGCCGGTAAAGAATGTCCTTTCCTTTTTCCGCAGAAATATCCGCGATGGTGAAAGGATATTCTGCTGCGGGCAGAATTTGTGTTTCAGCTTTTACGGTTTTGCCCTTCTCACCGATCAGTCTCAGTTTGGATTGGGTAATGCTGACAAAACGCTCCACCCTGTAAACCACAATGTTCAGGCCAAACTGTTTCTGATTCGGATCATTGGTGTAAACCGACACCCCTTTGGAAATGCTGTTTCCGCCGTATCCCTGTGTATTGACTGTCAGAGAAATCTTTCCCTCTCCGCCGGGAGGGATCTGTTTCGTATAAAACGAAACCCTGGGACCGCCTCAGCCGCTTTCCACTTTTTCAATCTGGAGCAGGGCATCCCCGATATTCCGGATCACAAAATCATGGGAAACCATATCACCCTCAAGCACTGATTTTACAGTGTATTGGGGATTTGGAACCATAGCCGCAGGCCCGATCAGACGCACTGCGGTCTCTTTCCTCACCGCAGGCGGAGCTGCTGGATCACAGTCCGCTCCTCCGGACATTGCCGGGAAAAACAGCAGTAAAGCAAACAATACAGATTTTCTGCAAAACATGATTATTCCACTCCCATTTGTCTGAGTTTTTCCACAATGCTTTTTTTGTCCATAAATCCGGCATGACGGAAAACCTCTTTTCCCTCTTTGTCGAAAAATATCTGGGTGGGAATACCCCTTATGCCGAATGTTCTGGCCGGTTCCGGATTTTCCCACACATCAATGAAAACAATCGCGGCTTTTCCCGCATATTCCTTTTCCAGTTCCGCCAGAATCGGGGCCATCATTTTGCAGGGAATGCACTTTTTTGCTCCCAGATCAATCATGGTCACCATGCCTTTTACCGGCCCATCCGCTTTCTTTTCCGGAGAATCTGCTTTTGCCGGAGCATCTGCTGCCTTTTCCGGTGAATCGGTTTTTGCAGGGGAATCTGCGGCAGGTTCCGGAGAATCCGCTTTTGCCGGAGCATCTGCTGCCTTTTCCGGGGAATCGGTTTTTGCAGGGGACTCTGTTGCAGGTTCCGGAGAATCTGTTTTTACAGAGGATTCTGCGGCAGGTTCTGGAACATCCGCTGCCTTTTCCGGTGATTCTGCTTTGACCGGAGCATCTGCGGTTTTCAGGGAATCCGCAGCCCATGCCGCAGATGTAAGACAGAGAAACATAAATACAGTCATTGTGATGAATACATTTTTCATTTCAGAAAAATTCTCCTTTAAATAGTGTTTTTTTGTTTGATTCAAATATGTTGAACAGTTTGAAAACTTCAGGGGAATGGCAACAGCGCGGAAACTCCGTCAGGTTTTCTCACACGGAACGCGTGAATCCGGATTTTTATTTTCCCCTGTTTTGTAACAGAATTCCGGGAAAAGGGAAACATCAGCAAAGAAAAGAGTTGCTCAGAAGAATAATGGGGGGAGAATGTCCCTGTGGTTTTTTATGCTGCACAACCATGCGGAATCCTGTCATGTTTCCCGGACAGTCACAGAGCCATGCGATCAGCACGGAAGATTCTGTCTTTTTCTCAGTGTTGGAAGCAAAGGAATCAGTCAATACAGCAACGGCTTTTTTCAACCTGCAGGAATGCAGATGCTGATGGGAGGAATCCGTGTAACAGGTTTTTGCGCCATGCACATTGCCTGTGCTGCATGTTTTTTTCCTTTGGCAGGGCATTGATGCGGTACAGACCGAAGACACGAGGATAAAAACCGCCATGCACAGGGCAAAGCAATGCCTGCTGTCTTTAGCGTAATATGAAAATGCAATGGGTTTTATTTTCAGCAAAACCGTTTATCCTTCTGCTTCGGCCTGTGCTGCCGGATGATTGTCATGGGTTTCATCTTTCTGCATGAAAAAAACAAATACACCTGCAATCAGCATAGCAGTATCCAGCACAATTGTCCAGATCATTTCCCATTTGCCTGCTTCGCCGACTCCGGACTGAAAACATCCGCAGTGAATATTCAGTCCCCGTGAAAGATTGAAAGCAGTGGCTGCAATAAACACAATCAGCATCCCATTGATTATGCTCACTGCACCCGGTGTCCAGAAATTGAAAACCAGACACAGCCCTGCAATGATTTCAATCACAGGCAGAGCAAGTGCTGTGAGATTGATCAGATAATCCGGCAGAATCTGGTAATTGTAAACCGCGTCTGCAAAGGTTTTGGGGTCCATGATTTTATGTATGCTGGCATAAATGAATGTGAGGCCAAGCAGTATCCGCAAACCCGCGGTGAAATATTTTTTCATCTTTTCCTTCCTGTCAGCAGATTCACCATGATGATGTCTGTTTCCTGATGTTTCATTTTTGTCTGTCATACTGCCATTGCAGGAAATTTCACACAGCACTCCGCCGTTGCCGCACTGCAATGTTTCAAACTGCAGAATGGCATGATCAATGCCAAAGGCATGTTTGAGTTTTTCCCGAATGGTTTCAGCCATTTTTTCCGTGCGGCTGAGCATCTGATCCCCAACCACCACATGCGCGGAAAATGCAATGCTTCCTGATCCGGAATGCCAGGCGTGCAGATAATGCGCACTGCAGACATCCGGCATTTCTTCAATATTTTTCTGCACCTGAATCAGATTAATCTGTTCCGGTGTCGCGTTCATCAGAACATTCACGGCCTCTTTAAGGACTGTCCAGCAGTTTTTCAGAATGAAAACCACAATCAGCAGGGAAAAAAGCGGATCCAGCCAGTACCAGGGTCTGAATATCAGAATCAGACCGCTGATGAGTACCGCAACAGAGGTGAACAGATCGCCAAGCATGTGCAGAAATGCTCCCCGCACGTTCAGACTGTGCGCGGCATCCCGGTGAAGCAGCCACGCGGAGAAACCGTTTCCCAGAACACCGATGCCTGCAATCCACATCACCAGTTCGCCTATGACCGGCTGGGGGTGCAGAAAGCGTTCCACTGCCTCACGGATGATAAACAGGGATACGGCGGTCAGAATGATAACATTGAACAAAGCTGCCAGAACCTCGGCCCGGCGGTATCCGAAACTGTGGGAAAGGGAGGCCCCTTTCTGTCCAATCCGGTACGCGAAATAGGCAATCAGGATGGCAGTGAAATCACTGAAGTTATGCACCGCATCTGAAATGAGTGCCACGCTGTGGGCATATATTCCTCCGATGATCTGCGCGCTGGGAATGATAAAATTCAGAATCAGGGTGATCAGCAGACTGGAACCGCTGGTGTCAGCAACAGATACAGTGTGATGATGCCCTCCGCATTCATGTTCAGACAGATGTTCATGCTCATGATTATGGGAGCAGCATTGTTCAGAATGTACAAGGTTGTTCATTGTGTAACTCCAAATAAGTAATCATTTCTTCAAATCGTCATTATGGCATTTCAGACACCCCGTAAACTGAGGATGGGAAGTGGGCGGAGCCTCTGTTTTCCGATCCGGATGATGACATTCCAGACAGTCCCGGTCTTCTGTCACGCCCTGATGAATATCCGGAAAGGTTTTAACCGTAGGGCCGTGCATTCCCATATAATAACGGTACGCACACCCGCTGAACAGTATCAGAACCGCGCAGCAGATCATAATTTTTTTCAGCATATTCATACTTCCTCCTTTTGGATTCGGCCATCTTTCATATGGACGAGCAAATCCGCTGTTTCAGTGATTTCAGGATCATGGGTCGCCATGATGACGGTACAGCCATGATCGCGTCCCATGTCACGCATCAGTTGCACAATCACTTTACCACTTGCCGTATCCAGACTCGCGGTCGGCTCGTCTGCGAGCAGTATGCCGGGATTGTGGGCAACTGCACGGGCTACAGCCACCCGCTGGGTTTCACCGCCGGAAAGCTCATGGGGAAGCGCGTCTGCGGCATCCCCAAGACCGATACGGTCCAGCAGTTCCCCAATCCGTTTTAACTGCTGTTTTCCCGTAATTCCGTTCAGGGTCAGGGGAAAAGCGATATTTTCCGCAACAGAAAGATAGGAAAGAAGATTTCCCCGCTGAAAGACAAATCCCACATTCCTGCGCTGAAACAGGCTCATTTCCCGGTTACTGAGTGACCCGATCCGCGTTCCGAAGCAGACAATATTTCCCCTGTCCGGCTGCTCCAGTCCGCCGATACAGTTGAGAAGAGTGGATTTGCCGGAACCGGATTTTCCCATAAGCGCGGCAAATCTGCCCTTTTCAATAAAAAAGGAAATATCATTCAGCGCGCAGATTTTTCCCCGGCCCGACTGAAAAATTTTTGTCACAGATTCCAACTGGATCATGGGATCAGATCATCCTTATAATATCAGAGGCTTTTTTCCTTGCCACCAGCACTGCCGGCCATATTGCCGCGATCAGGCTGAATACAAAGGCCGTGACCGGCGGGGCCAGCAGAGAAAAAGCAGTCAGCCGGGGATAAATAATCCCTGATACCGTGAAATATTGGTTATGGGAGGTAAACGCGCTGATGTCAATTCCCCCGTATTCTGCAACAGCCCATACCGTGATGCTCCCGATCAGCAGACCGAGCACACAGGCAATGGCATTCATCTCTGCCACTTTCATTACAATCAGAAGCGACATTTCCCCTGTGCTTACGCCCATGGCCTTCATAATGCCGTATTCCCGCATGTTCCGGATGATGAAGATAACAAAGGAGCAGGCAATGCCCACTGCAACCACCCCGAACACCAGGAGAATGACAATGGACATGGAAATATTTTCCAGTTCCATCAACTGCTGCAAATCCGGCATCAGGGTTTCCCAGGATTCAAACCGGTATCTGTCTGAATATTTGTCCGGCCATTTCTCACGGTATCTGTCAATTATTTTCTGCGGCATTACATCGTTATGAAGAAAAACAGCCGCAGTCCAGGAAAAATTTTTTAATGGTATCACATCCAGGGGACAGAAAGCAATATACTGATCCGGCTGCTCTGTCCTTCCCCGGTAAATTCCTGAAACCGTAAAGGATAAACGCATGTCAGGGGATTCGGAGCGGAATACAGCGGAATCCCCGATCCGAAGCCTGAGTTCATCAGCAAGGGTTCTGCTGATCAGCATTTGGGGCTGTCCTTTTTTGGGATAGGTTCCTTCCGAAATTGTCTTTGGCAGTTCCGTAACTGCGGTTTCACCATCGGGATCAACACCGCAAAGCATCTGGGATTTATCAGAATTGCCGTTGGAAAGAACTCCCGGCACATACACCCGCTGTAAAACCCCTTTCACCCCTTTTGTCATCAGGTCTTCTTTATTGATGGAAGCATCCATTCCATAGCCGGTAATATGACCGGAAAACAGCCCTGCTGTATTCCGGAGCATGGCATCATTCACGCCCACAGACAGGGCCGAAAGGAATATCAGGGCCGAAACCGCAGTGATGACCATGACAGACAGGGTCGCGGCTGATCTGCCGGAGCGGATGAGAAAGAGCAGAGCGATACGAATCCAGAATCCGATTCCCTCAGATGTCATTGTCATATACCGATACTTAAAACATTTTGGTAATTCTGCCGGGCGGATTTTAACCGCAGAGTCACGCAGAGTTTCCGCAGAGTCACACAGAGTTTTTCTGTGCGGAATTCAGATCTGAATCCGAACCTCAGCAAATGTTTCAGGTAATGGTATATTATCCGCATAAGGAAGCGGCTCCGATTCTTTTTTTCAGAAAGCAGATGGACGGTTCCGCAAGAAACCGGTGCTGAGGTGAAAAAAGCAGGTTCAGGCCGCTTTCGAGAAACCTGCGGGAGGTTTCGGAAGCCTTTGCCAAACTGTCGGGAAAATCCTTTGCCAAATCAGCAGCAAGAAGACTGTTTTTCACGGCGAGGAGTTCCTGAAGCCGTTTTCTTTCAAGCGGATTCGGGCTGTGATGGATCAGGGAAACCATAAAATTATGCCGTTTCCGTTCCAGATCCGACATAAAATCCACCATATCATCCATGATCTGGCAGCCCATGCCGATGCGGTACAGTCCCTCTTTTAAAGGACTTATACCGGATTCCTCCCTGTCTTCAATGCACAGGGGAATATCCCAGGGGCAGGTGAACAGGATACCGGTTTTGTAATGGTGAACCGTGCGCAGAAGTTCGTCCGGTTGCAGAATGTCCCTTATTCCGCCTTCTTCCGATGCCTCCTGCATACCGCTGAGAGTCATGGTTTTCATGGATGCGGCCATTGCGGTCATTACCCTGTCCGCTTTTATTTCCTGTCTGGCGCAGGCATCCATAAGAAGCTGAAAAAGCACCCGGTCTGAAACCATAATATCCATTACCGAGCGGAACCGGTACGCGTTTTCCGGTATGTCGGTATCCAGCGTTTTTTTGTATTCATCATCCAGCAGATTGTCGCAGCCTGTCACCATGCCCCGCAGGCACTGGAGTGTGGCCGCGTACAGGATACGCCGGGGTTTGGAAATGTCGGCCCGGTAAAAGGAATAAAGAAACAGGAGTGAGAAGAAATTCTTTTTTAAACCAAGTTCCTCCTGTCCGGGGCATGAAGACGGACGCTGCTCTGCCGAAGGATGCTGTCCGCAGTTTGCCAGTAATCCGAGAGTCCGGCTCTGAGTTCTTCCAGCAGATCTTTCACCGGCTCCGTATTTTCCATCTGCGCTATGGGATCTGAGGCAATTTCAATGTTATCAGACATTATTCCAACGGCTTCCGGGTGTTGAACAGGGAAATATACCCGAAATAGGTGGCAACGATTTCAGGTTTCTGAAAACCGGCTTTTTCCATCAGCTCCGGCAAAACACCCCGGATATTTTCACCGATCTGGGGCTGCATAAAAAACCAGCGGGATACATGGGATACGAGCGATCCCATCCATGTGACCGGGATGTGCATGTCCGCAATGACCAGTCTGCCGCCCGGATGCAGCACACGAAAGGCTTCGGAAAGGGATTTTTCCTTTAAATCCAGTTGCACATGATGATAGAAAAGGCTGGATACCACGGCATCAAAACTGGCATTTTCAAAGGACAGGGATTCGGCTGCCATGACTTCAAACATGCAGTTGACAGAAGCGCGTTTTTACGGGCAACCTTTATCATATTGGCCGCTGCATCAATGCCCACAGACTTTCCCCCTGCATCTGCATTCAGTCTGTCTGCGATCATCCGCGTAAGCACACCGGTTCCGCAGCCCAGATCCAGAACCTTATCCGTGTCTTTCAGATTCAGCATGGAAACAATGTGTCTGTCATATTCCGCGTGTTTGCCGAGAAGCAGAAGCGGTTCCAGGGTATCATAAACAAAGGCCGCGTGATCCAGGGTACGGCCACGTGTGGGTACAGATTTCAGTTCCATTGATCCTTCTTTCTGTGTGCAGTTCATTCCGTGTATTTCAAAAACCGGATTTTTCCGAAAAATCCGGTTTTTTTACAGAATTAATACTGCCAAACTGAAAGTTTGGCACTCCGTCTTTTCTTTCATGGAGTGGCATTGCGTCACGGCATATCCCCGACTGTCACCGGCAGTCCCTGCTTCTGCCATATCCCCCATCCGTTGACCAGCACCCGGACATTGGCAAATCCCATTTCAATAAGCGCACGGGCCAGATCTTTGCTCAGTTCGCAGGTTTCTCCTTCGCAGTATGTTATAATTACCCTGTCTTCAGGAAGTTCTTGCATAATCCGGTCAAAATAATCATCAAATTCCAGCCAGGGAAGGTTCAGCGATCCCTGAATATGCCCGGCATGATAATCGTCCGCAGACCGGGCATCCAGAAAAAACGCTTTTCCGGATTCAAAAAGACTTTTGGCCTGTTCAGGCGGAATTATCAGGCTTTCCCCGCTTTTGTCTGTAATCCGGGATTCCGGTGACCAGTCTCCCACAAGCGGAATGCCCTGCGAGCGGAACTGGTTGATTCCCAGTGAAACCGCAAGGCCGATCAGCGCAATCGCTGCTGTCTGCCATATTGTCTTACGGATAAGTGTCTGTTCAATTATCATAACAAAATGCCTTTCCTGTCGCAATTTCAGTATAAGAATTTGAATTAAGAGTTAAAAATCATGCTTGCCTCTGGCTGGGGTATCATTCAGGTTTATAAAGTTATTCCAGAGCAGGCAATGTGTCAAACAAATTTTTTGCAATCCTGGTCCGGTGGAAACTGCATACGCCGGTTACTGTTGGAAATATGAAATTTTTTTTTTCACAGAGCAGGTCTGTCAGGCTGTACTGAGCCCTGTATTTCGCGATGTTTCTCTTCTGTTTTTCAAAAAAAGAGTTTCAGGTAGTGTTCTGTCAAGGTTTGAATGACGGTTTATCTGCCGAAAATCCTAAGGGTCTCAAAGCCCCTTAGGGTTTCGTTGTCCGTCAACTTAACCTTTACGAAGCAGTAGTTGTCATCTGTATGTTTCCGGTTTATTCAGTTTATCTGTTTTTCATATAACTTAAAAATTTCCCCCAAATTAATCATATCGCTGTGAACCCCTGTCAGATAAGAGTTTATCCGGTTTGCTGACCGTAAGAACCGGTAATCAGAATATTTTTCTTTACATTTGCATTTATTTGAAATTTATGAAAAAAAAGTTGATAATGACACTGTCCGCAGGATGCTGCACCGTCACAGACATTCATGGCAGAAACCCGGAAAACGGGATCACCGGGGCGATCCCGCACTTCAGGACAGTTTCAGAAAAACCCCTGAAAAAAGGATGAAAAAAGAAACGGGTACCCGTTTCTTTTTTGAAGACGAAGTGTTTTTCCTCCTGACAGCCACTGCGGCACACACATGGGGCGAAAAAGGAAACCGCACAGTCATCACGGCAAACCTGTCGCGCGAAAAAATCATTAATATCGGTGCCGTTGAACCGCGTACAGGAAAAAATTTTCATATTTTCGTTCCGGAAACAACGAAAAATTCATATGAGGCATTTCTCCTTGAATTTGCAAAGGAATTTCCCGATGACCGGATTGTTCTGATTCATGACGGAGCCCCGTGTCACAATATTGAGTCTCCGGATGACCGGATTGAATTTATGAAAATTCCTCCTTATTCACCGCAGCTGAATCCGGCTGAACGCCTTTGGCACCGGATAAAGAACAGTTTTATTCATAACCGTTTTTTTAATAATATTGATGAATTGGATCATGCTCTGACAGAATGTCTGAGAAATGAACCTGTTTTGCAGAATGCAATACGTTCTGTATGCACTGTAACCTGAAATGTTTTAAGTAATGGTATAAGTTTCCGGAGGAATGCAAAAATTGTTTTTTTGCACATTCTGCCGCGTTTGGCAGTTTTGCAGTCAAAAATCCGGACAAAAAAACGTGCCGGATTTTCAGTCCGGCACACCAATCTTTATTTGAATTTTCAGAGAATTTTCCATACATGCACCACAGGTTTTCCTTCGTAGACAAACAGTTCCAGAACATACAAAAGACCGGAGTTCCGGTCATACGCAGCCGCTCCGATGCGGTAACGCCGCTGAACCCCTTCGCCGATCATTACCAAATCAGTGCCTGAAGGGTTGAAATACAGATGTTCATCTATGTCTATTGCCGCATAGGGCTGGGGCTGCCAGGAATCCATCGTTCCTGCCGCGACCTGAGCCAGATCTGCGGGATCAAACAGAATCATCTGCGCATCAAAACGGGTGGACCACCAGCCTCTGTCGGAAATGCAGTTTACGCCAGCTTCACAGCATCCGGCAAAATCCTGAGCCGGGCAGGGCGAACCGTCCGCATTCCGGCAGGTGGTGAAATCAATAATGTGTGTATCCACGCAGGGTAAATCAGCACCGATGGGATTTCTGTAACCATACCAGTACTTGGTGCCGGTTGCCTTGTTTCCGGCAAACAGAAGAGCGGATTTGCCTGAAGCTGTAGTGATCCATGCTCCGCCCTCCCATTCATCCGCATGCTGATACCCCTGCATACACCGGATGATTTCTTCTGTGCTGTCCGCATTTTCATACAGCAGCAGCACTTTTTCCTCCAGATGTGTGCCTGAAGCCGGGGCAGCACCTCCGCTCAGCCAGGGACGGTAGGCAAAAAGGGCAGGCCCCATACCGCCCTGACCGCCGTCTCTCATGCGTCCTGTGGCAAGGTATCTGCCTCCAAGATGGGTATCTGCCCATGCTGTTGGAATATCAAACATATATCCGTTGACACTGTAAAGATTCTGATTTCCGATAAACCATGTTCCCTGAAAACTGGGTGTATCCAGATTCGCACTGATCCAGCCGTGTGAGGCTGCATTTTCAGGCTGCAGATGCTGTCCCCAGCAGACATGAATTTTCGGCCCTGTATCTGTATGGTTAAGATACTGCATCCCGACTTTGGGAATTTCTTCCATATCAGTGAACCATCCCTGCAAAGCATTATGAAAGGTTTGTATAAAAGCCGCTTCAGGCAGATCAGCCGGATTGGCCGCAATGGCCGGAACCGGAATGCGGACTTCGGCTATCTGATTTCCGTCCGTCAGATCTCCATATGCCAGACGGTCATGCCCCATCACAAACAGTGAACCCGGATGCGCATCACTGTTGCTTGGATCTCCGTCCGGATTGAAACTCATGGCATTGCCGCCATAGGCAAAGGTCAGGGGACGTTCTCCCTGTTCCGGCAGCCGGAATGCGCCAAGATACTGAAAATCAGACGGCTGCACCAGTTGGGAAACGGTATGCAGTCCAGCGACTTCCCGCAGAGCATAAACCGCCTCAGCCAGTCCAATCCGCTGATCTCCGCTGACTTCTGCTGCCAGTACCGCTCCGCTTACAGAGATTCCCGCACAAATCCGCAGAGCCAGAATGGCATCTGCAAGCGTGATTTTGCCGTCCGCGCTGCCGTCAATATTGCCGAAAACAACTGTGCCAGACAATGCGGTGAAGGTCTGATCAGTTCCCAGACTTGTTCCTTTGCTGTTGGTGGCAGCAATTCTGAAATGGTATGTCATTCCCGCGCTGAGTCCGGAAATGTCTGCATTTACGGGAATACTGGCTGTGCCGGAACCTGCTGTGTTTGTGGGCGTGACTGAGCCATAGGCAGTTGTCAGACCATACTCAAAGTGATAATTTGTAGCGGCTCCATTGGGATTGACTGTGCCGTTGAGCGTTGCACCTGCGGATGTGACATTGGACGCGGCATCTGTGGAAACAGTGGGTTTTGAAATTGAGGGGGAAGAGCCTTTCCATGTGTTGTAAAAAGCATTCAGAAGCGGTACAAATTCTGCTGTGGCTTTCTGATGACCGGTGGTATTCGGATGGCTGTCCCCAGAGGGATAGTAGGCAAAATTGCCTGACAGCGGACTTGTATAATGAACATTATTTCCGCTGACAATATGATGGTGATTGTCAGGATGAGTCAGAACATTGAAATAATCAAACACGGCAACATTGTTATGCGCATATCCATACAGCCAGTCATTGACCAGCCAGTTGTTGAAAGCACGGGCATTGGCCGCACGCTGGGCCGGTGTCTGATAGTCCGGAGAATAGGCACTTTCCATCAGCGGGGGAGCGGTGATGACTACAAACAATTTATCCTGGCGAGTTGAAAAATACGTCAGCAGATTATTGTAAACCGCTTTGGCGTTGCTTACACTGTATTCCCAGTCATTCGGAGATGACGCCGCCGGATCAGCGGGACTGCCATACAGATTGGAATTGGGAAAACAGGATTTGAACATGATAATTTCATTTTCGCCGCCGGGATTGGTTGGAAGACGCGACCAGTAACCGAAAAATCTCCAATCATCAGGCGTGTGAACATTCTGACCAGTCTCATCGTACACCGCATTCAGAATCGTACTGCTGTTCGTACCTGTAAACCATTCCGGCCAATTGGGAATATCTGTCCTGCTGCCAATTCCTTCGTATCCCCATTCATAGTTGGTGGCACTGACATAATAATTGTTGTCTCTCAGTGCAATGCCCAGCCCGCCATATGTTCCGGCATTGGGATCAGCCAGCCAGTTTCCGCCTGTGGAATGATGAATAAAAACAAGCCGCACTGGTGAAGACGGGGGAGCAGTGTCCAAAGCGGACGCCAACCGCGGTACCTCAATCGCGGTCAGAACCATTGCCATAACTGCCGATACGATCATACGCATGAAGTTCATAACTGCCTCCTTTTTATGATCTGTTTCAGTGTTTATGCTGTTCTGTAGAACCTCCTTTACTGACTGATGTTACGCAGTATAGTCATACCTGTGAACGCGGGTATTATGAATCTGCTGAATCAGATTTCCTGATTGTACGGCAAGAACTGTTTTCTGATGTTTGAATTGGCTGCAGAAGGGAGAATAAAAGTGTTATTTGGCGGATATCAGCGTACCAGCCAAATGTAAAAATTTGAAACAACCGGATTTTTCAAAAAAATCCGGTTGTTCTGTATGCTTCAGCGCATAAAATCAAAGATGGCAAAGCACTAATCAAGATTCAATGCTTTGAGAAATTCCTCTGGTTCCAGATCCAGTCCTGTCCAAAGGGCAAAACTGCGCCGGGCCTGGTTTGCCAGAATGGGCAGACCGTCCATAAAACGTATATTACGGGCGTCTGCTATTTCCTCCCAGAAACACTGTGTTCTGCCATAATTGAGATCTACGATCATCTGGCATTCCGGCAGACTGAGTTTTTTTACCAAATCAGCGAGTTCCGGACCTTCCGCATCTGAGGATACAGATGTGGTATTGATGACAATATCTGCATGGATTGGCTGATCTGTAAAAAATTCAGCAGCTACGGCATTACCTCCAATGCGGCTGAGAATCTTTTCTGTTTTTTCTTTGTTCCGGCCTGCCACATAAATCATTCCGGTCTGGAGCCAGTTCAGCATGAAAACAACGGCACGGGCTGCGCCCCCGTTTCCAAAAACCAGAGCTGTTTTTCCGGCAGTCTCAAATCCGGACTCTTCCAGCGCATCCATAAATCCTATGGCATTGGTATTATATCCCTTCAGTGTTTCCCGGTCCCTGGCAATGGTATTGATGGCCCCGATGATATTGGCTCCTTCCGAGAGAACATCCACAAGGGGAAGCACGGTCTCTTTGTAAGGCAGGGTGACATTGGCTCCGGCAATATTGAGCGCACGGAGTGCCCTGACTGCATCCTCAATATGACCGGGTTCCACCATAAACGGAACATACACCCCGTCTATGCCTGTGCGTTTCAGCACTGCATTGAACATGACAGGGGATTTGGAACGGAACGCGCGTTCATCACCCAAAATACAGAAAACTTTTTTCTTGATTTCGGTTCCGGGATTCCGGACCGGAGTATGAGCATTCATAATAACCTCTTATATTGATAATATTTTGTATCATATCCTTTTTGCACAAAAGCGTCAACAGATATTTATGCTGTCTGAAAGCAGCCGGGTTCCGAAATTGTGAAACAAGGGAAACATCCGGGTGCTGAAATGGATGGAATTCTGCAATCTCTGAAAGCGATTGGGGTAAACAAGTCAGCATAAATTTTTCGGAAAAAAACCGGTTTTTTCAAAAAAATCCGGTTTTTTGAATACAAGAAAATTTTTGTTTGCCTACTTATAAATTTTTCGGAAAAAACCGGATTTTTCCAAAAAATCCGGTTTTTTGAATACACGAAAATTTTCGATTGCCTATTTATCAGATTTTTTTCAATCCTATCATCAGCACAGATATGGCAGAAGGAGTCATGCCTTCCATGCGGGAGGCCTGACCCAAAGAAGCAGGCCGGATTTCCGAGAGTTTCTGGCAAAGTTCATTGGACAGGCCATGCACGGTTTTATAATCAAAACCTTCGGGAATTTTGATATGTTCCAGATTCCGGAACCGTTCAATCTCCCTTTGCTGGCGCTGAATGTATCCCTCGTATTTGATTTCAATTTCAGCCTGACGGGATGCTTTGGAAGAAAGCGGTTCCCGCGGGGGCGCAAATTCCGAAACCATGCCATAATCCAGTTCCGCGCGTTTGAGAAGCTGATCCAAATGCATTCCATTGTCAATGGGTTTGCTTCCGTGTTTTTCCAGATATTCATTCACTGGGGGAACAGGTTTGATTACCGTCTTTTTGATCCGCATGATTTCCTTCTGAATCTGTGCGCGGCGGTCTTCCAGTTCTTTTATGGTATCCGCAGAAATCAGTCCCAAATCATGGCCGATCTTCATCAGACGCAGATCTGCATTGTCTTCGCGCAGCATGAGCCGGTATTCCGCGCGGGAAGTAAACATGCGGTAGGGTTCACGGGTTCCTTTGGTGACCAGATCATCAATCATCACAGCCATATATGCCTGAGAACGATCCAGCAGAAAAGGCTCTCTTTTCTGTATCTGACAGGCCGCATTGATACCGGCCCACATGCCCTGGGCTCCGGCTTCCTCATAACCCGAAGTTCCATTGATCTGCCCGGCCATGAACAGCCCGGCAATCCGTTTGCTTTCCAAAGTGGGTTTCAACTGCACAGGATTGACATAATCATATTCAATGGCATAAGCCGGACGCATGATGTCTGCCTGCTCCAGTCCCTTTACCGAATGCACAAACTGAATCTGCAC
>CAZHPS010000070.1:0-19701 GCA_964534335.1 uncultured Desulfobacterales bacterium
CGCTGGTTCCATTCCAGAAGTCCCCTGCCTGAAACCGCCATCCGCCACAGGGTTTGCACAATGGCCGAACTGCTGAAATAAGCATCATAAGGCAGGCACAGGAGCGTAAATACACACTGGACAATGCTTTTGCCGGTGGATCGTGCAGCTCCTGCGATGTGCTGGCTCAGCAGTTCATCCCGGTTTTTTTTGAAAAACCCCATAAGAGAGACAGTTAGGGAAGGAATAAGCATGATACCGATGACCGAGCCTGTCCAAAACAGGGGAGATGACAGTACAGTCCACCCAAGCAGAAAAAGCACACATAAGGCCATAGGAACCAGGCTGCGCCGGAGATTGTCAAATATCTTCCACCGGGATAAAACCGAGATCGGATTTTTCCGGAAAAACGCAGTAAGGCCCGGAACGCCGGGCAGGAGCCACCGAAGAATCTGCCAGTCCCCGCGAATCCAGCGGTGCCTTCGGCTTACGTCCGCGCTGTACCGGGACGGATATGCCTCGTACAACTGCACATCAGTGATAAGGCCGGAACGCGCATAACATCCCTCAATCAGATCATGACTCAGGATCTGATTTTCCGGAAAACGGCCTTTCAGCACCTGCTCAAATGCCTCCACATCATAAATGCCTTTGCCGATAAAGGAACCTTCCCCGAAAAGGTCCTGATACACATCAGAGACAGCACGGGTATAGGGATCAATCCCCGCGTCCCCGCTCCACATCCGGGCATACCGGGATCGGTTCGAACCAGCCAGATCTGCACCCACACGCGGCTGCAGAATGCCGTATCCGGACACAATCCGTCCTTTTTCTGCATCATAGCAGGCGCGGTTCAGGGGATGGGCCATCGCGCCCGCGAGCTGCCATGCTGAATCACGGGGCAGATCCGTGTCCGTGTCCAGCGTAATGACATATTTCACCTTTGACAACACACTGGTATTGCCCACAATAAGAGAAAAACCGCTCCCTGAACCCCCGCGCAGAAGCAGATTCAGTTCCGCAAGTTTTCCCCGCTTTCTCTCATACCCCATCCATATCCCTTCCTGCGGATTCCATTTCCGGGGTCGGTGAAACAGAAAAAAAACAGACCCTTTTTCCCCGTATTTCCGGTTCAGGGCTTCTGTTCCCTGCCGGGCCGTCAATAGCAGAGATTCATCTTCCGCCATAGTTTCTTCATGCGCATCATGCAAATCCGTGAGCAGAGCAAAGCCCAGGTTTTCATCCCGGTTTGCCAGAAACCGCACTTCCAGCGCATCCAGAAGATGTGCAATGTTTTCTGCACTGCCAAGCAGGCAGGGCACTACAGTCAGAGTGGAAAATTCAGGGGGAATTCCTTTGGAAAAATCCATCCGTGGCAGCGGATGGGGACTGGCAAGACATGCGGCAAAAAGGTTGACCAATGCAATGGACAGATGGCTGACAGACAAAAAGCAGACAATTCCGATGATCCAAAGCAAAGGGCCGTTCATGCCATCTGAACCGGCTTTTGCCACCAGACCTGCGGAAAAAAGGATTGTGAAAAAAAGGATCGCACCAAGATACAGCACCAGCGGAGATCCGCGGCCGGCTCTGCGTGCCATGTCAATGAAAGTGGATCTGACATTCGCACGCGCTTCAAGCTGCGCAAGTCCCTTATCCATGAGCCAGAAACCCACATGGGACATCCGGGTGTCAGGGTTTTCCCCTCCCTGCAGCTGGGCAGTTAAGTTCTCATTCCCCTCTTGAGAGGGGATAAAGGGGTGTGTTCCGGGCATGGGATTTTTACACACCCCCTGCCCCCTCTCAAGAGGGGATTTTTTAAAGAACTTAACAGCCATGCCTCCCTGCCGGGCCAGTCCGATGGCCGCACGTGCCACATCTTTTTCAGACAGGCTGCTCTTTTTTGCCACATTCTCAATGATATGGCGGTACTGATCACGGGTGGCAAAATCCATCCGCGCATAAATTCCCGCGGGGTCTTCCCGCAGGGTATGTTCAACAGCGCTCATTGTCTCAACAAATTCACGCCAGTCCATCGCGTTCAGAAACCGCAGGCTTCCGATGCTGTTGCTGATGGAAACCTGATCCGCTGCCTGCTGCTGATTTTCAGACTGAACCAGGTGCCCGATGGTCAGGAAAGATTCTGAAAGCTGCTGTTCCATCCAAGTAACGGGCAAAGCAAGTGCCGCGCCCTGTCCCTGAAGACGCCGGCTGATCTCTGCAACAAAGGATCTGACCAGAGGCGGGTTTGATCTTGCCATATCCGCAACTGTGACAATCAGGTTTTTCGGGTCTTTTTCCGCAGTCTCTGAAATTTTGTCTGCCCAGTACGCGGCCAGGTTCCGGTTCATCCTGTCACTGGATATCCGCGCTGCAACCCTCCGGAGATTTTCAATCATCGCTAGCCGCAGCATAATGGGAATAGCCCATAATTCACCCAGCCGCAGAGGTGTAACTGTCTGATAGGCTGCAATAAAACTGCTGAGACTCTCCGGATCCACCCTGCCGTCACCGTGGGAGATCGTCTCCAGCGCAATGTCATACACACGGGGAAGTTTTCCGGACGGCCCGTTTTTCAGAAGGGGAAGTCCCTTCGCGTAACCTTTGGGCAGCAGCCTTTTTGCCGTCCGAATCTGTTCTTCAATCAGATAAAAATTATCCAGCAGCCATTCTCCGGCCGGTGTAATTCCCTGATTTGACTTGACCACCCCAATCAGCAGATCGCGGACTTCAAGCAAAACCCCCTCATTCTCAGCAAGTCTTTTCAGCAACTGTTCCCGCGCATGCCCTTCATACAGCGTGTGCAGCCCCGCAAGGGTTTTGCCGTGCTCTTCCATCTGGGAGGAACTGAACAGTTCCGACCGCAGCAGAGTTTCACTGCCCGCGTCCGTTTGTGTGAGGGTATTTCTGCGGAGACGCTCCCATAAATGAAAACTCTTCGCGGGAATGGCTGTATTTTGTTTTTTCATCATAAGAATTTCCTTTGCTGAAAATAAAGACCGGACAAACGGAAATGAATCAAATCCGGAGTGCAAAAATTAAGCGGAGCGGTTTTTTGCACACGCACACCCGGAGGAGTGCAAAAATTAAGCGGAGCGGTTTTTTGCAACTGATCCGAAGGAGTGCAAAAATTAAGCGGAGCGGTTTTTTGCACGCACACGCACACCCGGAGGAGTGCAGAATTTAAGCGGAGCGGTTTTCTGCACACGCGGAACATCAGTTCAATGGCGAATCGGTATAAGATACCCCATCGCTCACATTGCCTGCCACATGTTCCGAGCCCAGGGCTTCATGCACACTGATGGCCAGGTTTTTCATGGAGAAGGGTTTCTGAATGAAGTGCATACCATTGTCCAGCACTCCCCGGTGAGCGATGATATTGGCTGTGTAGCCGGACATGAACAGGATTTTGAGATTCGGTTTAAGCAGAATCAGCCGTTCAGCCAGCTCCCGGCCGTTCATTTCAGGCATAATAACATCGGTGAGCAGCATGTTTATTTTAGTGATATGCGTCTCTGCCAGCCGGATGGCTTCATCCCTTGTACCTGCTGTCAGTACAGCGTAGCCCAGCTTTCCGAGCATGGTTTTGATCAGATTCAGAATCACAGCCTCATCTTCCACGATCAGAATTGTCTCGCCCTTACCTTTCGGGATGCTTTCACTGATCTCCTTCCGGGGAGTGACAGCTTCACCCTCGTGACATTGCAGGAATATTTTGATGGTCGTGCCTTTTCCCGGTTTGCTGAAGACCTTGATTAAACCCTTGTTCTGTTTGACAATGCCATAGACTGTGGACAGCCCCAGTCCCGTGCCCCGCCCCACCCCCTTAGTGGTGAAAAAGGGCTCGAAAAGCCTGTCCCGGATCTTCCTGTCCATGCCGCATCCGTCATCACTGACACGCAGCATGACAAAATCCCCGGGGATAAAACCCGGATGCTCATCGCAGTAAGTTTTGTCAAAGGTCACCCTGTCTGTTTCAATGGTGATCCTGCCCCTTTCCGTAATGGCGTCTCTGGCGTTTATACACAGATTGACCAGTATCTGGTCGATCTGTGCGGGATCCATCCTGAGCGGCCAAAGGTTTGTTCCTGGCAGCCAGGTCAGTTCTATCGCCTCGCCAATGAGACGCCGCAGCATACTGAGCATCTCCTCAAGGGTATTGTTCAAATCAATCACCCTGGGCACAATGGTCTGTTTGCGGGCAAAGGCCAGCAGTTTCCGGGTAATCTCAGTGGAACGGTTTGCGGCATTGAGAATTTCCCGGAGATCGTCATTCAGGGGGCCGGACGGATTCACCTTATCCAGGGCCAGTTCTGCATAACCGGTGATCACAGCGAGCATGTTGTTGAAATCATGAGCCATGCCCCCCGCGAGCTGCCCAACCGCGTCCATCTTCTGGGCATGGCGGAACTGGGACTCCAGGGAAAGTTTCTCCGTGATGTCTTCAACCATCTCGATCACGGCACTGACCTGACCTGACGCGTTGAAGATCGGAGACGAAACAATCCGATAACTGTGCATTCCATCATCCCGCGGCTTTTGCATTGTTTCTTCGTGAACCTTGCCGTCCTTCAGCGTCCTGACCATCGGGCAGTTGTCGCACACCGCCCCGCGCTGGGGCTCGTTGAACGCCCGGTAACAGCGGGCTCGCTGTCCCGGATTGACATCAGGGAACCACGCACGCATCTGGCGGTTCAGTTCAAGAACCTCCATTCCGGTACTGATGAGAACCACACCGATTCCGATGTTGTCCAGAATGCTGCGCGTTATGGCCTCGCTTTCACTCAGGGCTCTCTCCGCGCGCCTGCGTGCCGTGATGTCGCGGATGTTGCATTGAATTACTTTGATATTGTCCACCAGATAAATATTGGAGACAAATTCCACATCCACGGTTTTTCCATCACAGGTTTGCAGCGGCAGATGCTCGTAACGGATGTATTCGTTGTCCTGCAGGGTTCTGAAAGCTTCCTTGGAAGCGGCAATGTCTTTGAATACACCAAGTTCCCAGATATGCCGCCCGTATAATGCCTCATAGGAATATCCGAGCAGTTCCAGCAGGAACGGATTGACATCATCCACCTTTCCTGTATCGGCATCAAGAATCAGGATACCGTCCCTGGCTGATTCAAAGAGCCTCCGGTACCGTTTTTCAGATGCAATCAGCGCATCCCCGGCAGTCTTCTCCAGCAGTTTTTCTTCCATCAGAGAACTTTGTCTGTTCACGTCCAAATTGCTTATGCTAAGCCGGTTTTCGATATTTGTGTCTGACATTTTCACCACCTCAATAAATCTGTTTTTGGAAAAGCATATCCGCATCATCTTTTTATGGTGCCGGCCATCCCATGATTGGAACTGTGCTGATACTGTTTTTCGGGCTGCCCTTGATAACCCCGTCACTGTAGGCCACATAAACCAGCACATTGCGATCCCGGTCGAAAAAACGCACAACCTGAAGTTTTTTGAACACGAGACTGCGGTGTTCATCAAAGACACGTTCGCCGTCTTTGATTTCGCCGACGATTTTGATCGGGCCGATCTGGCGGCAGGCAATGCTGGCGTCACTCGTGTCCTCTGCCACACCCAGTTCACCTTTCACCCCTCCTGTTTGTGCACGGGAGAGATGGCAGGCCACGCCCTCAACTTTGGGGTCGTCAAAACCGTCAATCACAATCCTGTCATTGGTTCCTATCCAGCGGAAATTCGTGCTGACAGACCCGGTCGTGCCGCGTTCGGGGCGGCTGAAGAGCCACCATCCGAAAATCACAATGATCAAAAGGATTCCGCTGCCGAAAATAATTCCAATCCGTTTCATGATGATTTGCCTTTCCTGATTAAATTTGCATTCTGTTTTGGAGTCACTGCGGAAAGAGGCGACAGGTATATATACTATTACTTGAAACATTTCGGTTGTAAAATACCGCATTCGGGAGGCTTGCTTCAGCAGTTTATAAAAATTTTTTAAGTACCGGTATCGTTTAAACAGCCACGAATAACACAAATCTGCACGAATGCACAAACCATAATTCGTGTCATTCGTGCAATTCGTGGCTGTACAATCAAATCTTAACGCTTTGCTTAATTTTTGCACTCCTTCGGCAAAAAACCGCTCCGCTCAATTTTTGCACTCCTCCGGCAGAAAAACGCTTTGCTTAATTTTTGCACTCCTCCGGATTTGCAAAAAACCGCTCCGCTTAATTTTTGCACTCCTCCGGCACTCCTCCGGCAGAAAACCGCTTTGCTTAATTTTTGCACTCCTCCGGATCAGGCCGGGACAGTATCAGGTCAATGGCGAATCGGTATTACGGGCTGCCTGATGAGATCTTTGGCCTGAAGCTCATGCCGAAGCTGCTCCGCGCGACCGCGGTTGACGCCTAAGTCCCAGTAACCGGACTGAGCCCCCGAGCGGATCGAAATGATTCCGCTCAACGGGTCCAGCAGAAGTTCCAAATTATCAACAAACCGGAATATCCGGCTCTTAAATATCGCGTGGATATACGTTTCGTCAGCCCTGACGATGATGCTCCGGGGAATTTTGGCCACAATATCCTGTATTTCATGCCAATTTTTGCTGAAATCCCCCTTCAGATGAAAAACATCAATTTTATGCATTCTGTCCTGCGCTTCCGTGGACACACAATTGGGGCCTTCGGAGCAGCCCAAAAGACGTGCCGGTCGTATTCCCGCTGCATCATCAGGACGCACTGCCGGATTTCCGGATACCATCAGCATCATCAGGGTCTTATTCATAAAGAATCTTACAGGGTTATTATACATGGAAAACTCCTTTCAGTCTGAACAGTTATGGACACAGCAATAACAGATTCACGGACTGTCCCGCTTTATCTGACGGGAGCAGCAGTGACTAATCCAGTTCCGATTCTATTTCATCAAATATATCCTCAATACTGTACAGAAGCTGGTCAGCATGCGCGATATTCCAGTTGGCTATATTCTCCTGAACAGTATTATACAGGTTCCCCAGTTTCTCTTTATGCCGGAGAAGCACCTCTCTGAACGGCGTTCCGTCAAGGCGGTAAAGAAGTTCATCCAACTGTCTTACCAATTCATAGAGTGAGGGATTCCGGCTCACCAGCCCCGAATCCAGATGTTTTAAATAACTCGACAGTTTGGGGTAAGTCCCTTCAAGATCTTTTGGATAATAGGGACGTATAATAACCGTTGGCTGCATGTATTTGCTCATGACTGTTCTCCTTGTGTGATTTTCCTGAAATCAATATATCCCTTTTCCACATCTGTGCGGATGAGTTCCACCCTGAGCCGGTTCCCCACATCAATGCCTTCATACCCGTGAAGTAAACGGCCTTCAGCAGGCGGATGAAAGATGCGCACCCATGTCCCTTTTTCAGCAGCACCTGTGCATATGGCATCAAACTGATCTCCGATCATGGAAGAAAGCAGCATGGCAGCGGCTGATTTGGCAACGAGCCGCTCCACCTTATTGGCATCATTTTCCTTCCGTGTGCAGTGAACGGCCAGTTCCACCAGTTCATCCCGCGTATAGGGCATGGGCGATCCGTTCAGGGCTGCTTTGAGAATGCGCTGGGTAATCAAATCTGGAAACCGCCGGTTGGGAGCGGTTGAATGCGTGTAATCTTTGACGGCAAGACCGAAGTGACCGGGCGATGTCTCATCGGGAAATTCAACAACATATTCTCCGGGGCCGAGCAGTTTGATGACAGACAGGGAGAGATCGGGAAAACGGAGCGGATCAGCGGCTTTCTGTGCATCCAGAAAATTTGCGAGAGCTTTTGAATCCGGCTCCCGCGGAAGCTGCGAATTGTTCTGGGCTGCGATCTCTGCGATCCTGTCCCAGCGTTTGGGTGAACGAACCATGCGCCTCAGAGAGGGAATTTTTTTCCCGTGCAGAAAACGCGCAGTCGCGCTGTTGGCCGCAATCATAAAGTCCTCGATAATCTCTTTGGCCCGGTTCCCCTCATCCGCGCGCAGCTCCCGGATCTCATTTCCGGCAAAGACCGGCCGGGCTTCCAGCGTCTGCAGATTCAGGGCGCCATGCGCATGCCGCAGGTCTTTCAACTGCTGCGCCACCCGATCCTGTAGACGCAGGTTTTCCGCAAGCCCCGGTAAAGCCGCAGCAGCTTTGGGTATGGAATCTTTGCCTTCCAGCCAGGCCGCAACACTGTTGTATGCAAGCTTCGCGCGGTTACGGACTAAGGCAGGGCTGATGTTACAGCTCTGCATCTCCCCCGCATCGCTGATCACGGCTTCCATAACAATGGCGGGACGGTCTTCATGCTCATTCAGTGAAGTGAGATCCGTAGAAAGTTTATCCGGAAGCATGGGAAAAATCCTGCCAGCCGTGTAAACCGATGTTGTATTATGCCGGGCATGCTCATCAATGGCCGAGTTCTTCTTTACAAGGGCATCCACGTCCGCAACAGCCACAAAAATCTTAACTGTCTTATCCGGCATGAGTTCAGCCACCGTGAGCTGATCCAAATCCAGGGAATCATCGTTGTCAATGGATGCCCAGAGCAGATGGCGCAGATCCTTTCGGGAAGAGTCCGCCTCCAGGTTTGCCCTGGCAATTTTTTCCACCTCGTTTCGGGCAGATTCTGAAAAATCAGCCAGAAAACCGCGTTCCGTCATCGCCCGGCGGGCAATGCGCTCCAGGATATTTTTTCCTCCATTATTTCTGATAGCTGGCATAGACATATGGAAATCCGTCCTTTCTGTTTTTTGATCCTGTCAGTTCAGAGGAGTTACCTCCCGATCCGAAGTCCTGAGATGGAACCTATGACCCCAAACAGACTCAGCAGCCAGAGAATCACCACAATAATCACCACAGCATTCAGAATTCCCTTTATGGTAGACTGCATTGGTATGTAACTGTTAATCACCCACAGAATCACCCCGACAACAACCAAAGTAATTACCAATTGAATCAGAGGCATAATTTTTCTCCTTTCCTGATTATTTTAAGGGATTTGAAAATTGCTGCCATACCGGTTTTGAGGTTTCAGTGTTCAGGTTTCAGTGTTCAGGTTTCAGTGTTCAGGTTTCAGTCCTGACCGCATACTGACACATGAAACCTGAACCATCCGGTATTTTAAAAAGTTTCACATCCCTAAAGTGTTTACCTTCCGGCAGGATTCCGCTGCGGCGTCATTTCGCAAAGGTACGCATTGCCTTCACAATATCCAGGATCGCCTCGTGCATACCATCTGCCCCGGAGTCTGTTTCCGGTGTTTCTTTGTTCCCTGTCCGGCTCTGAGCCCCGGCTTTGATCTTTTCCAGATTTTGAACGTGTTTTTCAAACTGCAGGCGATTCTCTTCTTCCATATCTCTGATGGCATCAAAATTAATCTGACGCATGAGCTCATCAGCCTCTGCCAGTAACTGCTCTACACTTTTGGATTCCAGATTTTTTGACATAATATCTCCTTTCTGTTGCGATTATCGTTCATAATTTTATCGGGATTGCATACACTTATATGAAATCTGAAAAAAATTTCAGCAAAACCGGTTTTCGTGTTCCTGTTTTTTCCTGCCACAAAGACGCAAAGAGAAAAAGTCTCACGAAGATTAATGCACAATTCTTTCTCAGAGTTCATAAGCAGGTTTCCATATATTTTCAGACATAAATTTTCCGAAAACCGGATTTTTCGGAAAAATCCTGTTTTTTTAATACACGAAAATTTTCGGTTGAGTACTTATTACCGGCTTAAAAAATATACAGTTCGCATATTTTACGGTAGTGATGACCGTATATGGCCAGCGTTATCGCCACAGGTATCAGTCTGGGCCTGCAGATCAGGGTCCAGAACATCAGTTGCCAGTACTGAAAACGCTCTTTTCCCAAAACACCGATCCGGAAAGCGGCACGAAAAAATGAAAGGAAGCGCTGAACATTCATCGGCTGGCTGATTACAGGCGCCTTTAATTCATTCAGCAGCGTTCTGACCCGGCGGTAGTAATTTCCGGGGGAATAGATCTGTTTCATAATTGACTGATACCCGTCCAAAAGCCGGTCTATACCCATTTGGGGAATGATATTGGTCGTTCCGTCAACATTGTCTCCGGAAAAAGTGCTGACCACCCGGCTTTCCCGCTGCAGTCGGTCAAAGAGGCGTGTTCCCGGCGGGGCCTGGAGCATTCCGACCATTGCGGTAACGATTCCGCTCTTTTGAATGAAATCAATCTGACGCTGGAAAATGGAAGGTTTGTCGCTGTCAAAACCCACAATAAAACCGCCCATCACCTGCAACCCTGAACGGTGAATAATTTTGACGCTTTCAAGAAGATCCCGGTTTTTATTCTGGGTTTTATGGCATTCTGTCAGACAGACATCATCCGGCGACTCAATGCCGATAAAAACAGAATCAAATCCGGCTGTCACCATCATATCCAGAAGTTCCGGGTCATCTGCCAGATTGATGGATGCCTCTGTGAAAAAAACACATCCCTTTTTGTCTTTGCGCCATTCAATCAGGGCTGGCAGCAGATGCGTTTTAAGGTATCCCCTGTTTCCGATAAAATTGTCGTCAACGAAAAATATGCTGCTGCGCCAGCCCGAATCATAAATACGATCCAGTTCCGCTATAATCTGCTGCGGTGTTTTCATACGGGTCCGGTGTCCGAACAGAGTTGTCACATTGCAGAATTCGCAGTTGAAGGGGCATCCCCTGGAAAACTGAATGTTCATGGATGCATACCGTTTCATCTTTACCAAATCCCACGAGGGTACCGGAGTATTGCAAAGATCGCAGAAACCCGAAGCCCTGTAGACCTTTTTCAGATTGCCGCTTTGCAGGTCAGACAGAAAGGCAGGCAAAGAAAGTTCCGCTTCCCCAAGCACGAGATGATCCGCGTCTTTGAATTCATCAGGTTCAGAAGTAAAAAGAGGCCCTCCGGCAACAACTTTCAAATTCAAAGCCCTGCACCGGGCAATGATTTGTCCGGCTGATTTCCGCTGAACCGCCATGCCTCCGACAAAGGCCATATCCGCCCATAAAAGATCTTTGTCCGTAAGGATTTCCACATTCAGGTCCACAAGACGTTTGGACCAGTCCTCCGGCAGCAGGGACGCGACAGTGATCAGGCCCAGGGGCGGGAAAGCCGCTTTCTTTCCGATAAAACCCAAGGCAAAAGTGAAAGACCAGAAGGTATCCGGAAATTTTGGGTATATAAAGAGAATGTTCATACCGGCAGGCTCCTTTCTGCTTCAGCGGTTAAATAATCAGTTTCTTTTTTTCTTACGGAATTGACTGTTCAGATTCCTTTACCGGAATTTCAGGCTTTTTTTCTTGTCATGATCAGCATTATGACTCCACCCGCGAGTGCAAGAGCACCAACAATGGGCGGCAGCGGAAGTGTTCTTGTTTTATCTGCCGTCATTTGCACCGGGCCGAGATCAATGACTTTTTCCCTGGTCGTGTAGCTGATCCCCTGATACCCAAAGGCCGCTATTCCCAAAATAATAAGTTATGATGGCAATAAATGTGGTTGCTTTCATTTGGCCCTGCCTTTACAGTGTATGTGTTACGCAGTTGAAATTGTGATCCATGTCTTGTCCAGCAGAATACATCCTGCAGCACCGTCATCGGTGTATGTGTTACACAGTTGAAATTGTGATCCATGTCACCCTGAAACCCTGAGGGTTTTCAACACCGTCAGGATTTTTTGGGCAGACATTTTATGATAATTCAAAGTGTTAATTGGATTGATTGTATTCTGCCGATTATGCGACCCGCCGACCCTGAATGACATTGATCAGGATCATGATAACCGCAAGCACCAGCAGGATATGAATAAACCCGCCCATCGTGTAACTGCTCACAAGTCCCAGCAGCCACAGAACTCCCAGTATTAAAGCTATTGTCCACAGCATAGGATTCTCCTTTCAGTTTGCATTGTACCTGCTTCTGACCGGCACAAATCAGGGCCGGTCAGAAGTGGTCTCATCTTTTGCAGTTTATGATGATTTCAGAAAGAACCGCTACCCGCCCAGAACTTTCTTGACTTCACCGACTTTTTCCTGAACTTTCCCTTCCAGTTTTTCAACTTTGCCTTCGGCTTCCAGATCGCGGTTGCCGACCACTTTTCCGGCGGTCTCCTTAATCTTGCCTTTCACCTGGTGCATCTTGCCTTCTGCCTTGTCTCTTGTGCCTGATTTCATGGTAATTCTCCTGTCTGATTCTGTTTTGGGTTAATGTTGCCTGAATCTGCATACGGTTTATACAAATCTCAGTTCAAAGGCAGTTCCTGTGTTTTTCAGTATCTGCCTGAGATCTTTGAGAGCATCCTCACTGTCTTTTTGAATCTTTTCAAATTTGTCAGTTCCAGAGATCCACTTGTCAATCAGAGATGCAAGCTTCTCTCTGTAATTACAGTTTTCACTCATTGGATTTCTCCTTTTTATTATACACAACATCCTGAAATCAATGGATTCCGGTTTACACTGTAATGCCTGAAAATGTATAATGCCGCTTCTCCATTGATTTGATACAATACTGTCAGTTTTTCCGCGTGTGCAAAAAACCGCTCCGCTTAATTTTTGCACTCCTCCGGATTTGCATTCCGCTTCTCCATTGATTTGATACAATACTGTCAGTTTTTCCGCTGCCGGGCGTGTGCAGAAAACCGCTCCGCTTAATTTCTGTACTCCTCCGGATTTGCATTCCGCATTGTATCAAACCAATCTCACTGTTCTTCAGCCCGGGTTTTGAATCTATTATAATGGTGCTGCCGCAACCCTGTTATTACCTCGTCATAGTAAACCTTTGGATCTGCTCCGGAATTTCTGATTCGGGCATCCAGTTTGTCAAAATCAGCATTCCATTTCGCGAGAATAGATTCAAGTTTCTCTCTGTGTTTATCTCTTTCACTCATTGGATTTATGCTCCTTTCATTAAGGTGATTTCCAGAAAAATATCCATTCAAAGTATCAAAAGCTTCCGGCTTTTGCTCTGTGCCTGTGAACTGAAATGGGATATTTATTTTCAGAAATCACCTAACAGCATTTCAGACACCTGAGTTTGCTTATGTACTCAATGCAGTGACGTTTGTTTCATTACTTAATCCTGCAATTCCATTTGCAGGTCAGGTAATAAAAAGAGTGACTTCCTGATTTTTGCAAAGGCTGCTTAATGTCAGATGGTTACATCTGAGCAATATTTGAACGAAGTTGGGAGATCTGCATTCCCAGTCCGATACATTGTTTACCGGTCATACACATATCCGCATCTGCGGGTTCCAAATAGGTTTTCAGTTTATGATTGTCTTTCTTCAGATCCACCACCCAGGCTTTTTCCGTATCATCATAATCAACATTGAGATCAATGCCGCATTCGCCGATATCCGGATACATTGATCTGATTTTTTTGCATAATTCAGTTTTATTCAGCATGATATTTCTCCTTTTGGATTGAATTGAAAGCCACTTGGGGCTGTGTGAAAGTCTTTACTGCATTTGCTGTTATATGATCCAAATTTGATTTTTTTTGGCATGTTTTTTGCTTTACCATGAAAAATCATCTGTTTCTGACCTGAAAAACTCTGAAAACAGACTGAAAAGGCATGTTCCGGTGCATCCGCAATTTCTGTGCCGTAAAAAACCAAAGTTGAATCGTTATACTATTTGATAAAGCAATCTTTGTGCCATGTTTCCAATATTCAGCGCAGAATCACACATCATTCTGATTTTTAACAATAATAAGTTTAAAAAAATCTTCATGGCATTCATTGACAGCCATATAAAAAGGTCATAATTTACCCATCGGTCATATATGACCTTTTTTCCACAGTCTTTTTGATCCATAATAAATTCCATATATTTTTGAGTATAAATTTTTCAGAAAATCCGGATTTTTGATAAGTAAGGTTCCATAAATTTTCGGGCATAAACTTTTCAGAAAAACCGGATTTTTCCAAAAAATCCGGTTTTTTTGATACACGAAAACTTTCGTTTGCCTACTTAAAGGTGGATCAAGAATAATAATGGAATCACTGCCTGAAAATTCATAAAAAAAGGCCACAATTTATCCATTGGTCATATATAACCTTTTTTTCCGGGGTACAGGCAGTCTGAAAAAATATTTCTTCCAAATCTTATAATTCCTGTTTTCTTTCCTGAAAAAATATGTTAAATTTTTATTTGGTATCATTACTATTTATTTATATTTGCTTAAGTAATTCAGGCAGATTCAGATTTCTGACCCCGGCAAAGGAGGGGGATTATGAAAAACAGTGAAGATCAGAGTTCCGTACCGGATATCCCGCTGCCCGTGACAAAAACCTCGGAACTCAGGGGAAAGCAGTCTGTGCGCGCCACCTTCAAGCTGTCGGAAAACGCTATCAATGCCATCACCACAGTTTCCATACACCTGGGAATCAAACAGAAATCTCTTTTTGATCACCTGATTGAAGACATGAAATCTTTGGAACAGATTGCACGTGAAATCACCACACATGAACATCTTCAGAAATCCCGTATTCAGAAAACCTATGTTCTGAGCCGAAGAACTCTGTCATCGCTGGAAGAGGTGTGCCAGAACTTTGACGCGTCCCGTGACACTCTGGTGGAATATTCCATACGCAGACTGCTTCCCATTATTGCCGGAGAGAGAATAAAACACTGGAAACGCAAAGAAATCATAATGGATTTGGAAAAATTCATGCACCAGGAGGAAGCATTGCTGCACAAAGCAAAAGAACTGCTGGGCGAAGATGATCCTGTGGTTGCAGAACTGGAAAAAACCTCGGCAGTAAGCAGAAATGCGTTTCATAAAATACAGCATTTTGTGGAAAAGGGGGAAATCATTGAATCCTTTGATTTTGAATAGAAAAAGAGAAAATGTTCCACAAACATGTTCCGCATTCCGGCAAAACCAAAATATCAGCAGGATTTACAGAGGAGAATCATGTTTCCGACAATTCTGATTATTGATGACGAGACTTCCATACTGCAGTCCCTGAGCGGACTTCTGAGTGATGAGGGTTTTGAGGTGCTTACAGCCTCAAACGGTTATGAGGGGCTGAAGATGATAGAGGAGGAAGCCCCGGATATTGTGCTGCTGGACATATGGATGCCGGGCATTGACGGCATTGAAACCCTCAAAGAGATTAAAAAGGTCAATCCTTCCCTGCAGGTGATCATCATCACAGGTCACGGGAATGTGGAAACCGCTGTGCGTGCCACAAAACTGGGAGCCTTTGACCTGATTGAAAAACCCCTTTCCATTGACAAAGTCATTGTTGACATCAACAAGTCGCTCAATTTCAGGCGTCTGGAAGAGGAAAACCGTTATCTGCGCAAGAAGACCATTGAAAAGCATTCTCTCAACGGCAACAGTCCGGTCATTGCGGAACTGAAAAAACAGATAGCCATTGTCGCTCCCACAGATTCATGGATACTCATCACAGGTGAAAACGGAACAGGCAAGGAACTCGCGGCCCGAACCATCCATCTGCTGAGTCCCAGGGCAGAAGAGCCTTTCATTGACATCAACTGTGCAGCCATTCCGGAAGATCGGCTGGAAAGCGAGCTTTTCGGTCATGAAAAAGGAGCGTTTGGCGGCGCGGAAAAACGGCAGAAAGGCGGGCTGGAAATTGCGCATGAGGGAACGCTTTTTCTGGATGAAATCTGTGATATGAATCTCAGCACCCAGGCCAGACTGCTGCGGGTGCTGCAGGAACAGAAATTTCAGCGCACAGGCGGGGGCAGAACCATCCGGGTGAATGTGCGGATCATTGCTGCCACCAACAAAGATCCGGAAACAGAGATAAAGGCCGGACGGCTGCGCGAAGATTTGTACTACCGTCTCAATGAAATTCCCATCACTGTCCCGCCTCTGAGAAATCGGAAACAGGATATTCCCCTGCTGGTGCAGATATTTCTGGATGAAAAGACAAAACTGAACAGCCTTGCGCCAAAAAAAATGAGTCCCGAAGCACTGGAAATGCTCTGCGAATATTCCTGGCCCGGCAATGTGCGGGAACTCAAGAATTTGATGGGCAGACTGGTACTTATGTCAGAAAAAAATCTGATCGGACTGTCTGATATTCCGGCTCCCTACAACCCGGAACAGCAGTCGGAAAACCGGTTTGGGGAAGCGTTTTTCACCACAGATAATATGACCGAAGCCCTGAAGCATTTTGAAACCGCATTTATCCGCCGCAAATACCTGCAATATGGCAGAGATATAGACAAAACATCCAGAGCCATCGGAGTGGAAGCGGATATTCTTTCCCGGAAAATCGCAGATATGGGAGAAATTCATTGAGAATTATAGCAGGAGAATTCAGGGGACGGAAACTCCTGTCTGTCCGGGGAATGAACACCCGGCCCACATCCGACCGTATCAGGGAAAGCATTTTCAATATTCTTTCTGATTTAGTGCGGGACGCTGTGGTGCTGGATTTGTTTGCGGGAACCGGGGCAATGGGAATTGAAGCATTGAGCCGGGGTGCGCGGTATGCGGTTTTCATTGAACAGAACCGGGATGCGCTCGCTACAATATCCCAAAACATCGGAAAATGTTCTTTGGAAAACAGATCGAAAATAATGCGCTGGGATATTGTAAAAAACCTCAACTGCCTCCGGAATATGCAAGATCCTTTCACCCTTGTCTTTATGGACCCTCCCTATAATCAGAACATGGTGGAACCGGCCCTGCAAAACCTGATTCAGAGCGGATCTCTGGCAGCCGGGGCAGTGATTGCTGCGGAACACACCCCGGAGGAAATGGTTCAGGCACAAGGACTTGAAATCACAGATCAGCGAAGGTATGGGAAAACGACAGTGTCGTTTCTCAGTTATAAAAGACTGGCAGAATGAAAAATTTGGCATTGGTCAAATCGGCTGATAATGTCATCCCTTCCGGGATTCTGATTTGTTTTTTATTTTTTTCTATAATAATGTCAATCCTTTCAGATTTTTCAGATTCGAAGTCAGCGGAAAGATCAATGGATTTGACCCAGTGTCCGAAATGTTTCAGGTAATGGTATATAATGTTTCAATATATACCATTACCTGAAACATTTCGGTTGTAAAATACCGCATTAGAAAGGGTTGCCTCAGCAGAGTTTTTACAGTTAAAACAGCCACGAATAACACGAATATGCACGAATGCACAAACCATAATTCGTGAAATTCGTGGCTGTACCATCAAATCTTCTGAGTAATGGTATACAATGCGGAATGCAAATCCGGAGGAGTGCAGAAATTAAGCGGAGCAGTTTTTTGCACACGCAAATCCGGGGATTTTGTTTGCCTATTAAAACACACGAAAACTTCCGAATGCTTATACCAATTCTCTATTGAATTTATATATTTATTTCCCGCAGAGATCACATAGGATTGCAAAGAGAACACAGAAAAAAAGAATTTTTCCTCTGTGTTCTCTGTGGTTTTTTTTCCTCTCTGTGTCCTCTGTGGGAAACCGAATCATAAGTATACTTTCAATGGAGAATTGGTATTACTTACCGGTTCCATTAAACATCCTTTGAACATGGATTGCATATTATGATAAAATTCAGACTGATTTACCCCAAATGGTCCAAACTTTCCGGACAGACCGAATTTCACCTGCCGCCCCACGGCCCGGTGGTTTTTGCTGCTGCGCTTCCCGATGATGTGGAAGTGGAATTCACTGATGAAAATCTGGAAGATATTGATTTTGAATCAGCCGCGGATATTGTGGGCATTTCCATGATGCTTACCATACAGGTCAGACGCGGCTGGGAAATCGCAGACAGATTCCGGAAAAAGGGAATCCCTGTCATTTTCGGCGGCATTGCAACCATGCTCCATGCAGAGGAAACCGCAGAACATGCGGATGCGGTTTTTCTGGGGGAAGCAGAAGGCCGTATGGAAAAGGTCATTTCCGATTTTAAAACCGGCAGGCTGCGGAAAATTTATGATTATCTCAATGACCGGCCTCCCATTGAAGATGTGGGAACAGCCCGCCGGGATATTCTCAAAAGGGAACTGTACAATTACCGGGGCGTGCAGATGGTGGATCTGGTTCACGCGTCCAGAGGATGCAGATTTCACTGCTATCCCTGCGCTGTGGCCTATCTTGGAGGACGCAAATTCCGGCCCCGTCCCATTGACAAAACCATAGCAGAAATGGCATCCATAGACAACAACCGCCTTTTTGTCGTGGACAATTCCCTTGCCCAGGATACACAATGGGAAAAAGATCTGTTTAAAGAAATGATTCCCCTGAAGAAAAAATGGTGCTGCCATCCCATTGAGGATGATCCCGAAGTTCTGGATCTGGCCGCGCAGGCCGGGGCATGGTATGTGTATCAGGCAGTTTTTGACACTTCTGATTATATCCGGGAGCGGATTCAGCGATACCATGATCACGGCATTTCCGTGGAGGGAACCATTCTGCTGGGGCTGGACAGTCATACAGAGGATTATATAAAACGGTTCATTGATTTTCTGCTGGAAATTGAACTGGATCTGGCTGAATTTACGGTACTTACACCATTTCCGCATACAAAGGCGTTTGATGATCTGCGCACTCAGGGCCGTATTTTCTCCTATGACTGGAATGATTATTCCGCAGACAAAGTGGTGTATCAGCCAAAACATATGTCTCCGGAAAGACTGCAGGAACTCTTCCATTATGCGTGGAACGCATTTTACAGGGAAGAACCCCAGGAAATGAAAATGTTCCGGCTGCTCAGGCAGGTCATGGAAAAGGAAAAGGCGGACGGGACCTTTCGGCAGCGGGAACGCAGACTTTCCGCATCAGCATTCGGAAGGGATACAGGCCGAAGAAACGGGACAGTTGACTGTCTGTGAAAAACATGGATTACGATTACACTTGGAATTCCCTGCTCCGTCCCGGAGAGGCCGATGATTTTTTCTGCTCTGCGGAAAAAAACTGCCCTTTCCGGCCTGAAACTGCGGATTACAGTCCGTCAAACGCGTGGTGCCTGTCCGAGATAAGCCGTCTGATTTACCGGAGGGGCGGGGATGAGATCGGCATTTGGGCCGGTACGCTCAGCCGAAATGATGTTCTGAAAAAAGCAGGACTGAGAGAAACTCTTTTTGTGAACACACAGGGACTTTCCTATGCCCTTGTCTCAGATGAAAAGGAAAGTTTTGCCATTCTGGTATTCCGGGGAACAAGCAGATTTGAACACTGGTTTTCAAATCTCAATACAGTTCAGACACGGTGGCCGTCCGGAGGCATGGTTCACAGCGGATTCAAAAATGAATTTGACAGAATCAGGGATGAACTCAGTGACATACTTTCCGCAGTACATGTTCCCCTGTTTTACACCGGACACAGTCTGGGGGGCGCGCTTGCCACGCTCACAGCATCTTTCAGACCGCCAGCCGCGGTTTACACATTTGGTTCCCCGCGGGTTGGCAATGCTGTTTTCAGGGATTCGCTGGCCTCAGTGAATCTGTACCGGATTGCAATGGAAAGCGATATTGTCACAACCCTTCCCCCCTCCCGGACACCTTTTGATTTCTGCCATGCAGGAGATGCAAAAGTGTTCACATTCCCAAATCAGCAGGAAATATATTTTGGAAACAGTATGTTAAACTTATCATGCCTGACAAATTTTTCCCTCATGAAACGCTTCACCAAAGCCCCGCATTTTCTGGCAGCGCATTCTCCGGTCAACTATTCCATGTGTCTGGCACATGAGGCAGCGCGCCTATAAGTAGGGTTCCATAAATTTTCGTGTATAAAGTTTTCAGGATGTCCGGATCGG
>CAZHPS010000071.1:0-19694 GCA_964534335.1 uncultured Desulfobacterales bacterium
CCGGACAGTCCCGGTCAATCCCTTAATCCTGAAAATCCGGGTTCAGACAGGGAATAAAGTTTCCCACAGAGGACACAGAGGGGAAAAAACCACAGAGGACACAGAGAGGAACAAATTGTGTTTAAATGAAAAAATCTCTGTGTTCTCTGTGGGTTTTTCCTCTGTGATCTCTGTGGGAAACAAACAGCCAAATTTTCCGTTTTGCACTCCGCCACTCCGGTGCAAAAAACCGCTCCGCTTAATTTTTGCACTCCTCCGGGTCAGCCCGGATAGTATCAAGTCAATAGCGAATCGGTATTATACCAATTCTCCATTGAATTTATACAATAAGATGAGTTATTTCCTCTGTGTTCTCTGTGGTTTTTTATCTCTGTGTCCTCTGTGGGAAACCGAATCATAAGTATATTTTCAATGGAGAATCGGTATTACACCATTGATTTTTTTATTGTTCATTGAACCGGTTTAAACTTTTCTGTCATGATTTTTCAGGAAAAAACCCCCTCCCTTATCTTAAGGGAAGGGGAATAAAGGAAAGATTTACCGGGAAAGCAATGAACAGGGTAAAACAGGCAGGGATTGGAATCTGCTGAAAAAAATGGCGGGGAGTGTTTCAAACCGGCAATGCGGAAGATTCATCAGCGAATTAACCCGCCAGTGAAAAACAGCCATCATCCCGCAGGCAGGGTGAACTGGGGTTCCCCAAGCAGAAACTGTCCTTTGGAAATCCAGTCTTTGAGGATTTGGGCAATCTGCCGGGCCTTGACCATGCTCGACAAAGGCACGGTCGGAACACTCCGTCCCTCAAAGGTGATGGAACCGCTTTTTAACTCCGCATAACTCACCTGCCCGTAACTTTTGGATTTTCCCTGTCCGTATTCATATCCGTAGTCAATAATCTGGGTAAAGATTTCCTCATCTGATACGGCAGTATACATAGCCATTTCCTCATTAAGCAGGGGAATGGGAATGCCCAGCCCCACAGCCAGGGAACATCCATAGCCCTGTATGCTTACCCCTTTGAGCCATTCGGCACTCATCTGTTTCATATCGCCCATGACAAAAAGCGTTCCGGCAGGCGTGAGAGGCACACCTTTTTCCGTGCGTTTCACCGCAGGCTTGTGCTGGGTTCCATGCCAGGTGACATATCCCACGCCCCCACCGAGAAAAATCCGGGTTCCCAGACCAATGGTTTTATAATAAGGATCATTGAGCAGGGGACTGAGCTGACCTGCGGAACAGTAATTCGCGTTTCCTGCTTTGGGTTTCAGTGCGCCCATATAGGTATAGACAGTTTTATTGGTGAGATTGACTGCACAGTTGTAGTTCTGATACCCGTTGCGGGGATTGCAGAGAATTGCATTGGGCAGGGTTTCCAGATCAATCCGTTTCTCCACCTTCTGACTGGGATAGCAGGTTGTGCCGTAGCCTGTGGCCAGCAGATGCACCTTTTTTCCGGCCAGCAGATCCTCTATCACATGTCCGCCGCCATAGTTGAATTCACCCGGATGCACCTTGTTCAGGGGATCATCCTCGCAGGGTTCGGTCGCACCGATATAGCAGTCAACCGCAGCTATTCCTCCATAAGCAGGAACCTTGTTGAGCCATACCTTTGATGCCCTGATGGCCGGGGCGGAATGTCCGAAATTGATAAAGGCTCCCGAGGAACACATGGGCGCAAAGGTTCCGGTTGTCACCACATCCACTTCCCGCGCTGCTTGTTCCGGGCCATTGTCCCTGACAATGCCGATAATCTCCTCGGCAGTCACGACCACAGCTTTTCCCTCCCTGATCTTTTGGTTGATTTCCTGATAGGTTTTTTCCACTTTGTGCCTGCTCATCTTGTGCTCCTCCTGTCTGTTTTCGTCCCTTTTATCTCTTTAATCTTTAACATAACATGATTTTTAATCCAGCCCGGATCCCACCATTCCAGCGGGTTGACAAAGGTGTTATGCACAAGCATTCCGAAATGCAGATGATCACCGCCTGCCATGCCGGTGGTTCCGGTTCTGCCGATAATCTCCCCTCTGGAAACTGTCTGACCCGGCTTTACATCGATAATGCTCATATGGGAATACAGACTGAAGATGCCGAAACCATGATCAATCATCACAGTCTCCCCGTATATGCCCACATAGCCGGTGAAAACCACCTTCCCGTTATTCGCGGCAGGAATCTGGGCCTGGGCCAGGGATGCGAGATCAACGCCCATATGCACCTGTGCGTCAATTTTCTGTCCGTTATAGCGGTATTCCCGGTGATCCGCAAAACCTGCCTGAGGCGCGGTGCCGGGCATACGCAGAAAAAATTCCTTCCAGTAAAGGATATTTTCCGTCTGTTCCCCCAGTTTTATAAAATGCTCTGTATTGACCACCCGGAATTTCCGGTTGACCTCCAGAAATTTCTCCAGCGGGCTTATATCCGTATTTTCCAGAAGATCGTCAAATTCCGGCATTTTTTCATTGAGAAAACTGTCAGAAATATTCAGAACATCCGCTTTGAATTTACGGTTTCCGATATAATGGGGAAATCCGGCTTTGACTGCATTCCCTGCCCGGTCTTCAACCTCTATGACAAGGGGGGTGTCGCGGCCCTGCGTATAATGCAGAGCGATAAAACACAGATACACATTTTCATCCTGAATCTCTTCCACTTTGGCTGCGGATCGGCCCGGAAAGAAATTATCCCCGACCCTCACACCGTTTACCGGACAGGGTTCGGACAGTCTGTAAATCACCAGCCCTGCACCGCCCTGGCTGATATTGTGCTGCTGACTCAGAACTGTTATTCTGGGAGGCCGGGTGTCAATGTCCACATCCCGGACGATTTCGTTTTTGTTTCCATGCCACCAGGATCGCCAGGAATAATCCCGGACAGCAATCTTCAAAACCGCTTTTCCGTCTTCAAGCCCCAGCTTTTTCGGTTCAATCTTCAGATGAACCGTTTCGCTCTTTATCTCCCCTTTGCCGAAAAAACCGGTGGAAGGGAACACCTTTTCCAGCACAGGTATTTTTTTGTCCTCTCTTTCCAGAAAAACAAGCACCCTGCGCAGTCCGCTTTTTTCATCAGATGCGGAAATGGATATTTCATGTGCTGCACGGATGCCATCAGATACCCCGACTGTTTTCACAAGGGGGGGAGTTCCCTCCAGCCGAATGACCAGAAACCAGATCAGAAAAATGAGGACTATCCCCCCGGTAACTGCCAAAATCTGGATTTGCAATGTTTTCAGATTCATTTTCAATATGTTAATCTTCTCCTTTCCTTGAATTTCCTGTCAGGACAATAGCAGGTAAATCTTCCGGAATCAAGGGTTGTTTTTTTTCGTTTCTTGACTTTTAGATGTTTGCACTGTAAACAGTGTATCAGGTTTCAGATGCCGGTGCGGTAAACAAACCTGCAAATCTGACTGCAGGAGCCTGATTTGGAATATGAAAAGGAACAGAGAATGCAGAATATGGTGAAAAAAGATGATACAGGTATGAAAAAACCGCTGATGCTGATTTCAGGTCCCTGTGTTATAGAAGATGAAAAATCAGCCTTTGAGACAGCGGCTTTTCTGAAGGCCCTGACAGATGATCTGCATATTCCCTTTGTTTTCAAGGCATCCTATGATAAAGCCAACCGCACGTCCCTGAATTCCTACAGGGGGCCGGGAATGGCCGGGGGACTTGAAATTCTGGGGCGCATAAAAAAAGAACTGGGGGTGCAGGTTCTGTCAGATGTCCACAGGATCAGTGAGGTGGAACCTGCTGCACAGATTCTGGATATTATCCAGATTCCTGCTTTTCTGTGCCGGCAGACTGATCTGGTTCTGGCTGTTGCCCGAACCGGAAAAACAGTGAATGTGAAAAAAGGCCAGTTTCTTGCTCCCTGGGATATGGTTCATATTGTGGAAAAAATCATTTCTGCGGGAAACAGCCGCATTCTGATTACAGATCGGGGAACCTCATTCGGATACAACAATCTGGTGGCTGATTTCCGGGCCATTCCCATCATTCAGAAAACCGGGTTTCCGGTCATTTTTGACGCAACCCACAGTGTGCAACTGCCGGGAGGAGCAGGAAAATCATCAGGAGGCCAGAGGGATTTTGCCCCGGTTCTGGCACGCGCGGCAGTTGCCGCAGGCGCGGACGGTGTCTTTCTGGAAGTGCACAAAGATCCGGACAAAGCCCTGTGTGACGGCCCCAATTCCCTGCATCTGGACACCATGCCCGGTCTTATGAAACAGTTAAAGGCTATCCGGGAGCTGCTGTGAACATGGAAAACAGACTGGCAAATATCCGTGTGCTGCTTCTGGATGTTGACGGAGTTCTGACAGACGGCAGCATTCTGTACCAGGCTGATGGCACGGAAATCAAATGCTTTCATGCAAAAGACGGGCTGGGCATCCGGCTGCTCATGGATGCTGGCATTCAGGTCGGGATTGTCACTGGCCGGTCTTCGGAGGCCCTGATCCACCGGTGCAGGAATCTGGGCATCAGTCTTGTTTTTGACGGAGTGAAAGACAAGGAAGCAGTTCTGGAAAAGGTACTGAAACAGACAGGCGCAAAAGCAGAGGAAATCGCGTTTGCCGGAGATGATCTCCCGGATATTGGGCTCATGCGCAGGGTGGGATTTTCCGCAGCAGTGGCTGATGCGCATGAGGCTGTCCGTAAGGAGGCTGATATGGTGACAGTCCGCAACGGGGGCAGGGGTGCTGTCCGGGAAATCTGCGAGGCCATACTCAAAGCCCGCGGATGCTGGGAAAATATTGCGGAAGGATTCAGATGCATCAGGTGAAAAAAAAAATCAGTTCAAAAGGAATAAAAATATTTCTGTTTTCCCTGATGGTGATTACATTATTTACTGTAGTGTTTATCTTTACCGGATACCGGCATATGCGGGAGCAATCGGCCGGGTTTGTTTCCTCTGTCCGGGAAGGCGCGGGCATGTCGCTGAGCCGGGTGTATCAGACAGCAAACAAAGACGGCGCGCCGGCATGGAAGCTGAACGCAGATTCGGTATATTATATGAATGAGGGAAATCAGGCCGTGTTTGAAAATCCATCCCTTATATTTTTTCTCAAAGATGAGGGGGAGGCCAGACTGAAAGCAGACCGTGGAACACTTAAGACAGACTCCAGTGATCTGGAAATGAAAGGCAGTGTGGTCATGGAAGGTGATGCCTGGACCCTGGAGACCGGGGAACTGAAGTACCGGCATGAAAAAAGACTGTTTTTTTCGGATGTTCCGGTGAAAATTACGGGAAACAGTATGGATCTGTCAGCAGATTCTGCCACATTTGACATGAATGCGGGCAGGGTTGTGTTCAAAGGCAATGTAAAGGGGACTTTCAGTGAAGACATCTCCCTGTAAACAGACAAGGTGGAGTCACTGGCGGATTGCTGCGGCCCTTGCCGTATTTTTCTGCATGACAGCAGCGGCTGTGGCAGAGCCCACGGCTCCGAAGCAGGAAAACGGAACCCAGAAAATTCAGATTACCGCAGAAAGCCTGGAGGCCGATGATGCGAAAAAATACGCGGAATTTGCAGGCAATGTCCGGGCTGTGCAGGGTGGAACAGTTATCACCTCAGATCGTCTGAAGATATTTTATGAGGGAAATCCGGCTGCACGCGGGGAAAAAAAAGAAACATCTGTGAAAAAACCCGGGGATGCCATTCAGAAAATTGTGGCCTCCGGCAATGTGAAAATCCGTTTTGACAATATGGATGCACAGGCCGCCGAGGCAGTGTATACAACTGCGGACAGGATACTGGTTCTCAGCGGCCCGGGAGCGCGCATCAGCAAACCTGACAGCGGCGAGATTACCGGCAGCAAAATCATTATCAACAGAGATGACGGAAGAATCCGCTTTGAAGGCGGAGTGGAGGGCTTTCTCCTTCCGGGCGAAAAAGGACTGAACTGAGATGACAGTCCTTTCACTGAGGGAACTGGTCAAAATTTACCGGGGAAGACCCGCAGTCAGTTCCGTGAATCTGCATGTGGAAAGCGGCACTGTGGTCGGGCTGCTGGGTCCCAACGGTGCAGGGAAAACCACCACTTTTTACATGGCAGTGGGACTGATCCGGCCTGACGGGGGGCAGGTTTTTATTGACGAAGAGGAGATTACGGCCTTTCCCATGTACCGCCGCGCGCGGCGTGGCCTGGGATATCTGCCCCAGGAAAATTCCGTATTCAGAAAACTGACTGTAATGCAGAATATTATGGCCGTGCTGGAATTTTTTCCCCTTTCCAAATCAGAGCAGGAACAGCGGACACTGATGCTGCTCGACGAACTGGGCATCCGGCATCTGGCGGACAGAAAGGCCGGGGTGCTTTCCGGAGGAGAACGCAGGAGACTGGAAATTTCCCGTGCTTTGGCAACAAATCCCGCATTCATGCTGCTGGATGAACCATTTGCCGGAGTGGATCCGCTGGCAGTCACTGACATAAAGAATATTATCGCGCATCTCCGTGCCAGGGGCATAGGGATTCTCATATCTGATCACAATGTCAGGGAAACCCTGAAAGCCTGCGATTACGCGTATATCATGAATGCAGGCAGGGTGATCGAATCCGGAAAACCGGAACAGATTGTGGAGAGCGAAACCGCGCGGCGTATTTATCTGGGCGAAGAATTCAGTTTATAATCAGGGGTATTTATGGGAATAGAACTCAGGCAGCAGCTAAAACTCACACAGCAGTTGGTTATGACGCCCCAGTTGCAGATGGCTATCAGGCTGCTGCAGTTGTCGCGTCTGGAACTTATGGATGCCATCCGTCAGGAACTGGAGGAAAATCCGGCCCTGGAGGAAGTGCAGGAAAGCATCAGTCCCGAAGACCGTATCACAGCGGATGCTGAAATTCCTGAACTGAAAATCGATATGCCGGAAAAAGAAATCGTGATAGAGGAAAAAATCCGTGACGATATTGACTGGAGCAATTATATTGATGAATATAATACACCCGGAAAGGCGGCCTTTGAATCCGAGGACAGGGAATCCCCGCGCTACGAGACATTTATAGCGCAGAAGGAATCCCTGAGCGCACATCTGCTGTGGCAATTTCTTATGACTTCCCCTAACCCGGAAGAGGAAAAAATCGGAAGCCTGATTATCGGCAACCTTAACCTCAACGGATTCCTGGATGTGTCAGTGGATGATATTGCCGCAGCAAGCGGTTCCCTGCCGGAAAAAGTGGAAAATGTGCTGTCAATGCTCCAGACCTTTGATCCTGTGGGAATATGTGCCAGGAATCTGAGCGAAAGCCTTATGATTCAGGCCAGGCATTTCAAATGTGATGATGAAGTTGTACTCCGGATTATCGGGGAACATCTCCATAATCTGGAAAACAAAAATTACAAGGCCATTGCCAGGGCACTGAAAACGACTCCTGAACGGGTGGTGGCAGCGGTGAGTATCATCAAAGGGCTGGATCCCCGGCCCGGTCTGCGGTTCAATGAGGAAGAATCCCATTATATCACACCGGATATTTATGTGTACAAACTCGATGATGATTTCGTGATTGTTCTCAATGATGATGGCATGCCCAGGCTGCGGGTCAATGCCCTTTACCAGAATTCTGTCAGCAACGGGGCTCCGGTCAGCGATTCGGCACGGGACTATATGCAGGAAAAGATGCGCTCGGCTGCATGGCTGATCAAAAGCATTCACCAGAGGCAGAAAACCATTTACCGGGTAATGGAAAGCATCCTGAAATTCCAGAGGGAGTTTTTTGAAAAAGGAATAGCGTATCTCAAACCAATGGTGCTGCGTGATGTGGCCGAGGATATTGACATGCACGAATCCACCATCAGCCGGGTCACCACCAACAAATACGCATATACGCCCCAGGGTATTTTCGAGCTGAAGTATTTTTTCAACAGTTCCATCAGCCGTGTGCACGGCGAGGCTGTGGCCTCTGCAAGTGTTCAGGACAGCATAAAGCAGATTATCGAAAGTGAGGATCCCAAAAATCCTTACAGTGATGACAAAATCGCAAAAATGCTGGAAGACAGTTCCAATATCAGCATTGCGCGGAGAACAGTGGCCAAGTACCGTGAAATGATGCGGATACTTCCATCCAACAAGCGAAAACAATATTAGAGGAGGACAATTATGCAGACATCTGTTACTTTCAAGAACCTGGATCCTTCCGAACATCTGAAAGCATACGCCACGGAGAAACTCAACCGTTTCGACCGCTTTCTTGACAATCCGGCCGAGGCGAGTGTGGTTCTTTCTGTGGAAAAATTCCGGCATATTGCCGAAATCAATATCATCGGTGACCGTCTGAAGATCAACGGCCGGGAGGAAACCGGTGACATGTACTCGGCCATTGACATGGTGCTGGACAAACTGGAAAAACAGATCAAAAAAAGCAAACAGAAGATCCGGGAGCGCAGGACTGACCGGAAGGGCGGAAAGCCCGGTGACGTTGGATTTGGCGGAGCCGCGTCTTCGGAAGAGGACAGCGAAGGTGAGATCATTGTCACATCCATTGATTACAAACCCATGGATCCGGAAGAGGCTGTCATGCAGCTTGATCTAGCGGATGACAACTTTATTGTTTTCACCAATGCCAGAACCCAGCAGGTCAATGTGGTGTACCGGAGAAAAGACGGGAACTACGGTCTGGTGCAGCCCAGTATCTGAGCAGATGCAGAGGGTGTCTGATTTCCGTCACAGGGCAGATGCACCGGTTCCATTGCCGGTGATGAATCATATTTTATCCGGAGTCCTGAACCGGAAAGTTTGGGACTCTGCGATGTCTGCCAAACTTTCAGTTTGACACTCCTCCGCCCTTTTTAATGGCTGCGGGGCAGACACCCTGTAACGGATTCTGTGCGGATCCGTTTTACGGATCGGAGGCTTTTTTATTGCATATGATGAAAATTGCAGATGTATTGCACAAAGACGCTGTTCTCACTGACCTCGTATCCAGGGACAAAAAAGGGGTTATAGAAGAGATGGTCATACCAGCGGCGCGTATCGCGGGTGTGGAAACACGGGAACTTGTCCGGGTGCTGATGGAACGGGAGCGGCTGGGAAGCACGGGCATCGGGGGCGGGATCGGTATTCCCCACGGGAAACTGAAGGGACTTGAATCTCTGATCCTCGGTTTCGGACTTAGCCGGAAAGGTGTGGATTTTGAATCCATTGACGGCAAACCCACCTATATCTTCTTTCTGCTGCTGACTCCGGAAAATTCCATTGACATTCATCTCCGGATGCTTGCCCGGATTTCCGGAATACTGAAAAACGAAATGTTCAGAAAACGGCTTATGAATGCAGCGGACGCTGATGAAATTCTCACTGTTATCAGCGAGGAAGATGATTCCATGTAAATGATCGGCAATTAAGTAAGATTTCATAACGCTGTGTTCTCCGCGGAAAATTTGCCGGAATGCTTTCAGTCAGAATCTTATATCTTTTGTCAGGAAAACATGGTGCGGATCAGCCGCATGGAATTCAAACCCTATGATAAGAATGCGGATTGTTATTATAACCGGACTTTCCGGTTCCGGCAAAAGCTCTGCCATGACTGCTTTTGAGGACGCGGGATTTTACTGCGTGGACAATATGCCTGTGGCTTTGCTGCCGAAATTTCTGGAACTGCCGGTGGAAAGCGGTTCAGAACTCGCGGGGCTGGCCTTTGTCATGGATCTGAGAGAAAAACGCTTTATTTCCGGATACAAACAGGTCTTTGACATTCTCAGGGAAAAAGGTTGCCATTTTCAGATACTGTTTTTTGAGGCCGATGATCAGGTGCTGCTGCGGCGCTACAGTGAAACCCGGAGGTTTCATCCGCTGGCAAAAGACAAAGGCATTGCCGATGGAATCCGAATGGAACGGGAGCAGTTAAAGGATCTCAGGGCAGCCGCGGATCGGATTGTTGACACATCCCATTATACAGTGCATGAACTCAAGAAACTGATTCGGGAACTTGCCGGGGAGAGCGGTATGCGGATTCCCATGCGCATACGGATCATGTCTTTCGGTTTCAAATACGGCACTCCCCATGATGCTGACCTTATTATGGATGTGCGGTTTCTTGCCAATCCCTATTTCGTGCCTGAACTCAAAAATCTGGATGGAAAAACTCCTGAGATTCGGGCATATGTGCTGGATCGGGAGGAAACAGGCATTTTTATGAAAAAATTTCTCGATCTGCTTGATTATCTGATTCCACTGTATGAAAAAGAGGGAAAAGCCTATCTGACCCTTGCCCTGGGATGCACGGGCGGAAAGCACAGATCCGTGTCCATCGCGGGTGCAGTGCATGAGCATATCCGCACTTCAGGGCGATGGGCGGATATTGCCCATCGCGATATTGGAAAAGAATGAATCCGGAAATTTCAGGATTACGGAATTATTATGACTGGAATAGTGATTGTCACACATGGCCTGCTCGCGGAAACCCTGATCAGCACGGTTGAACTCATCAGCGGTTCCCGGCCCGATGCTGTTACTGCGGTTTCCATCATGCCCAACGAGGATGCTGACCGGCTGCGGGAAAAAATTATCAAAGGAATCAAGGCTGTCAACCGGAAAAGAGGAATACTCATTTTTACGGACATGTTTGGGGGAACCCCTTCCAATCTGAGTTATTCCCTTCTGGAGGAAGGTCAGGTGGAGGTTATTTCCGGAATCAACCTGCCCATGCTGCTGCGCGCGGTGGAGGCAAGGGACAAAAAACCGCTTGCCGAACTCGCGGTTTCTCTGGAATCCTTTGGAAAAAGAAGTATTTCACTGGCCAGCGGAATACTGCGGGGAAATCAGAGAAGCTGATGGAAAGCAAACTGATCGTAGATCATGCCGGAGAAGCGGATATTGCCTCTCTTCTGGCAGTGGAACGGCTGTGTTTTACCCGGCCCTGGGGCCATCTTTCCTTTTTGGCGGAACTGGCTGCCGAAACCGGATACAATTATACCGCAAGGGAAAATCCTGAAAATGCGGATAACAGGATCGCAGGTTATCTGTTCTTCCGCGTGATCGCAGACGAGATGCAGATAATGCGTATCGCTGTGGCTCCGGCCTGGAGACGGCAGGGGCTGGCCGGACTGATGCTTGGCATGGGACTGCAAAAGGCATTGGAAGCAGGGGCGGCAGCCTGTTTTCTGGAAGTCCGGGAATCCAATATTCCGGCTATGGCCCTGTATACCGGACTGGGGTTCCGGCGCATCGGCCAAAGACCGGGATATTATCCGGAAACAGGGGAGGACGCCCTGATATTAATGAAAAATCTCAAGGAGGGATTATGAGCGTAAAAGTCGGTATCAACGGTTTTGGAAGAATCGGCAGGATTGTGTTCCGTGCCGCCATGAAGCATCCGGATGTGGAAATTGTGGCTGTCAATGATCTGATGGATGCGGCCACCATGGCACATCTGCTGACCTATGATTCTGTTCACGGGAAATTTGACGGCAGTGTCACGGTTGACGGAACCGGCATACGCGTAAACGGAAAATCTGTTGCCCTCACATCTATCAAAGATCCCGCACAACTCCCATGGAAAGATCTGGGTGTGGATATTGTCGCGGAATGCACCGGGCTTTTCCGGGACTCAGAAAGTGCTTCCAGACATCTGGAGGCCGGAGCAAGAAAAGTGATTATCTCCGCTCCAGCCAAGGATCCGGATATCACCATCGTAATGGGCGTAAACGCGAACCTTTATGACCCGCGCAGTCATCATATTATTTCCAATGCCTCCTGCACCACCAACTGCCTGGCTCCGGTGGCAAAAGTTCTGCTGGAAAATTTCGGGATCCGCTGCGGACTGATGACCACTATCCATTCCTATACCGGAGACCAGCGTCTGCTGGATTTTCCGCACAAAGACCTCCGCCGGGCAAGGGCAGCAGCCCTTTCCATGATCCCAACCACCACAGGCGCGGCAAAAGCGGTTTCCCTGGTACTGCCGGAACTGGCGGGAAAACTCAACGGCCTGGCCATCCGGGTTCCCACTCCCAATGTCTCCATCGTGGATTTTGTTGCCACTGTGGAAAAATCCGGCGTCACGGGAACAGATGTGAACAATGCCCTTAAAGAGGCAGCCGAAGGTTCCCTGACCGGAATCCTCGGTTACAGTGAACTGCCTCTGGTATCCTCGGATTTCAACGGATGTCCTCTGTCATCCATTGTGGATGCCCCCACCACATATGTGGTAGACAACATGGTCAAGGTGCTGTCCTGGTATGACAATGAAACCGGTTATTCCCAGCGCATGGTTGATCTGGCTGCCATGATAGGGAAACAGTTGTAAAAGGTGTCAGGATTCAGGGTCAGGATTCAGGGGAATCATCCGGAAAATAAGGCTATTTACAGAAAAGAATATACCACAAAAGTAGCATAAGCTTCCAGCTTGTGCCGTGAACTGGACAGGTATATTTATTTTAATAAATCACCTAAATACCGGACACTGAACACCTGACACCTGAAAACAGGAGGATATGCAATGAAGAATCGCAGACCGTTTATAGCGGGAAACTGGAAGATGTTCAAAACCCTTCCTGAGGCTGTGGAAACAGCGAAAAAACTTGCAGAACTTGTGCAGGATGTGCGTGATACCGACATCATGATTGCGCCTCCTTTCATCTCAGTCGCTGCTGTCGGAAATGCACTCAAAGGAAGCCCGGTGCAACTCGGCGCACAGAATCTGTTCTGGGAGGCTGAAGGTGCATATACCGGTGAAATATCCGCATCCATGCTTGTGTCCGCAGGGTGCAGTCATGTGATTGTCGGTCATTCGGAAAGACGTCAGCATTTCGGGGAAACAGATGAGAGCATAAACAGAAAAATCCGGGCTGCCCTCAGGGCCGGACTGGTTCCGGTTTTCTGTGTGGGAGAGACAGAAACAGAGCGGGATGCAAAAAATACGTTTTCTGTACTTGACAAACAGATAAAAAATGGGTTAAAAGACTTTGTTTCGGATGAACTGGAGAAACTGGTGATCGCATACGAACCTGTATGGGCCATTGGAACAGGAAAAACAGCCACTGCCGGGCAGGCGCAGGAAGTGCATGAATATATGCGGTCACTGCTGGAAAAAAAATTTGGAAATCCGCTTGCCAAATCCCTCAGAATACAGTATGGAGGGAGTGTGAAACCGGACAATATCCGCGAGCTGATGCAGATGCCGGATGTTGACGGCGCACTGGTGGGCGGGGCCAGTCTTTCGGCAGAGACATTTTCCAGAATCATCCGCCATTAAAACAACAGACAGAGGTGAACCGGCAGATATATGGCAGCTTTACTGATTACACTGCACATTATTGTGTGCATTGCCCTGATTATGATTGTGCTGCTCCAGACAGGAAAGGGCGCAGATATGGGGGCCGCATTCGGTGGCGGAGGCAGTCAGACGCTTTTCGGCAGTACCGGTGCATCCTCGTTCCTGAGCACGGCAACAACATGGGCGGCTGTGATTTTTATGCTCACCTGTCTGACCTTGGCCTATGTTTCCAGCCACAGGACAGGAAGTTCCATCATGAAAGATGCGAAAGCCCCTGCTGCGGAACAGTCAGCAACTGCTCCGGCAGATGAAAAGGCAGAAGCACCAGCGTCTTCCCCTGTTCAGACAGCCGTGGAAACAAAAGCGCCAGGTGAAGAAAGTGCAGCAGATAAAAAGGAAGTTCCCGCTGAGTCAGTTACTCCTGCCCCGGCACCGGAGGCAGCCGCAACTCCGCAGGAAACAGCCCCCTCTGTACCTCCTCCGGTGTCAGAGGAAGGAAAAGCAGAACAGGGCAAATCGGATTAAGATTTTCATATGCCGAAGTGGTGGAATTGGTAGACACGCTATCTTGAGGGGGTAGTGGGTTACACCCGTGCCGGTTCGAGTCCGGCCTTCGGCACCATTTATATTAAGACAGCAAAAGCCGGGAGGCTGATACGGAAAAAGGGCAGGTTTGAAATTTGCTCCCGCTTTTCCGTAAGGACAGGTTTCAAATCTGTCCGAATCAGTTTTCCCGGCTTTTTTGCATTTTTGCATCCGGAGAAACCCAATGGGTGATTTTTACTTACCGGCAGTCAGAATCAGGGGATACCGTCCTTTCCGGGATGTTCTCTTCCGTTTCAATCCCCTGGAAGTGATCATCGGATCCAACGGCGCAGGCAAGTCAAGTCTGTTTGAATTTCTGAAATTTCTCCGGGATTCCTGCCAGGGAGAAATTCCCCCGGAGGTCATTTCCGGTTCCGCTGGTCAGAATATTTACCAGACACCCGGCCCGGACAGACTTTTCTGGAATGCCCAGATTGATTATCAGAACAGGATACCCATTTTCTACCAGGGCGAAGTGGAAGGGGGCAAAGGACTTCCCAAAGTTTTGTTTGAAAGAATTCTTACCAAGAAAACCATTGACAGCAAAACACCCGGAGGTTTCACATTTCTGGATTTCCGCGATGGCAGGGGACTGGTAAGGGACCCGGAAGACGGTGATTTTCTCCGCAGGGAATGGATACTGGGAAAGAGTAACCAACTGGGGCTGGGAGCCATTACTGATGCAGGGCTGTCAAACCTCTGGCAGCTCAGGGAATATATCCGGAATTGGCGTTTTTACAGTGTTTCCCATATTGACATCCAAAAAATGAAAAGGCCGGTTCCCCCCACACATGAACCGGTTCTGAAGGAAGACGGCGGCAATCTCAGTGCTGTAATCTATTTGCTGAAAACACAGCATCCTGAAGCATTTGCTGATCTGAAATCCCTGACCCAGTTTGCAATTCCGGGGTTCAAAAATATTGATGCCCGGATACTGAGCGGGACAGGCGAGGTTCATGCCTTCTGGGAAGAGGAGGGTGTGGAAAGCCAGCTTAATTTTTCAGATCTGTCAGACGGCATTCTCCGCTTTGTTGCCTGGGCCACTCTCTGTGTGACACCCACGCCCCCGCCCCTGATATGCTTTGATGATCCCGCACAGGGACTTCATCCCAGAACCCTGCCTGTACTGGCCGGGCTGTTTGAAAAGGCATCCGAAAGAACCCAGGTGCTGATTGCCACGCACAATTCCTATTTTATGACCCAGTTTGATCTGGAAAATATCGCTATCATCAAAAAAACCGCCGGGGGGAGCGTTTATGTCAATGTACGGAATTCCCAGACCCTTCTGAACAAACTCCACCAGATTGACAGTGCCCAGCTAGAGCAGATGTACCGGGCTGATGAACTGGAGTCCCTCTTTTAACATGAGTTTGGCGTAAACTGCAATTCACATAATATCATCAGATCGAAAAGTTTTCCGCAGACCGGTTTCAGGCGTTTACCGGGTGCGGAAACTGCATCGGAAGAAAATGCCTGTTTCATACCAAACCGCTTTCAGAATCCAGGGAATATCCGTATTTTTTTAACCACTGAACACACGGACTGCACGGAAAAACAGGATCTGAAGACAAAATGTTTTGAAAGCGAATTGGTATCATCCCTGCAGGAGTTACGCAGTTGAATTTTAACATATTGATTTTTATAGATGCCGATGTTACACTGCACAAATCGGTTTATTTAAAATCAAATACTTGAAAACCAACTGTGTAACTCCTACCCTGTTCCCGAATGCAAAAATACAATTTTTGCACTCCTCCGGAAAACAGTGCAGAAATTCAGCATTCAGAAGTTTCCGCAGCCACAGCAGTACTGTTTTTTTTACACCCCAGCCCAATTTTGATTTTACTGAAAATTCAGGGCATATCACAGCCAGATTGCCTGTATTGCAGCAATGTCATCCCCCAGATCTGATTTTTCCACAGATTATGAAAAAATGACAGTGGGTCAGATCGGTTGACAATGTCATCCCTTCCGGGATTCTGATTTGTTTTTGCAATTTTTTCTTATAATAATGTCAATCCTTTCGGATTTTTTTACCCCGGTTTCAGGCTCAGATCAACGGATCTGACCCACTGCCGAAAAAATCAGCATTTTGATCCATTATCCGGAACAGAGGAGGTAAGAATGAAGAAATATGCCAAAGATACCGAGATCGTGCACGGGGTGAAGAACTGTCACATCACTTCCCTTGATCTGGTTCCCCCCATTCATATGACATCAACGTACAAATTCAACAGTGCGGAACACGGTGCAAACCTGTTTGCAGGCAGTGACACCGGTTATATCTATACCCGCATATCAAATCCCACGGTTGATCTGCTGCAGGAAAAAGTTGCATTGCTGGAGCGCGGAGAATCTGCCATTGCCACTGCTTCAGGCATGGCGGCAGTGGCCTCGGTGGCAATGACACTCACGGCTCCGGGGGCCAATCTTGTTTCCTGCACCACCCTGTATGGCGGCACATTTGCCCTTTTCAGCACCAATCTGCGTAAATTCGGCATTGAAGCACGTTTTATCTCTCCCGCGGATGCCAATTCTGCTTCTTCCATTGAGTCCCTGACAGATGAAAAAACCTGTTTTCTTTACCTGGAAACACCGGCCAATCCCACTCTTGATGTGATTGACATCCGGCTGTGGGCCGATGCAGCCCGGCGCAGGAATATCCCCCTGGTTGTGGACAATACCTTTGCCTCCCCCTGGCTCCAGAATCCTCTGGAACTGGGCGCAGATATTGTTATTCATTCCGCAACCAAATACCTGAGCGGGCACGGGGATGTGGTGGGCGGAATGATTGTGGGAAAACAGGAAATGACAGCAAAAATCCGGGAACAGTACTTTATTCATTTCGGCCCAATTATGAGTCCTTTTAACGCATGGCTGATCTCGCGGGGCATCAAAACCCTTGCCGTGCGTATGGAACGCCACTGCGACAGTGCGATGAAAATTGCAAAACAGTTGGAAAAACATCCCAAAGTGCAAAAGGTGTATTATCCGGGACTGACCTCCCATCCCGGACATAAGACTGCCCGGAAGCAGATGAAAAAATTCGGCGGAATGATAGCTTTTGAAGTCAAAGGCGGAATTGAAGCTGGAAAAAAGGTTATGAATTCTGTAAAACTCTGCACTCTGGCCGTGAGCCTGGGGGACTGCGAAACCCTGATTCAGCATCCGGCTTCCATGACACATGCGACCTATTCGCCGGAAGACAGAAAAAAAGCAGGCATTGCAGACGGACTGATCCGGCTTTCTGTGGGGCTGGAGGATCCGGATGACATTATGGCAGATCTGAATCAGGCTTTGGAAATATAGCGGCACTGTCTGTTTTTTGGCAGTGGGTCAAACCGGCTGATAAGCAGGCAAACAAAAATTTTCGTGTATTCAAAAAACCGGATTTTTCCAAAAAATCCGGTTTTTCTGAAAATTTTATGCCCGAAAATTTATGGAACCTTATTGAATGTCATCCCTTCCGGGATTCTGATTTGTTTTTTACATTTTTCTATAATAATGTCAATTATTTCTAATTTTTCATGGATCGGGATCACGGGGCAGATCAGCGGATTTGACCCGCGTTTATAAAAAACATTCAACACAAAAGGAGATTTGCAATGAGAAAAAAACTGCTGCTCAGTCTGGTCTGCATCCTTGTTTTTTCCTTCCAAAGCATGTGTGCAGCCGGCGACCATCCTTCCAAAGAGGATGTGGAGAAATTTGTGCATGGCGGGGCTGATTTTGCCAAAAAAAACGGAGTAAAGGCCCTGCTGGAGGAAATTCAGAAAGGGGAAAAGGGGCAGTTCATGCACGGGGAACTGTATCTTTCCGCGTATGATTTTGATGTGAAAGTGCTGGCACATGCGGCCAAACCCCATCTTGCGGGAAAGGATTTCTCCAAACTCAAAGACAAAAACGGCCTCAACATCGGCGCGGCCTACCTTGAGGCCATTAAAAAAGGAACCGGATGGATTGAATATTACTGGCAGAATCCTGTGGATCAGAAGGTTCAGAAAAAACTCGCTTACGGGGTCAAAGTGGATGATACCTGCTGGATTTGTTCCGGAACCTATGTGGATGAATGATATTCCCTGAAACGTTTTCCTCACCGCAGGCGGTGCAAAATACTGTTCACCGCGTGCCCAACCCTTTGAAATTCTGTACCTGCCGGACAGGGTGATCCCATGAAAATTAATCAAAGACTTCATCTTATGTCATTCCAGACAGTGATTATGCTGTGCATCCTTTATGCACTGCTGTATCTTGGGATGAACCATCAGAAACAGACACTGGAAGATATCCGCGGAGTTTCTTTCCGCTTATATGAAGACGCGATCCGGCTCTCTGACAGAATGGAACGCATCAACGGCAGGGTGTACCGGCTTTTCACACTGATCTATGCAGGAGCCACAAAAGAGGATCTGCGGACAGAACTCAAAGAAATGGAAGCCATGTTTGCGCAGGCTGATGCGGAAAACCGGAGCCTTATCGCATTTGCCGGGTCAGTTTCCGGGCATCAGGAAAATATGGCGGAAAAACTTCTGAACCGCTTATACAGGAACACCGGGATGAATCCTGAAACCGGAACAGGGAAAGACAGAATCGGAATCCTGAACGAAATACTGAAAAACACAGGCGAATACCGGCGTCTGATCATGGAGGCGGTTGAGGTCATTCAGGCCGGGGATTTTGATGTGGGCGCAATGATGCTGCTGGGATGCGATGAGGTGTTTGACCGCATGGAAGCCGGAATCACTGTGCTGACAGACCTGGAGCGGAAACACGCTCAAAACGGTTTCAGCAGCGCGCTGGCTGCATACAGAAAAACCATTGGGGCCTCACTGACTGTCATGGTGCTTATCACCCTGTTTTCCTTTATTATCTCCATACGGAACAACAATATGATTACCAGTCCGCTCATCAGGATCATCAGGGGACTGATCGAAGGAATGGATCTTGTGAATTCCGCATCCGCCCAGACCGCATCAGCAGGCGTTTCCCTGTCCCGGTCCGCTTCCGCACAGGCCGCGGCTGTGGAAGAAATCTCATCCTCTTTGCAGCAGATGGCTTCCATGTCCCGGCAGAATGCCCGGCAGGCAGAACTGCTGCAAAGCAGGATGAATGAGACAAACAAAACCGTATCCGCGGCAGAAGGCATGATGGCTGAACTCACTGCCTCCATAAGCAGTATTTCAGACAGCAGCAAAGAAACCGGCATGATCGTCAAAACCATTGATGACATTGCTTTTCAGACCAATCTGCTGGCATTGAATGCGGCTGTGGAGGCTGCAAGGGCCGGAGACGCGGGAAGCGGATTTGCCGTTGTTGCAAATGAGGTAAGAAATCTGGCTATGAGAGCAGCCCAGGCTGCAAAAAATACTTCCGGTCTTTTGGAAGATACCATACGGAAAACAGAACGCGGTACTCATCTGCTTACGCAGACAAACGGGATATTTCAGCAACTGAGCAGAAATGCCGGGGATGTGGCCGGATTTACCCGTGACATTGCATCCGCATCGGCACAGCAGCACTTGGGAATCGAAGAGATAAACAGGGCTGTATCCGGCATGGACAAAGGCATTCAGCAGAATGCAGCCCACGCGGAACAGTCTGCTGAGGCTTCTGAATCCCTGAAAAATCATAGCGGACAGATAAACACCAGTATCAGCAGCCTGATCCATCTGGTCGGAAGCCGGCATATTCAAAAAAAATGAAAGGAAAAATGCGCAATGATCGGTCTGAAACTCAGGGAAGAATTTCTTGGTGCGCGTATGCCCGGCACTGCTATTGCGCTTCGGACAGGTGACGAGCAGGGCGCGGCACAGAAATCTGCGGATCAGATTCTTGCCATTACCTAGTATCTGCTGAATTTTTATTTTCAGGGGCAAACGGGTTGCCTTCCATACGTTA
>CAZHPS010000072.1:0-19323 GCA_964534335.1 uncultured Desulfobacterales bacterium
GCAGCATGAGATCCAGCACAATCAGATCCGGCTTTTGGGTTCCGGCAATCTCCAGGGCGGTTTCCCCGGATTCCGCGCATAAAACATGGTATCCTTCGGCTCTCAGGTTATACCGCAGCAGTTCCAGAATATCCTCTTCATCATCCACAAGCAGTATGGTTTCCGGGTTCATAAAAAAAATTTCCTTTATCAACTGATGAAAAAAGCATACCGGGTGTCAGTTGCAATAAGTAAGGTTCCATAAATTTTCTGGCATAAAATTTTCATAAAAACCGGATTTTTCCGAAAAAATCCGGTTTTTTTGAATACACAAAAACCTTTGTTTGTCTGCTTATACTGATTGCGGCTCTGCGTTTTTTTCCGGATGACTGAACAGATGAAATGCAGAGACGCAGAGAGTGAAGTGTCCTGATTTCTTAAATACACAAAAACTTCTGTCTGCTTACTTATAACACAAAACCGATAATGCAAATGTTAAAATTTTGTTAAATCCGCAGGTCTAAGGATTGGAAAAATGTTCAGGTTCCTGCAGCAGATCATCCGCATCCCTGATCCGCAAAAGGTTTTACTGTTCAGAATTTCTCTTGTATGTCTTTATCTTTCATAGTATGATTATGACATAATTTAAATATATATTCAATTTATTTTGTTATAAGAAATCTGAAAAATATTTCAGCATTAATTCCGGAAAAATCCCGAGGGTTTTGAAAACATTCAGGGTTTCAGTATAAAAATTTTTTTCTTAAAATCTTAGTGCTTTGTCAACTTTGTTTTTGTGAGTTCAGAATTTCCAAACCCTAAGGGTTTATGAACTCACAATTTCAAACTTGACAGAGTATTAGGCTTTAATACCGATTCTCTATTGAATTTATACAATAATGTGAATTATTTCCTCTGTGTCCTCTGCGGGAAACTGAATCATATACCGATACTTAAAATATTTTGGTAATTCTGCCGGGCGGATTTTAACCGCAGAGTAACACAGAGTTTCCGCAGAGTGACACAGAGTTTTTCTGTTCGGAATTCAGATATGAATCTGAACCTCTGCAAATGTTTCAGGTAATGGTATAAGTATATTTTCAATGGAGAATTGGTATAACAGGAGCTTCATTGATCAGCGATATTGTGAAAAACTGGCCGGATATTCTGCCCACTTTCTGTCATGACAGTTTGGCGATTGCCATTGCGCTGTTTGATGCAGGCGGGGAACTCCTGTACGCGAATGCAGGCATGAAAATACTGCTGGATACGGAAAACAGGAATCACCGTCCCGCTGATTATCTGGTCAACCCGGATTTCCGCACGCTCATGGATCTGCCAATGGGAAACGGGCCTGTGTTTGAGGGGATTCTGACCACAGGCAATGGTCTGGATATCATGCACACGGTGAAAGCCAAAGCCTGGCGTCAGAAAGACCGGGGGCTGATTATTGGCGAATATGATGCTCAGGAACTCGGTATTCTGAACAGGGAAATGACAGCCCTGAACCGGGAAATCAGCAATATGCAGAGGGAACTGATCAAAGAAAAGACTGTGCTGAAAAAAACTCTGGCCGAACTCAGGGAAACCCAGTCCATGCTGATTCAGTCGGAAAAAATGAATTCCCTGGGCCAACTGGTGGCCGGTATTGCGCATGAGATCAACAATCCCATTGCCTACATCAACAGCAATCTCCACAGTCTGAGAGAATCCTTTGATGATATTTCAGACGGATACCGGGAGATGGAAAATCTGATCTTCGGACAGGAAAATCCGGATATGCGGAAAGCCGCAGAAACCATACGCACAGAATATGATATTGATTTTATTTTTGAGGACTTTGCGGATCTGCACAAAGCCCTGACAGACGGAATTGCACGTATCCGGAAACTGGTTACGGATCTGCGCACCTTTTCCCGGCTGGATGAAGGTGAAATCAAAGATATTGACATCCGGGAAAGTCTGGAAAGTACGCTGGCAGTAGCAGCACCGGAATTGAAAAAACGCAGGATAGATGTTATACTTGACATTGCGCAACTGCCATTGGTTCAGTGCTATGCGTCCGAGCTGAATCAGGTGTTTCTCAACCTGATCATCAATGCAGCCCAGGCCATGAATCAGCAGGGAACCCTGAAAATCAGCGCAAAAGAGGAAGCCGGAAAGATCCGCATGGATTTTTCCGATACAGGCCCCGGCATTCCTGAAGATATTATCGGAAAGATATTTGATCCCTTTTTCACAACCAAGCCGGTGGGCAGCGGAACCGGTCTGGGGCTGAGTCTTGCATACAAAATCATTACAGAGAAACACAGGGGCAGTCTGTCTGTGGTTTCAGAAGCAGGTAAGGGGGCAGTGTTTACCATTATCATTGGCAGGGAGCTGGCAAAATGAGCACAAAAGAAAATCAAACCATTGGAAATATTCTGGTTATTGATGACGAGCAGGAAATTCTGAAATCTCTGAAAAGGCAGTTCCGGAAAAAATACAATGTCTATCTTGCAAACAGTGCGGAAGAGGGATGCCGGATTCTGTGTGAGGAGCCGGTTCAGGTAATTATTTCTGACCAGCGGATGCCGGGCATGACCGGTACGGAATTTTTCGATAAAATCAAGACAGAACATCCGGATGCCATACGTCTGATCCTTACGGCATATGCGGATATTGAGGCTGTCATTGCAGCCATCAATGACGGCAATGTGTTCCGTTATCTTCACAAACCCTGGGACCCGGAGCAGATGGAAGCAGTGGTCTGCGAAGCATTCCGGTATTACCGGCTCATCAACGGCAACCGGAAACTGATGCAGGAACTCAAAGAAACCAATGAAATTCTCAGGCAGGAAATTGCTGAAAAGGAAATGGCGCAGAAACAGCTTCGCCAGCATCGGGATCATCTTGAACAGACCGTGCAGGAGCGCACAGAATCCCTTACCCGGCTTAATGCACTGCTCAGTCAGGAAATAGAAGGCCACAGGCATACCGCAGCCGAACTGCAAAATGCCAAAGAAAGGGCAGATGCAGCCAACCGTGCCAAAAGTGAATTTCTGGCCCATATGAGCCATGAACTCCGCACACCCTTAAACGGCATACTGGGTTATGCCCAGATACTCAGACGGGACAGAAATCTGAGTGAATCCCAGAGATCCGGGGTTGAGATTATTGAACGCAGCGGAAACCATCTGCTGAACCTGCTCAATGACATTCTGGATCTGTCCAAAATTGAGGCCGGAAAAATGGAACTGCATCCTGTTTCCATTGCCTTTCCCGCATTTCTCAAAGGCATTTCCGAAATGGTCAGTATCCGGGCACAGGAAAAAGGGCTTGATTTCCGGTATAAACCTGCGGATTCCCTGCCTCATGCCGTGCTGGCGGACGAACAGCGGCTGGGACAGGTGCTGCTAAATCTGCTGAACAATGCCATCAAATTCACAGATGCGGGTTCAGTGATTTTCAGCGTGGAAACCATTGAAACGGAAAAAAACAATGCGCAGAAATTTTCTCTTATCTGTTTTCAGGTGAAAGACACAGGGATGGGAATTCCCGAAGATCAGTTGGAAAATATCTTTTCCCCGTTCCGGCAGATTGCATCCCATACGCACAAAACAAAGGGAACCGGGCTGGGACTGAGTATCACCCGCAATCTGGTGCATTTGATGGGGGGAAAAATTTCAGTGCAGAGTGAACCGGAAAAGGGCAGTGTGTTCCGTTTTGATCTGGAACTGCCGGAGGTTTCGGATGCACTTGAAATGAAAAGCAAAACAGATAAACGGCGTATTATCGGTTTTCAGGGGGAAAAAAGGAAAATTCTGGTGGTGGATGATAAAACCGAAAACCGGAGCCTGATTCGCGATATTCTTTTTCCGCTGGGCTTTGAAATCAGGGAAGCGGAAAACGGCAGTGAGGGAACAGAAATGGCTTTGGAATTCATGCCTGATCTGATTTTCATGGATTTGATTATGCCTGTGATGGACGGATTTGAGGCTGCCATGCGCATCCGGAAAACAGATGAACTTGCCCATGTCACAATAATAGCCCTGTCTGCGGATATTTTTGATGAGGCCCGGCAGAAAAGTCTGACAGCCGGATGTGATGATTATCTTTCCAAACCGCTTGATATGGCTCAGATGCTGGAAAAGGTGCGCAAACATCTGCATCTGGAGTGGATATACGAAGAAAATATGCCGCAGCAGGAAAATGTGTCTATGGCATACGCAGGTTTTGTTCCCCCGCCTGCGGACACAGTGGCAGCTTTGAAAAAAATGGCGGATGTGGGGGATATTGGCGCACTCCGGGATAAAAGCGATGAAATGATGGCAGTCGATGAGCGGTTCAGACCCTTTGCCAGAGAACTCCGGCGTCTGACAAAAAGTTTTGAAATAGACAGAATACAGCATTTGCTGGAAAAATGCGGACGGGTTTGAAAGCCGGGTTCTGTTATTATCTGTTCCTGATTTTGGAACACCAGAATCCGGTGTCCGTTTACCAGCACCCAATGTTATTGCGTTAAGCAGTTCCCCGGAGTGCCGAACTGAAAGGCTGGCAGTGTTGAAGTATTTATTTTTTCCCCACAGAGAACACAGAGATTTGCACAGATGACACAGAGATTTTTGTTGAAAAACAATGTGTTTCCTCTGTGTCCTCTGTGGGTGTTTTTCCTCTGTGATCTGTGGGAAATCCCGGCCCGGAGTGCCGAACTGAAAGTCTGGCAGTGTTGAAGTATTTATTTTTTTCCCACAGAGAACACAGAGATTTTTGTTGAAAAACAATGTTTTTTCTCTGTGTCCTCTGTGGGTGTTTTCCTCTGTGATCTCTGTGGGAAACCCCGGCCCGGAGTGCCGGACTGAAAGGCTGGCACTGTTTTCGTCAATTATTTCAGATTACCAAATTTTCACTTCGGGACTCCCCGCCCTTAACGTAATGGCATTGTCACAGCACCCGGAACGAGGCAGTTTTCATGCACAGACTCATTCAGATAAGGGGCGATAATATCGTCCGGCAGATTCCTCTGCAAAAAGAGGTTTACACAATGGGCCGGGGTCCCCGGAACGATATTGTGTTTGATACCCCCACTGTGTCCCGTGTTCATGCCATTCTGACAGCCGAAGGTGACAGTTATTTCATTGCAGACCAGAAATCCAAAAATCATGTGTTTGTCAACTGCGAGCAGGTGGAGAAAAAACTTCTGCAATCCGGAGATGAAATCAGTCTGTCCAAGGATGTCACGTTTTTTTATCTGAATGAAAATGATGCGGAAAACAAAATGAGCGACCTGCTCAGCCGCATGTGGAATGCCATCAACCGGAAGGATTTTCTGCGGCTTAAGGAAGTTACCGGACGCATCATTGCCCTTGACAGTCTGGATCAGATTCTTCACATTGTGCTCGATGAGTCCATAAAACTGATTGGAGCAGAGCGCGGATTCATTGGTCTGACAGATGAAAACGGGTCTGTCCGGCCTGATACCAGTGTGGTTCACAACATCCCCATCACAGCAGACAGGGACTGGGAATCTCTCCTGTCCTATTCCACCATACGCCGGGCCATCCATACACGGGAAAATGTATTTCTCACAGGAATCCGCGAAAAAGAACTTTCCCAGAGTTTTATCAATCTCAATATTCAGTCGGTCATGTGTGCGCCCCTGCTTTTCGGAGAAAAACTGTCCGGTATTCTCTATGCGGATTCCGGATCCCAGATTATGGAATTCAGCGAAACCGATCAGTTTTTCTTTTCCATACTGGCAGATCACGCGGCCATTGCCATTGAGAATGCAAAACTCTACAGTCAGGCACGCATGTCTGTTGATCAGTTGCGGGCAGAGGTGGACGCTGGTGAGGAACGCTACCGTCACACCCTGGAAGCCGCTCCGGACGCGATTGTGATTATCAGAATGGCAGACAGTCAGGTGATTCAGGCAAATGAGGCATTCTGCCGTGCATTTGCCTGCAGCATTGGGGAAGTGCTGGGCCGTACCCCCTTTGATCTGAATCTTTTCGACAATCCCGCTGATATGGCCTGGCTTTCGGAAATTGTATCTGAAAAACAGGAGGCAAACGGTTTTGAAACCCGTGTGCGGAAAAAAGACGGAAGTCTTTTTGATATGCTCCTGTCTGCCCGTTTCCTGCGCATTGCCCATGAAGACTGCATGATTATAGCGGGAACCGACATCACCCTGCGCAAGCAGATGGAAGCTGAACTTCTCCGTGCCAAGGAAACAGCAGAATCCTCCAGCAGGGCAAAAACAGAATTTCTGGCCCGTATGAGTCATGAAATCCGGACGCCCATGAATGCCATAACCGGACTTACCCATCTGATCCTGGAAACCACGGATCTGAGTCATGTGCAAAGGGACTATCTGGGCAAAATCCAGTCCTCGGCCAAATCCCTTCTGGGAATCATCAATGATATTCTTGATTTTTCCAATATCGAGGCTGACCGCCTGGAACTGGAAAACATTCCCTTTGATCTGAAAGATGTTTTTGACAGAGTGCTGCTTACAGTACAGGAAAAGGCCGAAGAAAAAGGGAACCGTATCCGGATTTCAGGGGATGGGGCTGTTCCCCTCTTTCTCACCGGAGATCCCCTTCGGCTGGGGCAGATACTGCTCAATCTGGCTGATAATGCCATCAAATTCACGGAAAACGGGGAAATCCTCATACGAACTGAAGTGATGGGCTATCTGCCGAATCAGGTGCGGCTGGGATTTTTTGTCAATGACACCGGCATAGGCATTCCCGCGGAAAAACGCTCCCAGCTTTTTGATCCCTTTACGCAGGCAGACGGTTCCGCTACCCGGAAATATGGCGGTGCAGGCCTGGGCCTGGCCATATGCAGACGGCTGATCAATATGATGGGTGGCAGTATCCATGTGGAAAGCGAACCGGGCATAGGCAGCACCTTCCGTTTTACCGCCCTGTTCGGCAGCCCCCTGAACCGGCAGGGAGAACCTGTTTCCATAACAGAAAAAACAGCCTGTCCCAAAGAAGAGCCTCTGCAAATCACAGATCTCCGGTCACTGCCTGCCGAAAACAATGGAATATCCGAAACCAGTCCGGCATCTCTGTGTCCGGAATCTGCTGTTTTCACACTGGAAGTACTGGACAGACTTCTGGCAGACGGAGACTGTGATGCTGTCGAACATCTTCCGGCTGTCCGGAAACAACTGCATGGACTGATACCCGGAAAAGAGATGGCCCTGCTGGAAAAACAGGTGGAGAATTATGATTTTGACAAGGCCCGGAATATTCTGGCAGCCATAACCCGGCAGTTGAAAGGAATACAGGAAACAGGGAAAGAGGATATAAAACCCTGTCCGGATTGCAATACGGAAAGACTGTCAGTCTGAAGAGTTCCGGATATTCCAAACAGAAAGGAGAATCAGATCATGCAGTACCCACTGCCCGAGTCCATCGGCCCCCCGGATCTTCTGGTGGGCAGAAAAAAGGAATTTGATGATTTTCACAAATGGATTGGGCGCATTCCCATGCGTCTGTCCAAATCCAGGGCCATACTTGCCCGGCGCAAAAGCGGCAAGACTGCGTTTCTGCAGCGCATCTTCAATGAACTGTGGAGCGAAAACGGGCAGGTGATTCCCTTTTACATCAATATCGGAGAGCGGAAAATATGGCTGCCGTATTTTGCAATGGAATATTACTGTGCATTTGCATCCCAGTATATTTCCTTTCTGGAAAGAGACCCTGCACTGATCCGGAAATCCCTGACACTGGATGAAATCCGGGAATACGGGGTTTCAAAATCAATGAAACCCCTTGTCACCGATGTGGATGAAATCCGGCAGGCACAAAAAGACGGAATTGCCGATATGATGTGGGATACAGCATCAAAAGCTCCGCACCGCTACGCCAGCCTTTCTGACATCCGTTTTCTGGTGATGATTGACGAATTCCAGAATACGGGTGAATACATCTACCGCGATGAGGAATGCCTGACAGCCAAAGATCCGAGCATTCCCGGCACATGGCATGATCTTTCAGAATCCAAGTATGCGCCTATGCTGGTTACGGGTTCCTATGTGGGCTGGCTTATTAACGTCATAAACACCTATCTGGAGGCCGGACGTCTGAAACTCTTCACCATGAATCCCTATCTGCCGGAAGAGGACGGGCTGGAGTCTATTTACAGATATGCAGAATATTTCCGGGAGCCTGTGTCCAATGAAAGTGCCATGCAGATCAACCGTCTGTGTCTGTCCGATCCTTTTTTCATCTCCTGCGTCATCCAGAGCGGATTTGAGGGAAAGGATTTGACAACACCGCAGGGTGTGGTGGACACGGTTCACCATGAAATCACGGACGCGGGATCAGAGATGTCCATGACCTGGGGCGAGTACATTGAACTGTCCCTGAGACGCATCAACACGGTGCATTCCAAGCAGCTCATGCTGCATCTGAGCAAATATCCGGACAGGGACTGGACACCCCGTGAACTCAAAGAGGAACTGCATCTGGATATTGATGAAAAACAGATTCACACTCTGCTGAAGAACATGGTCAGCGCGGATCTGATCCGGAAGGGAAACTCAGACATTGATTACCGGGGACTCACGGACGGAACACTTTTTCTGGTTCTGCAAAACCGCTTTGAAAAGGAAATCCGCACCTTTCAGCCGGATCTGAAAACTACGGATCTGAAGAAAGATTTCCGTGAGGAACTGGAGAAACTGAAAAAAGAGAAGAAATCCCTTCAGGGAATGGTGAACCATCTCAGCGGTGTCATGGCCGAATACCTGCTGGCCACTGAATTCCGGAGCAGAAAACGCTTTTCCCCGTCCCGCTATTTTGCAAATGTGAAAGATGACACCCAACTCAATGTCACTGATGTGAAAATGCGGGTGAAATTTCAGAGACCTGACGGAAAACTTATGGAAACCGATGTGATCGCTGCATCGGACTGCGGACGGGTTCTGATGGTTGAAGTCAAAAAGACCAAAGAACCTGCCGGGCTTTCTTTCGTGCAGGATTTTCTGGAAAAAATGGGAATTTATGCGGATCTGCATACGGAAAAGCAGATCATTCCCGCGTATTTTTCCAATGGCGGATTCACCAAAGAGGCGCAGCAGTTCTGTGAGGAAAAGGGAATTGCGTTTGCAAGCGGACTTCAACTGTTTTAGCTGTGTTTCCGAACAGAAAGGAGGAATCAGATGATACAGTACCCACTGCCCGAATCCATCGGCCCCCCGGATCTTCTGGTGGGCAGAAAAAAGGAATTTGATGATTTTCACAAATGGATTGGCCGCATTCCCATGCGTCTGTCCAAATCCAGGGCCATCCTTGCCCGGCGCAAAAGCGGCAAGACTGCTTTTCTGCAGCGCATCTTCAACCAACTGTGGAGCGAAAACGGGCAGGTGGTTCCCTTTTACATCAACATTGCCGAGCGGAGGATATGGCTGCCGGATTTTGCCATTCTTTTTTACCGGACATTTGCATCCCAGTATATTTCCTTTAGGGAAAGGGATCAGTCGCCGCTGCGCAGCCTCCTGAGCCTTGAACAAATCAGGGAATACGGACGGTCAAAAAACATCAGGCAGATGAGAGAGGATGCCGATTTTCTGCAAAACTGCCGTGAGAAAAATCTTTCTTTTGACATAATGTGGGATACCGCATCCACAGCACCCCACCGCTATGCCAGTCTTTTCGACATCCGTTTTCTGGTGATGATTGACGAATTCCAGAATACGGGTGAATACATCTATATGGATGAAAAACATGAAGTTGCTGACAAAAGCATTCCCGGCACATGGCACGATCTTTCGGAATCAAAATATGCGCCCATGCTTGTCACAGGTTCCTATGTGGGCTGGCTGATCAACATCATTGACACATATCTTGAGGCCGGGCGTCTGAAACGCTTTTTCATGAATCCCTATCTGCCGGAAGAGGACGGGCTGGAGGCGGTTTACAGGTATGCAGAATCTTTTGGGGAACCTGTGACCAATGAAAGTGCCATGCAGATCAACCGTCTGTGCCTGTCTGATCCCTTTTTCATCTCCTGCGTGATTCAGAGCGGGTTTGATGGAAAGGATCTGACAAATCCGCAGGGAGTCGTGGACACTGTCCACCATGAAATTACGGATGCAGGGTCGGAAATGTCCATGACCTGGGGCGAGTACATTGAACTGTCCCTGAAACGCATCAACACGGTGCATTCCAAGCAGCTCATGCTGCATCTCAGCAAATATCCGGACAGGGACTGGACACCCCGTGAACTGAAAGAGGAACTGCATCTGGATATTGATGAAAAACAGATTCATAAGCTGCTGAAAAACATGGTGAGCGCGGATCTGATCAGGAAGGGAAATTCAGACATTGATTACCGGGGACTCACGGACGGAACCCTGTGGCTGGTTCTCCGGCACCGGTTTGAAAAGGAAATCCGCACCTTTCAGCCGGATCTGAAAGCTACGGATCTGAAAAAAGATTTCCGTGAGGAACTGGAGAAACTGAAAAAAGAGAAGAAATCGCTTCAGGGAATGGTGAACCTGGCCGAATACCTGCTGGCAACTGAATTCCGGAGCAGAAAGCGCTTTTCCCCATCCCGGTATTTTGCAAATGTCAAAGATGACACCGAACTCAACATCATTGATGTCAAAATGCGTGTGAAATTTCAGAGACCGGACGGAAAACTTATGGAAACCGATGTGATCGCTGCATCGGACTGCGGACGGGTTCTGATGGTTGAAGTCAAGAAAACCAAAGAACCGGCAGGATTGTCATTTGTGCAGGATTTTCTGGAAAAAATCAGCGTTTATGCAGACCTGCATCCGGAAAAACGGATCATTCCCGCGTATTTTTCCAATGGCGGATTCACCAATGAGGCGCAGCAGTTCTGTGAGGAAAAGGGAATTGCGTTTGCAACTGCTCTGCAATTATTTTAATTTGACCAATATATGTATCTGTCCTGAATCATAAAAACCCTAAGGGTTTATTTCCGCAATTTATTCAGGAACGGTTCTCAAACAGGGATTTTTCATTTATTCTATGAGCATTCACAGAGGCATACGCCGCTTTGGAGTGATTACACGGATACTGGTTCGGCACGGTTTTGGCGATCTGCTGGATCGGATTTTGGACAGGGAAGAAGAAAAGCAGGAAGAATCCGCAGAGATCAAAATATCTCCAAAATCCTCTTTTCCTTCCCCAATCCGCGTCCGGCAGGTGCTGGAGGAACTCGGCCCCAGTTTCATCAAACTGGGTCAGATTATGAGTGTCCGGGCTGATATATTTCCTGCTGATTATATTGAGGAACTGAAAAAACTGCAGGACAGGGTTCCCCCTGTTCCTTTTGAAGACATCCGGGAAGTTATTGAAAAAGAACTGAAAAAGCCACTGAAAGAAATGTTTGCGGATTTTTCCCGTGAATCACTGGCTGTGGCCTCAGTGGCACAGGTGCATGAAGCCCGCCTTATCAGCGGGGAACGGGTGGCAGTAAAAGTCATCCGGCCAGGAATTAAGCAGAAAATCCGGGATGACATTGGTGTGATGTATTTTTTTGCCGAGCGCATTGAAAAGAATTTTGAAATCGGCAGGATTGTCGGTTTTGTCAATCTGGTAAAGGAATTTGAGCGCACCATTTTCCGGGAACTGGATATGTTCATTGAAGCCGGAAATATTGAAAAATTTGCAGCCAATTTTGAAAACAGCCATGAAATTCACATTGGAAAAGTCTGGTGGGAGTTTGTGTCCAAATCCGTGCTGGTCATGGAATATATTGACGGTCTCAAGATGGATCAGGTTGCAGAAATTGCAGCAGCAGGAATTGATCCCAAAGAAGTGGCCCTGATTGGTCTGCGCTCCTTTTCCCGGCAGTTGATGGAATTCGGTTTTTTTCATGCAGATCCGCATCCGGCCAATACCATTGTGATGTACGACGGCCGTGTCAGTCTGGTGGATTTCGGCATTACCGGTTTTCTGGATGAGGAAACCATGATGCAGGTGGCAAATCTTTTTCTGGGATATGCAGAACATGATTATGACATGGTTATGGAAGCCCTGCGCGACGCGGGACTGATTCACGATGGCATTGATCTGAAAAATTTCCGTGTGGATCTCAAGGACATGAGTGAACCCTTCTATGGCAGATCCCTGCAATCCATTTCAGTCAGGGATGTCTATGATCAGGTCATGGGACTGGTGCTGAAATACCGCATCCGTATGCCCAGAAATTTGCTGCTGCTGCTCAAAACTTTTATTCAGACCGAGGCTTTGGGAAAAATTCTGGGCAGTGATGCAAGTCTGCTGGAAGTTACCCGTCCCTATGCGGTAAAACTGCTGCAACGCGGGTATGATGCAAGAAAATTCTTCCGGAACATTGACCGGGATATACGGGATTTTGGGTCTTATCTTAGAGTCATACCCGGATATGTAACGGAAATTTTCCGGCGCACCGCAGAAGGCAAACACGGAATTGAAGTGCGGGTGAAGGGGCTGGAGGAAATCGCGGGCAAAATGGAACGGGGACTCAATCGCGCGATTGTGGGGGTTATCATTGCAGCATCCACCATCGCAGGTTCTCTGGTACTGAATTCGCCGGAAAAAATGATGGAACTGCATATTCTGGGGCATACAATCCCCCTGACCACGCTTCTGGGCTTAACCGGATATTCCATTGCCACAGTGCTGGGACTGTGGCTGATTGCCTCAATTTTCCGATCCGGGAAAATGTAGGAGAGGTGTCAGTGAGACGGGTAAAAATCTCTGATACGATACAGTATTTCAAAGAGATTGAAAATGCTCTGCCGAATGTCAGATCTGCTTACATTGAAAGATATTAGGAAGAAACACTTAGCAAGCTATGGGGATGTTTCAAAATTTAGTCAATGTTGTAAAACACGTTCATATAATTAATAAAATATGAGGAATATTATGTATTTTTTCAAACATCGGATGATCCGCTTTTTTCTGCTTCTTTTCACTGTATTCATATTTCAAACAGAGAGTTATGCAGATAAAATTATTTTAAAAAACGGCAGAGAAATCAATTCTGACAGGATATGGGAAGAAAACGGGATGATAAAAGCTGTTGTTTATGGGGAAACCGTTGCTTATCCCAAATCTTCAGTACTTCATATTTTCATTGAAAAAAATGAAAAAATTGATACAGATTCTTTTCACTATGATCTGTGGTATGGGGGAATGCGAATTGAAGATGTAATGGATATTTCAGAAAGAAAAAATATTCCTGTCCGCCGTCAAGGTCTGATTTCTGCCAATAAAAATTTTGATCCAAAATTAAGCAGAAAATATATGTATTCTGAGACGGCATTTGAGTATTCTGATAAACTGCTGGGAAAAAATGCCAATGTTTTTTTGTTATTTACACCCACTTCCAGAATTCTCTATAAAGTGGAAGTTCGCCTTTTCGGTAATGACATCACCAGAAAATCGGACTTCAGATATGAAGTTCAGGAAATGCTGACCAAAAAATACGGTTCGCCCGTAAATATCAAAAATCAAATTATGTATGAAGTGCTGACATGGGATGTTACTGGCAAATTTTCTGTCGCCATGAGATGCGGAATCAATTCTGTTATAATTCAGTATTCTGATATAAGACTTGATAACATAAAACAGCAGGAAGATGAAAAAATTAACTCTGCCAAGATGAAAGAATATCGCAAAAAAGACGAGTCAAAATTTTGATATGTAACAATGAAAAGTATTACAAGGCAATTCCAATTTTGAAAAGTCGAAAGACTTTTATTGACAACTGTTCACTGATAACTGGCAACTGAAATGGTTTTATACCGGTTCGCCATTGATTTGATACAATACAGTCAGTTTTTTATGTCTGATTACAAAATGTTGTTTTTTCCATAAGCATGTTTTCAGCAGCGATTTGGTATTATATAAAAAAGTCGGCATAGCCCCCTGATTATGATGGTATCGGTTCTTCTGAGCCGGGTGATTGGTCAGCTCCGGGAAATGGTCATTGCATACGCGGGCAGCGCAGGCCAGGATGTGGATTCGTATCAGGTTGCCTTTGTCATTCCGGAAATCCTGAACCATATCGTTGCCATCGATTTTCTGTCTGTAACATTTATTCCTATTTTTCCAGATAGTTGTGACGGAGAGAAGAGGAAAATGGCTGGAAAGTTTTTTCCATTGTTCTGACCTGTTTCGGAATGCTGCTGCTCCTGTTTATTATCGCAGCCTCTTTTCTTGCTCCGCTGCTCATTCGGGTGCTGGCTCATGGCTTTGATGATCCGTTGCTGATTGCCAAAGCTGTGCGCATGACCCGGATTATGATAATCTGTTCCGGTTTTCTAAAAAACCAAAATTGGATCAGTATAATTAGGCAAACAAAAATTTTCGTGTATTCAAAAAACCGGATTTTTCCGAAAAATCCGGTTTTTCTGAAAATTTTATGCCCGAAAATTTATGGAACCTTACTTATAATCCCGGTTTTTTCAAGAATCAGCATATGCAAAGCGTATTGCATTACACTCCGTTCGTGGATACGGACTGACCAGGGCACATCATTGATCTCTGATACAATCCGCAGATTTTTCAGTTGATGGGAATGGTTCTCTTCCCCCTTGGACAGCAGTGTCCGCAGCATTGCCTCACAGGCTCCCCGGCTCCCGGATCTTTGGGAATGCCCCCCGATCCAGGATTCCAAAGGTGTAGCAGATTCTGACCAGTCATATGGTGTTGAAAAAATTGCCTTTCCTCCGGATTTGAGAATCCTTTCTGTTTCCCGCATATGATCATAAGGCAAATGCACACAATCCAGAGTGTTCAGACATAAGGCCAGTCCGAAACTCTGATCTGCAAAGGGCAGCGCGCAGATGTCACAGGCCCAGAAATCCACTTTCTCACTGCCTTCAAAACACAGCGGAAATTCCCTGCGGTCAAACACAAGCCCTGTCCGTTTTCTGGGATAGCTTATTTTTCCATTGCGAAGTGCATGGGAAGCCAGCCTAAGCATGGCAAAATTCATATCCACTCCAAGCACAATATCTTCCGCAGTCCGGGCAAGTTCAAATGCGGTGCGTCCCACCGAGCATCCCATGTCAATGACAGGCCCATCCGCTCTTTTTGGAATTTGCGATAAGCCCTGATAAAGCAGTTTCAATACCGATCCGGAAGAAACAAAAGCATTTTTCTGCTCTGCCGGATCTTTGTCTGCATAATGATCATACACGTAAGTGCTGAGATGATGTCTGCGGATATAAAAAGGGGAGGAGGTTGCACAGCAGTCACCGATCAGGCTTTCAATGGATTCGCTGAGATCATCGCGCATAACAATGGACAGAATATTCTGGGAGATATACGCGCGCAGATCAGCCAGAATAAGGGGAATGCCGTCAATCACCGGATATTCGCTCAGGCACTGGGGATTGGAGCAGAGCAGTATCCCCTCCATCATATCATTGTGAGCCCCGCGCAGCCACGCGCCCACTGTGAGCGGAAAATGCTGCCCCGAAACACGGAGACAGCGCGGACAGAGCGGTTTGAGTTTTTCAAAATGAAGCAGTTTCAAACCTCAGCCTCCGATAATTACAGTGGGACATCCGGGCGGCAGAATCTTGCCCGTAGGCCCGGGAATCGGTGCAACACAGCTTGCATGTGCGGTCATATCCCCAACCCTTGCAGCAGGCAGGTTGCCCAGCAGAACAGTTGCAGAGCCTAATGCCACCATTCCGGGCCCGGCAGGCACACACGGAGGTGTGGTGCAGGGTGTGGTCGTGCTTGTCAATGTGGCTGCGGGAAGATTTCCAATCAGCACGGTGGGAGTGCCTTTGATGATGGTCAGAGGCAAAGGGGGATGCGGAACCGGCGTGGGAACCGGAGCCGGGGGATGGATTGGCGCATGGCAATGCGGCGAATCCTGCAATACCATATCTGTCATTCTTGCGGCAAGTGACATGAAAAAACCTCCTTATAAGACAGTCTTTACTGCCCCAAAACGTCCCCATATTGTCTGCGGGGCGTCATAAATTTGAGTTAAAATTTCAATTGCCAGTTCCCTGTCATACTCCCCTGAATCACAATTTTCAGATCCGGAAGAGATAATAATACCCGAATTTTTCAAATTTGAGTTTCTGATAGAAATAATGGGCCACTGTTCGGGAAAAACGGCTGGCCACACCGATATGGGAACATCCTTTTTCTTTGATCAGTTGAATAGCCCATTCCATCATGGCTGTGCCGATTCCCACGCCCCGGTAGTATTCTTCCACCACCACAGAATCAATCACAGCCTTGCGCCGGGGGGTGCGGATCAGATTTTCATAAATAACAATCTGGCAGGTGGCAATCACTCTCCCGCGCAGCAGTCCGATCACAATATGATTGTTATCCGTGTCCATCACCCGGGTCAGGGTTTCTGCCATTTTTTCCGGATCTGTTTTCACCTCCGGTATCAGTTGCTGATACAAAATCTGCAAAGCCGGAATATCTGTATAAACAGCCTTTCTGAATTCAAGAAAATGTTCCATATCCTGTAAATTATTCATAAAATTCCGTATATTCCGTATTCGTTGTCAATTTCGGCCAATACCGGAGGTTTGATGTTCCGATTTCTGCAAAGACAGGCAAATCAAACCGGGTGCTGTTCCTTTCCTGACAAAAGCACTATTTCACTTTGGGGTTTTTTTCATATATTTCATCCACAATTGCCAGCACTTTAAAATTTGGATCATATGCAATTTTATAGGCAGTTTCCAGATTGATGGCAAGTTTTACCGGATCAGTGAAGATCTGACTGATTTTTCCGGGACGCTCTCCGTTGAAAATCCTTGCAATGGTCTGGGCATAAAATTCCCCCATTTTGTTTAGACGGGACTCGGAAATGCTGAACAGAACGCCGTGTTCCACTTCTTGGGAGCCGGCCTGGGAAAAGGTGGGAATTTTATATCTGGTCATGGATTCCAGTATTTTGGGCAGACTCTCCAGCGTCACACCGCCTGCATACCGGGTGATATACACAGCGTCCGCGTGGGGGGCAATGCTTTCATAGCATTTTACGGCTTTTTCCTCTTTTCTTTCATTTTCAGGGCTTCCGGGAATCACAGTGTTCAAATCACAGACAATCAGCTCAAATCCCCTTTCCCGTGCAATTTTTTCCACACTGTCAATGTCAGCCGTGCCTCTTCCCACTTCAGAATCCCTGTATACCAAGCCCAGACGCTTAAATCCGACAATGTCATGGAACGTGCGCACCTGCAGTTCATGAATGCCGGCATCAATGGTGGCATGGACATGATCATATCCGGAATATTCCACACTTTTGACGATTTTTGCGGCATGGGCATTGGTGGTGGAACACACAAGCACAGGCGTGGAATGCTCATTTGCCGCCATATCCTGTCCTGCTTTTGTTCCCATGACAATAATCAGATCAATGTCTTTTTTTTCCCTTATCCGTGCAAGGATTTCCCTGCGGAGTCCCGGACGTTTGGCATCATTGAATTCCTGGCTCCAGTACGCATCAGATACAAAATCAATATAAGAGCTCCGGATGTTTTCAGAAAGCCATTTCCACAGACCGGCCGCGTCTTTGGGTGCAAAATTTTGCGGAAGTTCAGCAGGTTCTGTCCATCCTAACCTGGCAAGTCCCTGCACCAGAGCAGCCAGGGATTTGTAATAATTGTCATAGGAACCGCTTTCCAGATAGGCTATGCGCCATTTTTTTCCCATATTGGTTCCGGGCGACATGCCCTGTTTTTTCTGCGGATCATTATCCGCAAAGGATGCTCCCGCTATCAGGAACAAAAAAAAGAAAATAAAAAGACTTTTGCATTTCATGGATATTTTTCCCTCCCTGCTGTATTGCCGGATTTTGCCAAACCGGATCATTTTGCTGAAAATTCAACAAATATATCCTCTTTTTTCTTTTTCCAGTTTTTGTTGAACTCCAGTGTTTTCCCAACCTGCTTTCCGTCCCGAAACTCTTTTTTCTCCCGGATATGTCCGTTTTCAAAATATCCTGTGGCAGTGCCGTGGAGTTTGTCGGCAACATAAAAAGTCTGCAGCATGAGCTGACCGTTTTTGTAATAATCCCGCTTTTCCCCTTCCATTTTTCCCTCTTTGAACATGGTTTCGGAAAGCAGGATTCCCTCCTCATCATACCATACGGCTTTGCCGTCAGGTTTGTCATTTTTATACTGCTGTGTTCCGGAGATCTGACCGGTTTTCAGATTGTAATGAACAGCCTGACCCTCTCTGACTCCGTTGACATAATTGAACTGCGCCTGTAGATGCCCTTCTTCATAAACACTCATGAGACCGTGGAGTTTTCCGTTCAGAAAACTCGCCTTCATGATGAGCAGTCCTTTATCATCATAAAAAACCGAAAGTCCGTTGAGCCTGTCATCGCCGAAACGGGAATGCTGAACAGTCTGTCCGTTTTCATTGTACACCAGCATTTTCCCGTCCAGTTTTCCCTTTCTGAACTCTGCGTCTGCCTTCAGACGGCCTTTGTCATCATAACTGCTTACCGGCCCGTGCAGCAGTCTTATTCCATCATCTGTATCCGGCTGTCCGGAAGGAGAAATCTGATCGTGTTTTCCGCTCATCTGTATCCGGCTCCTTTTTGCTTCAGTTTTTCACTTTCACTCCCCTGACTGTCCTGCTTTCATCTTCCCGGTAATTTTTTTCAACCAGATCAATCAGCAGCACAGGCCGTGCATGTTTCCGGATGTGATGCTCGGATGTTTCCGCATTTTTTCCCACATACACGGCCACATCCTGCTCACTGACCGGAACATCCTGTTTTGTAAGCAGAACATCAAAGGTCTCGCCTTCATATACAATGGTATCTTCCCGGAATTCATACATATCACTCTTTGCATCTTTTGCATGGGAAAAGGGAATCGTGCGATCCAGACCGTCAGGAATGTTCTCAAAACGGATATACACCGTATCCCCTTCGACTCTGTCCAGTATTCCAGGAGTATACTGCGGAATCGTAATTTCCAGAATCTTCCGGTTTCTTTCGATCCGGATTCTGTGGGTACGGTCTTCAACAATCCTTTCCTCGGATTTGAGATTTCTTCTCAGCCTGACTTCCTGATCAATATAATACTGAATTTTATCCAGTTTTCCCTCAAACAGAAGGCGGTGTTCAAAGGTGAAGGGCGCATAGGTGCGGGTGCATGCCCAAAGGGGAATGACACAGATGAGCAGGAAAAAAAATCGGATTTTTTTCATGTGGCCTCCGTTCTTTTACAGAGTTCATGGCATTTAAACCCCGCAAGGGGTGATATTATTGTAGATGTGATATTATTCTGTCACAACAGATCAAACCCCGGAAGGGGTGATATTATTATAATCTGTTTTTTTTATACCGGTTTTTTTATAATAATGTCATCCCTTCCGGGATTTG
>CAZHPS010000073.1:0-12509 GCA_964534335.1 uncultured Desulfobacterales bacterium
GGAATTCAGATCTGAATCTGAACCTCTGCAAATGTTTCAAGTACTGGTATATACCCGAAAATTTATGATTGCCTGCTTAAAACCGGCAGTCAAAAAAAGTGCTGCCTTTTGCCTCACTTCTATGGATGCAAAAGGCAACATCTGTCATTACATCATTTTTGCCAATGCTTCAAGCAGAATTTTGGCTTCTCCGCTGTCCGGGCCTGGCTGAAGCTGCGCCAGTATTCCAAGTCCTTCGGATGCCTCATGGAATTCTTCCGGAGACAGGCTGCTGACCAGAGCCAGATTGATCATTGCATTTTTCCGGATAATCATGCCTGCAATTTCCAGACCGGAAAGACCGTCAGTCTTTTCATCTATAATAATCAGATCCGGTGGGGATTGTGCAACTGTGTCCAATACGGCTTTCACTGAATCAGCATATCGGATTTCTGCTTTTGTCCGGGCCTGCAGTCCTTTGACCAGTCCGGAAAAACTGCCTTTTGTATCGGTGACAATCAGAAAAGTTTTCATTTTTCCTCAGTGTCCGCCCCCGCAGGTGTTTTCCTGACTGAAGCGGGGCAGTTTTCCCTGCAGCAGTGCGTTTACCGCATCGCCCACAGTGACAGCCTGTCCGCCATAGTAAACTTCAATGCCCACCTGCTGAAAACCCATGAGTGGGCGCAGCCCCATGCCTCCGGCAATCAGCACGCCTGCACCTTTGTCGGCAAGATATTTTACCGGAACCATGCATCCGCCCTGGCTGTGTTCCACACCCGGAATAATATCCACTTTTTTCACCTGACTGTCCTCAACAGACACCAGAGTATACATCTCACAGTGTCCGAAATGCGCTCCCAGACCGGCTTCCATTCCGCCCGGAGGGGAAGAGGGTATGGCAATAACTGTATTCATATAACTATCTTTCCTTTCATATGGTTTTTGAATTAAACAAATGTATTGGGCAGTGGAAAATCTGCCTTTTTTTCCGAAGGATACCACATATCCCGTTTCCGCGCTTCGCGTCAATGCCATTGATGTAAGATGCTAAAGGAGTGCCAAACTGAAAGTTTGGCAACAGCCGTATACTCCCAAACTTTCAGTTTGGGACTCCGGATGAATCATTTCCGTCTTACGTCAACGGTATTGACGCGAAGCATGGGAACATGTGCAATATCACAATATTCTGAATTTCATCATGTTTCATGTTTCATGTTTCATATTCTTGTCATGGAGCATACCAAGAATGGCTGCCCAGATATTCCGAATCGTATCTGAAAATCCGTCCGCACAGTATTCTGTGATGGCCTGCGCGCTGACCATAGCCTTTGTGACGACAGGATCATAGGGCAGATATCCCAGCATGGTCAGCCCTTTTTCCCGGCAGAAATCCCGGATTTGTCCGCAGATGTTTTCATTCAGATCCGCCTTGTTGACAATGACACCTGCGGGTATGCGGAAATATCCGCACAGTTCAATCACCCGTTCCAGATCGTGCAGCCCCGATGGCGTAGGTTCGGTTACTGCAACCACCAGAGATGTGCCGGACAGGGAACTGATGACCGGGCATCCGATTCCCGGAGTACCGTCCGAAAGTATCAGGGACAGCCCTTTTTCCTTTGCCAGTTTTTTTGCCTGCTGTTTGAGCAGTGTGACCAGTTTTCCGGAATTTTCCTCACCGGGAAAAAGCCTGGCATGAACCATAGGCCCGAAACGGGTTTCGGAAAGATACCACTGACCGCAGTGTTTCTGCTCAAAGGCAATGGCATCGGCTGGGCAGAAACTCACGCATACTTTGCATCCCTCGCATTTCAGGGAACTGATTTCCGGAACAGGTGAACCGGAAACAGCCCCGAACCGGCACATTTCAGCACAAATACCGCAGCTTTCGCATTTGTCTCTGATGACAGATGCCCCATAACCTGAAAAAAAATCATGGGATACGGTCTGCTCCGGCCGGAGAATCAGGTGCAGATCCGGTGCGTCCACGTCCAGATCACAGATCACATGATCCGAAGCAATATGGGCAAAAGCTGCTGTCAGAGAGGTTTTGCCGGTTCCGCCTTTTCCGCTGATGACCAGAATTTCAGGCATTGCGCACCTCCTTTATGGCAGCCATGATATACAGGGACTGCGGAACAGCAGATCTTATTTTTTCAGCAAGATCAGTGAACAGCTTCCCCATTTCCGGAGATGTTTCCGAAATAATGCGGCCCTGGGAATATGCCTCGGCAATGGCGCGTTCATAGGGAATTTCCGCAAAAATTTCCAGCCCCGCAGAACGGCAGTAATCATAAACAGCATCATTGCCCATTCCTGCCCGGTTCACCACCACAGCCATAGGAATGGACAAAGGCAGAAATGCCTCGTGTGCGAGCTGCAGATCATATGTGCCAAAGGGAGTGGGTTCTGTCACCAGAAGAATAAAGTCGCTGTCCATTACTGCATTCACGGCCGGGCAGCTCACTCCGGGCGGCGCATCAATAATGGCATCTGCGTGCTTTTCCGCTGTCATTTCCCCCAGCTTTTCTTTCACCTGCCGCATGAGCGGAGGACTCATGGCCTCGCCTACCCGCAGACGGCCCATAAGAAAACCTGCTTTTCCCGCGCTGCCCCATTCCATTTCCCCCAGCTCCCGGATTCCGGGCGACAATGCCTTTTCCGGACAGATGGCGATACACCCTCCGCAGCCGTGGCACATTTCCGGAAAGATGAGCAGCACTTCGCCCATGAGGCTGACTGCTTTGAACTGGCAGAGTTCACTGCATTTTCCGCAGTAAGTGCATTTGGATGCATCAAACCGGGGCACTTCCAGGCCCGCGATTTTCCGGCCTGTGATTTCCGGGTGCAGAAACAGATGCAGATTGGGTTCCTCCACATCCAAATCCACTGCAGTCACCGGATCTTTCCATATGGAAACAAGGGAGGCTGATACGGTGGTTTTTCCCGTGCCTCCCTTGCCGCTGGCCACAGCCAGTTTCATATTCTGCCTCCCCCTCTTCTCCCGCCGCCGCCACCTCCGCCGCTGTGACTGACGCTGTTGGGCGATTCAGACATTTCCACTTTTCCGGCTTTGAACAGTTCCAGAGCCTGGCGGGCTGTCATATTTTCCAGATTCTGACCAATCCGGATGCCAACCGCTGACAGGGCAGTAAATGCTTTGGGGCCGACATAACCGGTAAGAACGGTTTTTGCTCCGGAACGGGCCACAGTCTCGGCAGCCTGAATGCCTGCCCCCTGGGCCATGACCTGTGATTCTCCGTTTTCCAGATATTCAAACATCATGGTATCCGGATCAATGACCAGAAACCCGGCAGCCCGGCCAAAACGGGAATCCATCTGTGCATCCAAATCAGGAGCCTGGCATGTGATAGCTATTTTGCCCATATCCGATTCCTTCTGCGAATTCCTCCGCTTTTTCCGAAATTGTCATTTTCAGGGATCAGTTCTTCCCTGGTGCCGAATCTGTTCATCATCTGATTTCCCTGCCCCTGTCCCAAACCAATGCGGGAGCGCATTCCTCTCTGCAAACCTGAACCGCCTTTTCTCCGGCATCCGGGTTTTCCCTGTGCATGATTGCCTGTGCAGGGGCCCAATCCGCGGCCGCTTCCTGCTCCCTGTCCCAAAGGTCCTGTTCTGTCAAATCCCGGCATAATGTACCTCCCTGTTTCTGCTGTTTCCTTTTCCGGGAAATCTGTCCGGATACTTTCTGATCCGGACAGGTTTCAACTTCTGAGTTTATGCTTGAAACATAGTTGTTGTGGGAAAAAAGTCAAGAACTTTTTTTACATTTACTCATTATTTTTTTTGCTATGACTGAATTTAAAAGAAATTATTTCATTCATGCCCATATCCTGCACACTGCCATTCACATGGAAAAAGGACTTCCGGCGTGCTGAACCGTACCTCCGGATATTCGCGATGATCTTATACTGATTCACCATTGGTTTGATCCGATACCCCCAGTTTTTCCGCAGTTCCGGCTGTGCAGAAAACCGCCCCGCTTAATTTCTGCACTCCTCCGGATCAGTATCAGTTCAATGGAGAATCGGTATTAATGTATGCACCAAACTTTGCACAAATAATCAGACTTGTTTTTTTTCTGTTTGGATATTATAATATGAAAACATTCTTTCATATATTTTATACCTGCCAGGCATGGGGTGAACCGATGCAGAAATTTCAGGGCATATTTGCAGTGAATCATCGTGCTTTCATGCTGATTGAACTGATCATCGTGATGCTTATGATGGCATTTCTCAGTATTTTTATTCTTACCCGTACCCCAGCCGAATATGCAGAGCTGGCAGGTGAATCCGAAACTCTCCGATCCCGGCTCCGCTATGTGCGCAATCTCGCGCTGGCAGATGACAATGATTCCTGGCGGATGGAATTTACCGGAGGAACTTCCTGCCAACTGGTGCATAAGGATTTTGGCCCTGTGCCTTTTCCGGGTGCGGACTCCCTGACTGCGCCGCTTCCGGTGGGATACACTGCTGCTGTTGCACGGGATGATGGGATTGATCCCGGAGAAAGAATCTCTTTTGACCGATGGGGCGCACCTGCGGGAGACACGAATTATTCGCTTATTCTTCTGGATACAGACACCGGAGCATCCGAAACCGTCAGAATACTGAAACATACAGGATTTATCCAATGAAATCATTGATATTCACTGTAAAATCCGGGTTTACACTTCTGGAAATTATCCTTGCGATCATTGTCTCATCGATTCTGGGAACCATTCTGTATTCTTACTTCAATGCCATGCTGCATGGAAATGATTCTCCTGCAAAACTGCAGCGCATGTATGATCTGCAAACCGTGATGGAGAAGATTACAGCCCATTACGATGAAATCACAGGGAAAAATACAGCAGAGAAATGGGAGCCGGGCAAAGCATATGCTTCCGGGGATAAAACAGTTTCCCGATCAGAGCCTTACGGTCATATTTATATCTGCACAGTGGAAGGAATCAGCGGAACCGCAGAACCTGCCTGGCCCACGACTCCGCTTGCAACGGTTACAGATGGAACTGCCACATGGCAGGAAAATGGCGGTGAACTGGATGCTCTGGTGTCCAAATTTTCCACTCCTGCATCTCCGGAGCCGGGGAATTACGGATACGGAAAATACGAAATTGTCAGTTACGGCTTTATCCGCTTTGACGGGGGAATTGAAACCGCTGTGCCGGACGGAACAGGAGCGCAGAATCTGCTGAAAATTTCTGTCAAAAATGAGGACGGATACAGTCTGACTGCCCTGTTTTCAACCACCTACTGAACAAAAGGAGGCGGTATGCGCCATCTGAAAATCTGCTGCAAAGGATTTTCCCTTATCGAAGTGATTGTCTCCCTGCTTCTGCTGGGCATTGTCAGTGCGATATGGGGGCTGGGAATTGTGCAGGTGACAGAAGGATTTCTGCTGTCTGCACAGACCAGGGAAACATCCCAGAAGGTGCAGACCTGCATTTCCAGGCTCACAAAGGAATTTCAAGCTATTACCTCTCTGCCATCACCTGCCCCCGTTCCTTCATCAGATACTCTGACATTTATAAGGAACACAGGAGGCGCGGATGAAACGCATACGGTTTCCTTTGTATCCGGAACCGGTGAAATACATATTGACGGTCATGTGCTGACAGACAGGGTAAACGCATTTGTGCTGACTTATTATGATACGCATGATGCAATTTCTCCCCTTCCTGCTCCTGTGGAGCCCGGAAAAGTGAGACTGATCGGAATAAAGCTGGAAGTCAGAGGTGCGGATGATATAATTTCCGCGTATGAAAACCGTATATTTCTCAGAGGGCTGCCAAAATGATGTATCCATTTTCCAAAAGTCCGCATGATACGTGCAGAGGTTCGGTTCTTCTTATCCTGATTGCCACCATGACAATTATCTCTGTTCTGGGCGCGGCTGTCCTGTCCATGACTGCAACATCGGCTTATAATGATCTGGTTTCAGGGAATTTTATCCGCGCAGGCTATCTTGCGGAATCCGGTATGCGCTATGCAGAATTGAAAAATCTGCCGGAAAATACGTATGTGAAAGTATGGGAACAGGGTGGCCTTCTTCATATGACTGAAGCGGGTATGCCTCCGGCCGGAACCATTGCAGGCAATGGCTTCAGGGTGTCGGTGAATGACTGCGGAATTGAATCTGTGGGCGTGGTCAGTGAGGAAACGGTTTATGCATCCCGAAGAACAGTTTCAGGAAAAAATCTGAAAGGACTTCCCTGCTGGCATTTTGACAATTTTTTCTGGATTACAGACAGGATAGAGGACAGTTGCGGAAACAATCAGGGGCAGGTAAAGGGAAGTTCATGGGCACGGGTGTGTGACGGGAAAAACGGGGGCGCATTGAAATTCGGGGGTTCAGACTATGTTTACACAGATTTCAGACCCTTTTGTGAAATCGGGAACAATGCCTCTTTTACAGTTGTTTTTCAGGCCAAACCTGTAAGCGGTAAGCAGGGAACTGTTCTGGGTGTCAGCGATGGCACCAGTGCATTTTCCATAGGAATCAGTGGCACCAGTTGGAAATGGGCTTTCGGAAATCTCAGTCAAAATGCAGTTCCGGTTACGTTTGACCAATGGCAGCAGGTAATTCTGGTATATGATGCCAGTATCGGTATGATGACCATGCGGGTGGATGACTGTCTCAGTTCCGGCTCTGCAGACAGCTTTAACTATATCGGTGCAAGTGGAACAGCGGCCATGCCGGAGGAAGTGAAGCATCTTTTCATTGGAGCGGAAAATAAATCCGGAAACCCGGTTTCCCATTTTACGGGTGAGGTCGATGAAATCCGCATATACGACAGTGCAATGGATCCGGACATTCTAAAACCCGTATGCCCGGAATCCGGTGCTGTGGCATGGTATCCTTTCAATGGCAGTGCAAAGGATGAAAGCACCATTGCTCCGAAGTTTGATGGAACAGTCACTGTGGGTACAGTGCTGTCTTCGGATCGCTTCGGATGCCCGGACAGTGCCTATCAGTTTAACGGAACCGCTTCCATTGACGGGGATATTGTTCCTGCAAATCCCATGATTTCCGGCTATGATTTCAGTCTGAGCGCATGGATTCGGCTTAACAGTGCGGATGCCACGGAAAAAGTGATTTTCAGCCTTACTGATCCAACTTCGGAGAATGTACAGTTTGGAATCTATATCAATGCAAGTTCACAACTCTGTCTTCGGGCAAAGGAAAGCGACACAGTCCTGCATTCAGAATGCGAGGCTGGAACATTGGATACCGGCACATGGTATTTTGTCGCGGGGACATTTGTATCAGCAGACGCAAATACAAAACTGTATCTGACGATTTACAAAGACGGTGTTCAGGTAATACCGCCCACACTTTCTCCAGTGTATGTTTCGTATAACAAAGACAACATTACCCGCTGGTCAGCAGGCAGATGGGGAAATCTTACACCTTCCGGATATTTCAAAGGTGTGATTGATGATATTTCCATATGGCCCAGAGAACTGACTCCCGCAGAAATCAGCAATATGTCCCAGCAAAGACCGGAGTGAATTTTCAAACCCTAAGGGTTTGGGAAACCCTTAGGGTTTTTTGGGGATGAACATTTTTTGAGAATTTAAAAATATATGAATGAGGAAACACAAATCAAACCACCGGACATTCTGGCTCCGGCCGGAAACAAAGCCGCATTTCTGGCAGCACTCGCAGCCGGAGCCGATGCCATTTACTGCGGACTGAAACAGTTTTCTGCACGCATGGAAGCCAAAAATTTCAGCATGGAGGAACTGTCCGCACTCACGGAACTGGCCCATGCACAGGGAACATCAGTATATGTCACCTTCAATTCCCTGATCCGGCCTCAGGAACTCAATGAGGCCGGTCAGATGATCGATCTGCTTAACCGGCATGTGAAACCCGATGCGCTGATTATTCAGGATCTCAGCCTGATTGAACTTGCCCGCCAAACCGGTTTTTCCGGTGAAATCCATCTGTCAACCCTTGCCAATGTCAGCTTTCCCTCAGCCCTGACCTTTATCCGGGAAAAACTGCCGGACAAAGTCACACGGGTGGTTCTTCCCAGAGAACTGAGCATAGATGAAATCAGGGCAATGGATCAGGCATGTTCCGGCGGACGCCCTGAACTGGAAGTTTTTATTCACGGTGCGCTGTGCTACGGTGTTTCCGGACGCTGTTACTGGAGCAGTTGGCTGGGTGGAAAAAGCGGACTCCGGGGAAGATGCGTCCAGCCCTGCCGCAGGCGTTATACGCATAAGGACATGCCCAAAAGATATTTCTCCTGTCAGGATCTTGGTTTGGATGTGCTGGTAAAGGTTCTTATGTCCGTGCCCTCAGTCCGGGCATGGAAGATTGAGGGCCGGAAAAAAAGCCCCCATTATGTTTTTTACACAGTCACTGCATACCGGATGCTCAGGGATGAGGGACATGATCCCCGGGTGAAAAAAAATGCACTCTCCCTGCTTGCCCAGGCACTTGGACGCACCGGAACCCATTATTTTTTCCTGCCCCAGCGTCCCCGCAATCCGGTGGATACAGCAGGACAAACCGGATCAGGTCTGCTTATGGGAACAGTCAAAGGCGGAAAACGCACGCCATTTATTACACCACTGAGAGAATTATTTCCCGGTGATCTGCTGCGCATCGGTTATGAGGATGAACCCGGTCATACCATCTGCAAAATCAGCAAATATGTTCCGCGCAAAGGTCAGTTCCGGCTGTCGCTTCCGCCTGAAAAAACCCTTTCTCCAAATACTCCCATTTTTCTTACTGACCGCAGGGAAAAGGCTTTGATGGAAATGATGGCTGCACAGGAGAAAAAACTCCGGCCTGTGCAGGAAACAGAAACTCTGCGTTCGGATTTCTGTGTGCAAATGCCAAAGGGAACCATAGGGAAGACAAAGGAAACCCATCTGCTGGTACATCGCGGATTCCGGAAATCACAGACGCAGGAAACTTCCGGCCTGTGGCTTTCTCCGGACGCACTGAAACAGACGCCAAAATCTCAGATTTCCAATATATGGTGGTGGCTGGCTCCGGTCATATGGCCGCAGGATGAAAAACAGTGGAGGGAACTGACAGAAAATGCTGTCAAAGCCGGGGCACGGCATTTTGTACTAAACGCTGCATGGCAGATTGCTTTTTTTCCGGATATTGCAAAAAATGAGATTTGGGCAGGCCCTTTCTGCAATACAGCCAATCCGCTGGCATTGGAAATGTTAAAGAAAATGGGATTTTCCGGAGCAATCCTCAGTCCGGAACTGCACAAAGATGATTATCTGTCCATGCCTGCACACAGCCCCCTGCCATTGGGTATGGTGATTTCCGGCAACTGGCCCATGTGTGTTTCCCGAACTTTGGCAGAGGACATGGAAACAGATTCACTTTTCACCAGTCCCAAAGGCGAACATGCCTGGGTGAAAAAATACGGCTCAGATTACTGGCTGTATCCGGACTGGGAACTGGATATTTCCGGCAAAGAGGCAGAACTCCGCAAAGCCGGATACAGTCTCTTTGTCCGCATAAGTGAAACACTTCCGCCCGGAGTGAATCTGAAACAAAGACCCGGACTGTGGAACTGGGACATTTCCATCTGATTCAATGCTGTTACACAGCTTTTCCTACACAGTCATTCCGGCAAAGTATGAATCAGGTAATATCAATTGGTTCTGGATACCTGTTTTCACCGGTATGACGGGGGAATGTAACAATAAGTTCAGTGGCGGGCGGCTTATCCGCCCGTCCACTGCACCAACAGGTTATGCACTATAATCTGTCCGAAAAAATTCAGACAATCTGCCATCAAGATATTTGTGAATAATACTGGAAACCAGTGTCGGGTAAGGTATGCCTTCTTTCAGAGCTCTGATTTTCAGACGGTCAAAGTCCCGTTTTGAAATACGAATATTCATTTTTTCTGTTCTGGCAAAGGTTGCCTTTGCCGCCGATTCGGCTTTTTTCTTTTCTTCGTCAAAATTGGCTGTCCGTCTCCATTCACCCCGATCAACTGACTCCATGAGTTCTTTTTCTTCTTCATCCAGATATTTGAAAGGGTCTTTCATAAATCACCTCTTCTTCAGATATGTTTTTGTGTATTTTCTGCTCGGATAGGCAGTTTTGAGAAAAATTTCATCCTCCGATTCCACAACAGGCACAAGATACACATAATCATTGAAACCAACTGCATAAATTTTTTGTCCCTCGTATTTTTCCTGATTCGGATGTTCTATAATATCAAGAAGAAATCCGTTTTCAATACAGAAAACAATTTCTTCAAACGATATACCTCTTTCCTGTTTCAGCATTTCATTTTTTTCATGATTCCAGTTGAATATTTTCATATCTGTTACCGTGAAAATTGTTTTTATCTTCTGTTATACCAAATCGCCGTTGAAAATATGCTTTTGAAAAAATCAACACATTGTAATCAAATATGAAAATACGATTTTATTATATAGAATCAATGGCGATTTGGTATTAGAAATTATCATACTGAATTAATTCTATTATTTGTTAATTGAAATATTGCAGCTTTCCAACATAATTCAGAAGTATGTTTATCTGGTCACTGTTTCTATTTCGTTGACCGTCACCATAAACGATAGCTTAATTAATATAATCCAACATAAACACATATACCTAATAGAACAAAAGGAGTGCGATTATTATTTGAAATATTAATATAATGGATAAGATAAATACGGTAGGAATTTTCTGCTGTTGTTTTTGAGTTTGAGAATCTGATGAATGAGATAATGATTCTGTTTTTTTCTCGGCAGCAAAAACATATGAAGCCTGTTCAAATTTTATTCCACGTTTCTTATGTTGATTTTCTCTTTCCCTGTATCCCACTCAAATTTCATGTTTATGCCTGATATTCAAAGCAGATAAATCGTCCATTTCTCATAGCCGTCCTATTTTGTGAAACATGAAACGGCATAACGACAAAGTTAAGCGGCGACACAGATTCCCTGCTTTCTGCAGATGGGTTAAATGAAATGAATTTCAGGCAGGCACGGAACAGGGCTGTCCGCTTCAACGATGGGTTGTCAGGCATAAATCACTGATTCCATTCCGCATTCAAAAAATTGAAAAAGCATCATGGCAGACAGACAGCGGAACGGGTCACGGAGTTCCGCTTACCATATTCCGGCCTCTTTTTCAACCTTTTTTTGCGGAAAAATATCAATGCCTTATGCCTGACAACAGCAAGGTAAGCGGCAGCCCGATAGGCTGTCCGCTTGACCGACTTGGTTATGCGTCTTATATTTTTTTTCTTTTGGATGTTCTTTTCAGATGGGCTTCTTTTGCAATATCTTCGAGAGTTATCCTGTCAAGCCACTGATGCCGTTCTTTTGTATAATCACCTTCACCTGTCTGATATTGCTGTAAAAAACGTATCATAGCTGTCGGACCCAATTCCCGAATCAGTACTTCAATACCCATCTGACGAATCAGATACAGATTTGTCGGTTCTATTCTCATTTAATAATATCTCCGTCAGCCACAGCAGAGGATTTGCCACTCTGACATTAAGTTTATCATTCATTTTCAAGGCCGTTTTGAGAAATTTATCATCTGTGGTAAAAAGAATATCAGCTTTTCCGCTTTCCGCACATGAAATGTGCATTGCGTCAAAAGGCTTAAATCCGATTTCCTCAAGCTGTTTCGCTCTGTCCAGTTCGCGGTCACGAATCTCAATCAGCTTATGAGCACAGGCAGCCAGTTTCAGCAGAGAATATCTTTTTTCAATATTCGGAGTGTTTTCAAGTTCAATTTCAAGAGCTTCACTTCCTATCCATTCCCATTCATGATTATAAAAATGATTAAGAATGATAAGTATTGATTCGGCTTCCAAATGAATTCTCTGCTGGTTCTGTTCATCAAAAGGTCGGTTCAGACAGCAGGCATCCAAATATATCTTCATAGAATAACTCTTTTCATCTCTCTAATATTTCTCCCTCATTGTTGAAAAGTATAACGCCCGCGTATAATGCTCCAAGATGGGCGGGCGCTACCAAACCTTGAGTTTCGGCAACCATTTTTCTCGCCCGCCCTTCCTGGTCGCCGTTCATGCGCATTGTTAGCCATCCTATAAATGTAAAAAATCGTTGACCGTGACCTACCTTCGTTAACGGCATCTGAAATATCTGCACAATTAGTAAGAAATATGGAAACAGATAATTGCAACATTACCCCGATGTAGGTCACGACACTGTTCATTCCATAAAAACTCGTCTCCAATTTATAGAGAATGATCATAATCATACATAGTCTATCGGGTTGTAATGGCAATAACATTTTCACTATCTGGTATAGGTTGCCACCCACTGGTTAACGTATCACGGACAAATAGACCATTGCTCATTCCAACGCCAAGAATTCTCCCATCCGGCATAACGGTGATAGCAATAACATTCCCACTATCTGGTATAGGTTGCCACCCACTGGTTAACGTATCACGGACAAATAAACCATTGCTCATTCCAACGCCAAGAATTCTCCCATCCGGCATAACGGTGATAGCA
>CAZHPS010000073.1:12609-19207 GCA_964534335.1 uncultured Desulfobacterales bacterium
GCCACCCACTGGTTAACGTATCACGGACAAATAAACCATTGCTCATTCCAACGCCTATCACACCTTTTGCGCGAGGAGGAATAGTGAGGATTGATTCTTGTTTAATGATAGGAAGTTGAGACTTCCCTTCTATTTTGCCATTTTTCCATTTAAGTACGAGTTGTGGCCCCATAGTGTAATCAACATCAGAAAAAGTTTGCGACTGAATATCAACAGCAAGTTGATAATTTGTTGTCACCGATACTGTGCCAATGTTTTCAAGCTTCACCCGTCCGTTATGCTCTAGATCTACTGTAAAATTACCGTCCTTTCTGAACTCATAGAAGTCAAAACCGGAGTATTTTATGTACTGCGTCTTACCTGGTGTTATTTTGTCAATATTTACAAGACAGATAACAGGGAAAACAGAGGGTTTCGGAAAACTCTTATCCAATCTATGCAGAATACTTTCAACATTCTGTTTTACACGTATTCCTATATATTCCGCAGAGCAGAAAGACGCACTCTGGGTATTCTGAACTGCCGATGTATAAACTGTCTGTAGCTCGCTTAATATGTCTTTCGCTGCCTTCGTTGCAACATCACCTAGTTCTCTTATAGAAGTTGTCAATGTGTTCTGCCACAACTCTGGCTGGCGACCGAGTTCTCCAATTAATCTTTCCATAAGTTGACGAGTTTTCTGATCCAATCCGGCTTCTACTTTATGATCAAAATCACACGAACTGCCAAGAGATGTAAAAATAATTAAAATTATCAAGAAATATTTTTCCCACGCACAATTCGATTTTTTGATCATTCCCAATTTCAATAAAGAGTTTAATCTGATTGAAATACAATTATTTCTCATTATTATCTCCCTGTTTGTTAAAATTTTTAATGATCCACTTTTACTGTATAGACCAGCTCTTTCAAGGTGTGAAAAATAAGCCTTTAACATCAGGTTGTTACAGACAGCCTTTTTTGATGTTGTCTGCCGGTGGCTGTTACGGCCTGCTGCAAAAACCGCCGGACATTAAGGAGTTGCGCTGACCGGCCTGTGACTCACCTTGAAAGGGCTGCTGTATAGACTAAAAATAACCATTGATTATCAGGAACTTTTCCCTGATAACTGCCAAAAACCGCCATTATCAGGGAAGATTCCCGTGATAACACAATATCAGGGAACTTTCCCTGATAACTGCCAAAAACCGCCATTATCAGGGAAGATTCCCGTGATAACACAATATCAGGGAACTTTCCCTGATAACTGCCAAAAACCGCCATTATCAGAGAAAGTTTGTCCTGACAAATTTTCCCTTTCTCAATATTTCTCTGTTACGAAAATTATATCCTGTAAGGCAGCCTATGTCAAGCGCAAAAAACAGAAAAAATCATGGATGAGGTTTGTAAAATGATGGGGCATACTCAATTTTCAATCCATACGGAGCGCTCATACTGTGACCGGAGTAAGAGATTTATCCGGTTTCATCATGTGAAATCCGGTTTCATCTGCGTTTGGTATGAAATTTAATTTTTGAAATCAGTGTGTTTTATCCAATGCGTCTGCAAAGGGGGCATTGCGGTCCGGTTAAGACAGTCAGAAGTGCCGAACTGAAAGTCCGGCAGTCTTCTCTGAATCATTTCAGTGCTGTGTATAACAGCAATGATTCATTCACGGAATGCAGACGGAAAAAGAATTCGGTCAGTTAGTTCGCAGAGGATATGGCCCAGAGTGATATGGGTTTCCTGTATTCTGGCCGTAACCTTTGAATCCACAGCAAAAAGCATATTAGCAAATTCTGCAAGTTTTCCGCCGCCTCTGCCGGTCAGTGCAATGGTCTGCAATCCCATTTCTCTGGCTGTTTTCATTGCCATTACCACATTGGGGGAATTGCCGCTGGTGCTGATTCCCAAAGCGATATCATCCCTGAGACCAATGGCCCGCACCTGTTTGTCAAAAATTTCATCAAAATGGTAATCATTCCCGATGCTGGTGATAATGGATGTATCCGTAGTCAGGGCAATGGCCGCGAGCGGGGGGCGTTCAATCCGGAAACGGTTGACAAATTCTGCCGCGATATGCTGCGCGTCAGCCGCACTGCCGCCGTTGCCGAAAATCAGAATCTTATGTCCCGATGCCAGACACGCTGCTGTGCGATCCGCAGCCTGCAGAATTTGATCTGCATGGGAAGTGATGAACTGCTCTTTTACAGACACGCTCTCTTTGAGAATGTCCAGAATAATTTTTTTCATATTCATTTTTTATTTTCCAAATCTCTTTGAATGTTGGATGATGAGGCAGGTTCCCCCCAAAAAATAAATCTGTTTAATAATTTGATATTAAACAAAAAAAAACAGATAATGGGGCGGGCTGAAAAGAGCCGGGCTCATCTGCTTTTTGGTGATAATAAGTAAGTCAGCGAAAGTTTTCGCACACCATAAAATTCAGGTTTCCCGGAAAAACCTGGTTTCCTGAAAATTTTATATATGCAGACTTATGGAACCTTGCCTGCATTTCTTTTTACCTTATTTCATCTGCCAAAAGCAAGTTTTTTTATGTTTTTCAGATATTCCGTGACTGTTTTGGAACAGTTGGAGACAAATCTTTTGGGGAACAGGAAACCGGAACCGCAAAAAAACTTGCTTTTCAGAGATTTTATGATATGAATGGCATATGAAAACAAAGGAAAAAATTTTGCTTTTTTAAAGGAAACAAACTCATGAATTTCTTTTTCAATCCTGAAGGAATTGCCCTGATTGGGGCCACGGCAAACCCCAAAAAAGGCGGTTATGCCATACTGAAAAATCTTGTCACCGGATACAAAGGGGGCATTTACCCGGTCAATCCCCGTTATCCGGAAATTGACGGTGTCAAATGCTATCCCTCTGTGGCACAGGTTCCTGATCCTGTGGATCTTGCCATTGTGTTTGTGCCGGGCAAACTGGTTCCGCAGATTATCCGGGACTGTGCTGCACGCGGCATCCGGGGCGTGATGATCGAATCCGGAGGATTTGCCGAAAGCGGGGATGAAGGCCGTGCCATGCAGGGGGAACTGAAACGCATTGCAGAGGAAAGCGGCATAAGGCTCTGGGGGCCTAACTGCATGGGACTGGTGGACGCTGTCAACCGTTACGTATTTTCCTTTGTATCGCCCACAATATGGGAAAATTTTTTTTCCGGCAATGTTTCTCTTATTGTGCAGAGCGGTATGCTGTCCGGCGCGTTTCTCATTGACCGCATGAGTCACGGAACTATGGGCATCAGCAAGGTCTGCTCGGTGGGCAACAAAGTGGATGTGGATGAATGCGAACTGCTGGAATACCTGATCAAAGATTTGGAAACCGATGCCATTGGTCTGTATCTGGAGGCCATTCCTGACGGCAGACGGTTTATGGAAATCTGCCGATCCTCCCGCAAACCCATAGTGGTTCTCAAAGGCGGCAAAAGTCCCAAAGGCGCGGCTGCGGCCATGAGTCATACCGCGAGCATGGCCGGAGACAAATCTGTGATCAGCGGTGCGCTGGTCCAGGTGGGTGTCACTGAAGCCAAAGATTTTGATCAGATGACGGATCTGTGCAGAACTCTGGCACTCTATCCCCATGTGGAAGGTTCAGACCGGGGAAGGATCGCAATACTGACCTACAGCGGGGGCGCAGGAATTGTATCTGCGGATTTTATTCATGAAACCGGACTGGAACTGGCAGAACTTTCAGAAGAATCCCTGACTGCCATGAAAACCGTGTTTCCGGAATGGATGAAACCCTCCAATCCCATTGACATCTGGCCTGCTGTCGAGCAGCACGGAGCGGAAAAGGCATATGGCACGGCCTTCCGTGCAGCCTGTGCAGATCCGGGCGTGGATGCCATTTTTCTCCATATCTTTGTAGGCGGATTTGCTCTGAATGTCGATCTTTCCGATCTCGCGGCAGAAGCCCGTATTGCAGGCAAACCGGTTTTCTGCTGGGTTATCGGCAAACGTGATGAAGTCACAGAGTTTCAGACAAAAACACGGACGATGGGTATTCCCATTTTCCGGGAAATCGGCAGGGCAGTGGAGTGCATGAATGCGGTTTTCGCTCGCAAACGCATCATGGATTCCGGACTTGCCAAAGAAGTGATTTCAGATTCTTTTTCCGTATCTGATACGGCCAATGCTCTTCTGAGTAAAGAAAGCGGTGTGCTGGATGAGCACCTGTCCAAGCAGATTCTGTCCGGGTGCGGCATTCCCACAGTAATGGAACAGATTGTAACCAGTACTGAAGAAGCAGTGAACCTGCTTTCGGAAATACGCGGGCCGCTGGTTATGAAAGGACTGGTTCCGGGTCAGGTGCATAAAACTGAATCCGGGCTGGTGCGGCTGTGGATCAGCACAGAGGCAGGTGTGAAAAAACATTTCAAATCCCTGCGTGAGAAAGTTGGGGATACAGGAAAGATTCTGCTGCAGAAACAGGTGGAAAGCGGTGTGGAACTCATTGCAGGACTGGTGCGGGATCCACAGTTTGGCCCCTGCGTCATGTTCGGACTGGGCGGAATTATGGCAGAAGTGCTCAAAGATGTGGTTTTTGCATCCGCGCCCATTACCCATGACGAAGCACTGGAATTGATTGGCAGACTGAAATCCCGTCAGATGCTCGATGGTTTTCGCGGGGCAGAACCAGCGGATCGGAATGCCATCGCGCAGATTCTGGTCAATCTGGGACGGCTGGGGCTGGCCTTTCCCCAAATCAGTGAAATTGACATCAATCCGCTTATCATCAGTGAAGGCAAACCTGTGGCAGTGGATGCCACAGTGATTCTTGCAAAATGACAAATAAAAGACTGCTATTCTGTCTGCCTTGAATCTGTGAGTGAAAAAACCGGATTTTTCCAAAAAATCCGGTTTTTCTGTACACTTCAACGCATAAAAATCAAAGTTGACAAATCACTGCATAAGCAATTTAATTTTTTATAGAATAGCTGACTGATTAACAAACTTAATTTTTTTAAAAAATTCAGTTTGTAATCCTATAAAATTCATCGTGATCATGTAGTGCTTCATTTCACTTAAAATTGCAGGTCGGATTAGCGACAGCGTAATCCGACATCCTGACATTACTTCGGAATACAGCCACAATTTTAGGTGAAACAATGCAGTAGTACCATTTTTCATTTGCCGAATCAGATGGTTGAAATTTCCTGAAATTCATTTTATTCCTACATATCATAAAAACCGGATAAATCTCTTAATCCGGTCGCAGTATGAGCATTCTGTATGGATTGCGTAATGGTGAAGCCGCATCACGTAGAGCACCCGTCCATTGCTTAGCAGGCTTTATTTTTTGTGCTTGACATAATCAGCCTTATAAAATATATTTTATTCATTTGGATAAGACAGAGCAGTTGAAAAAGGAAGAATTTGCCAGGACAGATTTTCCCTGATAAGTGGCGTTTTTGGGTGTTATCAGGGCAAAATGACCTGATAATCAATGGTTAGACTTCTTATTTCTCGATTAATTTTAAGAGTTCGTAGGAGGATTAAATGGAAATCATGACCAGATTGTTTTTTGTATTTGGATTTTTATCTCTTGGGTTTTCTGCTTATGCCACTTCTTCTAGTGGCACATCGTTAATTACCAACGATGGAACCCAGTATCAGGTAGCAAACTTGTCAAAGGATGGCGGTGATATTGCTCAGTTGATTAAGGAAGATATTGATTCACGCAAAGCCGACAATTTCATCTTTTATGTGCATGGGCGCGGAAAAGAGCCTAACAAATCGCTTCAAGAGGTAATTCCTGCTCTTGAAAAAGAATATACCGCTGTTGTTCTGATGTTCCATTGGTTCCCATCTTATAAAGGGAAATTGGGTTATCCGAAAGAAGAAGCCGAAGCAGCAGCACCGGATTTAGGAAAAGCCTTGGAATATTTTCAACAGTATAAAAATTCTCATAAAGATGAATTCAAAAACATCAAAACGACTATGCTGGTTCATAGCATGGGAAATATTGTTTTTGGAAAATTTATGGAGTCTTATGTGAAGGGAAAATTGGACAAGGGACTCTTCGACACAATAATTTTGAATTCAGCCGATGCCGATGCTAAAAAGCATGACAAATGGGTTAGTAAAATTGGTTTTACTGACAACCTTTATATTACTCTCAATGATGGAGACAGCGTTCTCAGCGCATCAGCAAAACTTCAGAAAGAAAAAAGACTTGGACAACTTGGTGAAGAAAAGGCTACTACTATATCAGGTAAACCGATACCGTTAGCCGGAAATGCCAAGTATGTCGATGTCAGCGAAATAGGTGTGAATCACCGCTATTTCCTAAAAGCTGGTCAGGAAGATAACCGTTGGTTAGAGCAGTTTTATCAGTCTGTGATGAATGGTAACCCTATAAATTTTAATTCATTTCAAGGTGTTAAAACCACAGAAAGAAATGGAATCAAGGTCTATGTGTTCAAAGGAGAATAATTAGCAGTTATGGATCGTAGTGGAATGAAGTAAATGCAGATTTACTTTTCCGCTACGATTTGTGTGGTAATGTTTGTTGTAATCTTAACACATTTTTAAGATTGCTCTTTAACAATACTCCGGTAAAAATCATACTGCGATCTTCCCAAAATTCAGGAGTTCGC
>CAZHPS010000074.1:0-19191 GCA_964534335.1 uncultured Desulfobacterales bacterium
AAACAAAAGATGAAACCCTTGCGGAAAAATTTGACACTTACAGATTTGCAGATTATAAAGAGCAGGTGACTGATTTGCTGAAACGGGTCTGCACAGTAAGCGTTAAGACAATGGAAATCAGCAGAAAAATGGAAACAGCAGAAGTCTGATCCTTTATTCAGGCCGATGTCTGCCGTTGCCGCTTAATTCATTGTTAAAATAAGAAGAAAGCAGTCGTGTTTCAGGCATCAAACTCATTATTGCCAAAATTTCACCATTAAACTGAAACAGGAGTCAAAAGCTATGGCATTCAGTGATTACAAAACAATTTCCCAAGTTCAGGCTGAGTACAGAATAAAATATCAGGAAAGCAATTTTATTGCTGTAAAAAAGCATAACATACCGGAGGCTTTTATCGAAGAATTTGAGTTTAACCGGGAGAATATGGATATTTTTTCCTCTGAGGCAGCCAGATGTTAAATCATTATTTTTCCTGTATTAAGGGAAATGTACAAAAATTATTATACTGATCCAATTTTGGTTTTATTTGGCATGTTTTTTGCCTGACACTCCGGCCGGGAAAAATCATCCGTTTTTGGCCTGAAAAACCCCGCAGATGGGCTGAAAAAAACTGTTTTGGCGCATAGGCAATTTCCGTGCCAAAGAAAACCAAAATTGTTTCAGTATACAAAAAAATTTCCCTGTGGGTTCAGAAAGCAATTGCATATGATGACAAACTGAGCGGCACGCCGGATTACATTGTTTCAAAAAAATCAGAACTGGGAAAAACCATGCTGGAATTTCCCCTGCTTATTGTTGCCGAGGCAAAGAAAAACGATTTTGAACAGAGCTGGGCGCAATGTCTGTCAGAACTTATCGCAGCCAGATACCTTAACAACAATTCTGAAAAACCTGTTTACGGGATAGTCACAGATGGCAAACTGTGGGAATTCGGAAAACTGACAGAGGAAGGTTTTACAAAAAATACAGACAGTTTTACTGTTACGGATCCTAACAGACTTTTCGGAGCATTGAGGTTTGTTTTTGATGAAGCTGCTGCCTTAATCTGACCACAATGCCATTAAAATATTTACTCACAGATTCAAAATTGGCAAAGCACTCAATTCTTCTGATAAAGCAACACCAAAATCATTTTTATGTGCAGGAGGCTGATATGACTTCACAATGGGTTTTTAATGCAACAACCGTGTGGTTTCTCATTGGGCTGTTCTGCGTAATTGCAGAATTCGTCCTTCCCGGTCTGATTATTATTTTTTTTGGCGCGGGTGCGTGGGTGGCAGCAGCAGCCTGTTATTTCTTCAATATCAGTGTTCCCTTTCAGGTTGCCATCTTCACAGTTACATCCATTGTCGCTCTGGTCGCTCTGCGGCGGCGTTTCAATCCCTCTCCTGAAGACTGCGGCCCGGATCTCACGGAAGAATTCGCAGGCAAAACAGCCATTGTGGAGGAACCGGTTTCAAAAGGAAAACCGGGCAGGGTCATTTTTAAGGGCGCACTATGGAAAGCTGAAACTTTTTCAGATGATATGCTGGAAAAAGGAAAATATGTACGGATTGCAAAAAAGGAAAGCATTATTCTTTTTGTGGAACCCATTAACGCAGAGGAGGTACAGCATGTATGAGATTATTGCCATTGGAATTGCTCTTTTTGTCATCATTACCTTTTTCAAGACCGTGCGGATTGTTCCCCAGAGGGTGGCTTTTGTGGTGGAACGGCTTGGCAAATACAGCCGCACTCTGGATGCAGGATTTCATATCCTGATTCCCTTTATGGACAGGGTGGCATACAAACGCAGCCTGAAAGAGGAGGCTGTGGATGTGCCCAAGCAGAGCTGCATCACCAAAGACAACGTCTCGGTGGGTGTGGACGGCATTCTTTACATGCAGGTGGTGGATGCCCAGAAATCCTGCTATGGCATTGAGGATTACAAATATGCGGCTGTGCAGCTTGCCCAGACCACCATGCGCAGCATTTTCGGAACCATTGAGCTGGATAATACCTTTGAGGCAAGGGAAATCATCAACTCCAGAGTGGTCAAATCTGTGGATGATGCCAGTGATCCCTGGGGCGTGAAGGTGACCCGTTACGAAGTCAAGGATATTGAACCTCCCAAAAATATCATTGAGGCTATGGAAAAACAGATGCGCGCGGAACGGAGCAAACGCGCTGAAATTGCGGAATCCGAAGGCAACCGCCAGTCTGAAATCAACCGGGCAGAAGGTCGGCGTCAGGCCATGATTGCGGAATCCGAAGGGGAAAAACAGAAGCGGATCAATGAGGCTGAAGGACGCGCACAGGAAATCGAACGGGTGGCCGAGGCCACCGCCAGGGGAATTGAGAGGATATCCCAGTCCATTACCAAAACAGGCGGAAAAGAGGCCGTCAACCTGCGGCTGGCAGAGCAGTATATCAAAGAATTCGGGAATCTTGCACAAAAGAACAACAGCATGATCATTCCCACGGATCTGTCCAATGTGGCCGGTTTTATCGCTGCCGCTCAAAAGGTGATGGATACCATGAATGTGCCGGTTTCCGGGGATGCTGTGCCTGCAACTGAACACAGGATGGAAAAACCGAAAGAGGAGAAAAGCCGTCCCAAACCGCCGCCTGTGGCATGGGATTTGCCAAAAGTGTAAAAATTAAAGGAATTGACAAACCCTGCTTTAACCGCAGGGTTTGTCAGAAATTTACGATCAGCGGAGATTTGCCACTTTCTGCAGAATGTAAACCGCCTCTTCCGGGCCGATTTTCGAATCGCCGTTCACAGCGGCTTCCCGGAAAATCTGCACGCCCTCCGGAATTGCAGTACCTGTGCAAATCTGAAGAGACAGAATCGCATCACTGAGGGTAACATCACTCAGAGTAACACCATCGTCTGTTTCATTGCTCCCGTTTACATTGCCCGGCTCCAGAAAACTGTTTCTTGCCACCAAAGCCCATGTGGAAAAATGATCCGTGCGGAAAGAGATTTTGTTGGCCTCCCTGTCAATGGTGAAATTTTTCAGCGGTTTCCATGAACGGGATGCATTCAGGAAATACGCAGGCCGCAAATCCGCTTCCCTGATGCCGAGTTCTGTGAGCAGTTCATCTGTGTAACGAAGGATAATGGTGACATTTTTGCTGAATTTCTTCACAATTTCCCTGCCGTTTTCCTTTTCTCTCAGCGTAATTCCATATCCATATCCCACTACCCGGTCTTCAGTGGTATTCGGCAGATCCCTGACCAGGGGTTCAACAGATATTTTCACTTCCTTTCCGGCATCAGCCGGAATGGCTCCGTCCGGTATCTGTATGCCGGTTCCGTCAGCCAGTGTATGACTCCAGCCTTTGTTCGGCAGGAAGGTGTGGGTGACAGAATCCATCATGATTTTGCCGCTGCCCAGCACCATGTCTCCGACTGCAAAGACAGATTGTGCTGTATCAGACGACGTATTGCAGAGAATTTCCTTTGTCCGGGAATATTTGCCATCCTGATTTCTGGAAATCGTTCCAATCCGCCAGATATTTCCCCTGCTGCTTTCTGCACGGGCAGCCTCCAGAGTGAAACTGCCGTCTGCATTGGCTATGGCATCACTTTTCTGTCCGTCTGCACTGTAGGCATAGACAAAGGCTCCCGCGGCCGCTTCTGTTCCGCCCGGACGCAGTACCCGGCCTTTTATTTCCATATTGGTTTCACGCAGGGTCAGTTCCAAATCACCTGTGCGTTTTTTCCTCGGCCAGGAAATTCTCTGACTGGAACCTCCGCTGGCCCGGCTTACGGCTCTTCCCGGCTTAGTCCAATCCATGGGTTTCACAGCCATGCCCACAGCCAGTGACTGGGAAATATCACTGGGGAGGGAAAAACAGAATTTTCCTGTTTCATCACTGCGTGTCTGATATTCCATAAAATTGCGGTCTTTTATATCCACTTCACTGCTGCGGAGCCAGACAATGACATTGGGAGCCGGAGTTGTGCCATCCGGATAATACACGGTTCCGCAAAGCTGACCGCTTCCCAGAGGAGGCAGCTCAATGTCCTGCGTCTTTGTCTGATCCGCTTCTGCCACTGTCACAATAATAGGTTCTGTGAGTTCCCTGTATGGAAAATTATCGGGTACGGAAAAAAGGCAATAACTCAGTGCCCATGTGCCGGCTGAAACCGGTATTTCAAATCCGCCGGTTTGTGAATTGATTTCCGCCATATACCAGACAAGACTGCTGATGCCGGTCTCTCCGCTCTGAAGCACACGGTCTGCAAACACATATCCGGAAATGCCGGTGATGGCGGCTGTTCCATCGGAATTTTTGAAAAAACCCTGTATTTTCTTTGTATTGCTTTTAAGTGTGAATACAATCTGTTCTCCGGAGCGTTTGTCTTTGCCGGAGGGTGGGGCAAGGGATTTTTCCTGACCGGAAAGTTCCAGAATGGCTGCTCCCGCAGTTGTGCTGGTTTCTGCTGCTATCCGTTTTGATCTGGCCTGCGTAATGCTCTGCTCATCTGAGAACGGATCAAAACTGTATCCGGAGTCCGGCCAGAGATACAGCCCGACTTTGTAATCTCCCGGCGGAACATTGAGAGAGAATTCCCCGTTTTCCACCCAAGTTTCAGCAATGGGATTCGGGGAACCCTCCTCGCGGGCATATACCCATGCAGCAAGTGTTGTCAGCACAGCACCGCTTTCACTTTTGATTATGCCTTTGATGGGCTGGGAAGCCTGTGTCATGTTAAAATCAGCAGTGAGAGTCTGTCCCGATGCCACAGTCACTTCCTTTGGCTGACCGGTGAACATAACGGTGTCTGTTCCCCATGTAAAAGGAGATACATACCAAGTTCCGGGATAGACAGGTACTTCAAAATAACCGTTCTGATCTGTAATTTCATAACGCCAGTCTCCGTATTCATTCCAGATATCCACAAAAACTCCGGGAATGCCGGTCTCACTTACTTTGACCGATCCTGCAATTTTGCAGTTTTCTGAAAGCAGTTGAATGTTCCGGGAAACTGTTCCCAAAGTCAGACTGACCGGTTCATTTATAATGGGAGCGGTATAATCCGGATATATGCCGGGATCCACCCATACAAAAATATCATAAATCCCTGACATCAGGGGAATGCTGTAATTTCCCTGATTATCCGGATTCGCGGAATACCAGTAACCGTTTTCTATATTGACTGCATCTATATACACACCGTAATTGGGGGATTGAGCGCTGGTGATGGCAGTTCCGGCAGTCGACAAAATCTGACCGCTGACAAAACCGTCAGGGCTTTGGTTAAGAAGGAAACTGACTTCTAGGGAAATGATGGCTCCGCCCAGTGTCACTGTCTGGGGCTGCGGTGTTATCCATGTGGCATTGGGAAGAATGATTCCAACCTCCCAGTCCCCGTCATATACCTGCAGGGAATAATTTCCGGATGCATCAATTTCTGCAGAGAAGTAGTTCATTCCCTCAGGATTTTCCCAGTTATATGCCTCAACAACTGCACCCTGTATCCCCTGTGTTCCGTCCCACACAATACCGGATATGGTATTTCCGGGTGCGGCAGCAGCTTCCAGACTTACATCATCAATCTGCCATATGCTTCCGCTGTCCGGAACACCGTCATTGTCTGCAAAGACAAATCTGACGGTTCCGGTTGACTGTCCGGCAAGCCAGGAAGAAAGTTCCACTGCTTCCGTTCCCATATAAGAGGAGCCACTCTGCTCCCATTCGGTGGGCATCCATGAACTTCCGCCATCCGTACTTACTTCGATGCCTATGGTTTTATTTGCCCCCATTTGATAAAAATAGGTGCTGAAAGAAAGGTAAACAGAAGAATGATTTGAAAAGTCAGTTACAGGAAGTTGCAGGGTATCGGCTGATACGATCGGTCCCATGTTTTGAATACAGTAACCGCTTCCCTCTGTATAATTTTCAATATTCTGCACCACCCAGTTACCTGCTGCGTATGCGGTCCATCCTGAGGGAAGACTTCCGCCTTCAAAATCTTCAGACAGAATGCTCACAGTCCATCCGAACCGGGGAAAACAGAATATTCCCCACAGAACCAGCATACTGACAATGAAACAAATCCTGCATGTTTTTGTCTGTTTCTTCATAACTGCCTCCTTTTCTGATATTGGGTAAAATAGCCTGATAATATCATCCCTTTCGGGATTCCGGTTTGTTTTTCAATTTTTTATATAATATACAATTACTTAGAACATTTGATAGTGCAGCCACGAATTGCACGAATTACACGAATTATGTTTTGTGCAATTCGTGCAGATTCGTGTCATTCGTGGCTGTACTGTCAAATCTTATGAGCAATGGTATAATTTCAATCTTTATGGATTTTTTCGGCACCGGTGTCAGGCCTGGTTCAACGGATTTGACACACTGCCCCTTTTCTTTGCAATAAGTAAGGTTCCATAAATTTTCGGGCATAAAATTTTCAGAAAAACCGGATTTTTTGGAAAAATCCGGTTTTTTGAATACACGAAAATTTTTGTTTGCCTGCTTAAACAGCCAAACTTTCAGTTTGGCACTCCCCTGAATCAAATCAGTTTTGTTTCTCAGAAAAAATCAGGGGACTGTAAAGCAAGTCATCCAATGGAGAAGGAACTGCCTCCTGTCCCAAAAATACAAAATGGCTGACATCCGCGCCGCTTCTTGCCGCGCACGGCGTACTCATCCACTGCATTGGATCGGAAAAAGAGGAGGGCAGAACCAGCAGACTGCCGCTGATGTCGGTTTCAGGCGAGTTTACAGTCACAATGCCATCCACGCCCAGTTGGGAAGAGGCATCAATGGGGCTTTCAGATTCCGGGGCAAAACGGAAAATGCCGGTTGTGAAAATATCAATATTTCCCCCGTCTCCGCCCACAGCACGGGCAATGATCCGGCTGTAATCCATAACAATGAACTCCGTGTTCAGACGGATATTTCCGCCATCACCGTTTTCAGCACTCACGCTGGTGGTAATATCGCTGCTGTTCATACGGAGATACACAGGAGTGGAAAGAGCAATATTGCCCCCGTCAGCCTTTGTGGCGGATGTGGTGACATAACTGTCATTCATCTGCATTTTGCCAAATACGTTCATTTCAATATCTCCTGCGTCCCCGTCTCCGAAACTGCCGGTCTGCACCAGAGAATTTCCCATCATGAGCATATCTCCGAAAGAAATGACTGCCACATTTCCGCCCAGCCCCGCGCCGTTGGTGTTTGCCGCGATGGCAGAATTGTCTTTCATGACAATCTGTCCGGCCTGCAGAGTGATGGAACCTCCGTTTCCGGCTGTGTCTGTCTGAGATTCTGCATTGGACGTAATGCCGCTGGAAAAGCCTGTTTCCGGATCATCACCCGCAAAACCTTCCAATACCGCAGTATCGCTGACATTTACATTTATTTTTCCGCCATGTCCCGGCCCGAAACTGTTGGAACCGATTTGTGCACCACTGTAGATATTCAGATTTTTTGCATAGATTTCAATCAGTCCTCCGTTTCCTGCGGGATATTCTTCTCCCTGGGCATTGCTGAAAATGCCGCTGATAAAATCTGTCCCAGCTCCTGAAAGACTGATGGTATCTGCCACATCTGCAAAAATACTGCCGCCCTGTCCGGGACCGAAAGAGGTGGAACTGATCTGCGCTCCGTCACTTACTGTCAGATTTTGGGCAGACAGGCTGATATTTCCCCCTTGTCCCGCGTCTGCCATTTCCCCCTGCGTGCCTGCGGCAATGGCTGTCACAATTCCCTGACTGTCCTCACCGGAAAGACGGATCCCATTTTTGACCTGAACCGATATATTGCCCCCGTTTCCGGGGCCGGAACTGATAGCCGCGACAGTGGCTCCGTCAGACATTTCCATATTTTCTGCTGAAATCTCAATATTTCCGCCCTGTCCCGCGCCGGATTTCTTACCGGCTGCTGTGGCAAAGACCGCACTGATATATACCTCATTTTCACCGGATATTTTCACCGTATCCGCTGCTTCCAGCTTCACATTCCCGCCTTTGCCGCTTCCATAGGAATCAGCCGCAAGAATGGCTCCGCTGCTGATCTCAATATTTTCTGCCTGAATTTCAATACTGCCGCCATTTCCGGCATCTGCCTCTGTGCCGCTGGCATTTGCGGAAATCACAATGCCCAGATCAGAATAATTTTCCGCAGTCATCACAGCGTCTTTTGCCACTTTTATGGAAATATTCCCTCCATCACCCGCGCCGTAGGAATCTGTACTCAGAAGACCGCCATCAGAAATGCGCAGGGAATCGGCCTTTATATCCATGCCTTTTCCTGCTCCGCTTTCTGTTTCTGCATACAGTCCTCCGCCATTGACAAAAAACTGCCCTGCACGGATGACAAATGATCCGCCGCTTTGCGCACTCACATCCAGCCAGGCCCAGTCAGATATGGATATATTCCCAAGTGTTTCACAGGAAATATCTGCGCCGGATTCCTGCATTCCGATTTCACCGGCTGAAGTTGCTCCGGCCAGAAAAATCTGCCCGCCGGGTGCGATGAGACTTGCCGGATACAGGTTCATTGTCAGAGGTATGGGATTTCCCGCCTCATCTGTTTCATACACGGGATTGCCGCTGTCATCATACAGGATCTCACCATTTTCATCTTTTGCCATATAATACAGGGGATTTCCCTCCTCATCACGGATGAGAAAATCATAATAAAGCCCGCTTCTGATTTCAATGTCCCCTCCGATAACAGAGATGTTTTTGCCCTCATTGACCGTCAGTCCCCGAAATTCACCGTTTTCATCCAAAACTGTCACTTCATCCCCTTCAAACACAATGGAGCTGTTTTCCGCTTTCAGAAAACCGAACGCGGATGGCGGAGCCACAGACAGGACTTCGTTCTCAACCGGCCGGGAGAAGAATTTCTCACTGTCTCCCATACGGAGATAATCTGCGGTACTCACATGAAAGGAACCGCCAATGTCCAGAGATGCATTTGGCCCGAAAACAAAGCCCGAAGGATTGAGAAGAAACAAATCTGCATTGGGAATCGCAGATCGCAGAAGTCCGTCTATATGGGAAAGATTTCCGCCTGTAATCCGGCTGATAATCCGCTCCACAGAGGAAGGCCCGCTGAAGGTGGCAGATTCGCCTTTGTGTATGTCAAAGGTCTGAAAGCTGTGGAAAAGGTTTGCTCCTGCCTGTCTGCCGTATGCAGCAGGTATTTCATAGGCAGGCCCCTGCAAAGAGCCTGCGGTTCCCATGGAACCGTCCATAATGACGTCCGCGCGCAGCGGAACTGAAAGGGCAGTGATTCCCAAAAACATTGCAAGCAGTTGCCTGAAACAGTGCCTCATATTTCTCTCCTTGTTGCATTCATGGGTAGGTTGTGATATTGATCTTTTTTGTCAACAAATGCCGGACAGCGGTAAAGTGAAGTCTCCTCCCTGAAGGAGACCGGGGAAATGGAAATATCAGGGAATTGTCATGTTTCTGATCCTATCACAAAAACCAGTCTTTTCTCAAGCAAATTGTTGCAGATGAAAAAAAATGATCCGGAACTGTCCGGACATAAAAATTAAGGAGAAAATATGAAAACCTTGTCTATAGCGGAAAAATTCGGAGCATGGATTCAGCATCTGTTCATAATGATTGGATATGCCCTTTTTCTGTGCGGGCTGATTCTGCATCATTGTGCATATGCCGAAGAACTGAGAATTCTGTGCTGGGAGGGGTATGCGGATTCTGAATATACGCAGAATTTTGAAAAAATGGTGAAAGAAAAACATGGCATGGATCTGAAAATCACGGTCAGAAATGTTTCTGATCCCCAGGAATTTTTTGACGGTATCCGGGGAAAAGAAATTGATCTGATCAGTCCCGCGCATAATATTCCCAAATCATGGTTATGGCAACTGATTGGGAAAAAACTGGTTCTGCCTGTAAATCTTTCCCATATTCCCCATTACAAAGATATTATACCGGAACTCCAGAATGCGGATTATATCAGCGAAAACGGTGCGGTTTACGGCGTTCCCATTGTCTACGGCCCTTACGGACTGGCCTACAACACTGCTGTGTTCAAACAGGCTCCGGACAGTTGGAATATTTTCTGGGATCCCCGGTATGCGGGAAAATATGCGGTCAGTTCAGATTATTATGATGCCAACATCTATTTTGCCGGGCTGGCATCGGGATTTGGCAGAAAGGATATTTTTAATTACGACAAAATGAATACTCCGGAGATCAGGGAAAAACTGCAGAAACTGGCGCAGAATGCAAAGATTTTCTGGAAAGGCGTGGATACGGCTGATGATTTGCAGGGACTGGCCTTTGCCACTGCCTGGGGTTTTGCCATTCCGGAACTCGCGAAAAAAGGGGAAATCTGGAAAATGGCACAGCCCAAAGAGGGAACCACCGGATGGGTGGACAACTGGATGATCGGGTTTTCCCTCAAAGACAATCCGCAGATGAAACAGATAGCCGAGGAATGGATCAATTATTCCATCGGCCCGGAAGTGCAGGTGGGCTATGTCCGCAAGATTGCGCAGTTTCCTGTGAATCTGTCCATAAAAGACCGGCTTACGGCAGAGGAAATCCGGGATTTTCATCTCGATGATCCCGGATATTTCAAAAAGAATCTGATCCTCTGGGAAGTGCTGCGGGAGCGGGAGCAGAACGGATTCAAAAAGCTGTGGAATGAAGCCAGAAAAAACGGATAATACCGATTTGATACTATCCGGAGGATTGCAGAAATTAAGCAAAGCGGTTTTCTGCACAAATTTTTTTTCCATTTTTAAAGAGTGCCAAACTGAAAGTTTGGCACTCCTGTACAATTTCAGATGAGTTTCCTCGCCGCGCTGAGAACCGCATCATAATTTGGTTCCTGACCCACTTCCGGAACTATCTGGATATACTGAATCACACCCTGTTTATCAATAACAAACAGGGATCTCGCCAGCAGCCGCAGTCCTTTGATCAGCACCCCGTATTTTTCTCCAAATTCACCATTGCGATGATCGGAAAGCGTCACAACTTTGTCAACTCCTGCCGCGCCGCACCACCGTGTCTGGGCAAAGGGAAGATCCATGCTGATGGTAAGAATGGCAACATCCTTTCCCAGTTTGTCGGCTTCTGTATTGAAACGCCGGGTTTCCATATCGCAGATGGGCGTATCCAGTGAGGGAACAGCGGAAATAATGCAGACCTTTCCCTTATAGCCGGAAATTTTAACCGGAGCCAGATTGTTGGCTGTCAGTTCCGCATCCGGGGCCTTGTCTCCGACTTTCACTTCATTTCCAGTCAGTGTCACAGGATTTCCTTTGAGTGTAACCAATCCGTTTCTTTCTGCCATTGTTTGCCTCTCTTTCTGTTTGTGGTAAATGTGTTTTTCCAAATGGGGATTTGACTTTTGATACAGACAATGCGGCATTGCTGTCCATTGCCCCGGATCAGTTCCAAATCCGATAGTGGGACTTTTCATGCTGATAATTCCGATAATATCGAATTATTATAATGATCAACAAAACTTCGGATGCGGATTCTGTGAAGATCCCCGTCATGGCTGAAAGAAAGCGTTTTTCTTACCAAATTCAGGCATCTCTGACGCAGTGTGCAGTTGAAGCGTTCAGTGTGCGAAGTTTCCCCGCTTCCCTTTCCTGATGCCCTGTGACGTTTTTGGGGAAGAACGGCTGCATAACTTTCCGGGCGATCTGTGCAGCAGACAGCCAGCCTGCGGTAATCAGCATGAAGAGATTTCCATAAATTCAGGCATGTTACGGCTGAACGGTCTCTGAATGCGATTCCGGCAGTAAGGCGCGTCTGACGTTCCATGGCAGGCCAAATCCATACCTGATCTGACTTTTTTCCAGCGTAAGACCATATTTCATCCGGCTCCAAAACGGGGCGTTTTTCTGATACAGGAACTGTCCCGGAAACCGGAGTAATGACTTTTTTTAAATTTTTTCGGACTGCTGTCCTGCCCATCCGGAGTGGGCGTGCAATCCCGCGCTGTGAGATTCTTTCCGTCTGAAGAGTTTCAGCGGTTTTCAGACGGGATTCCCGTTCTCCGGTTTTAATGGCCGGTGTGCTGTAAAACCTGCAGTTTCTGCAGTGAATCTTTTGGCGTCCCGCCGGTGCTGTTCCGTTTTGCGGATATTTTCACTGCCGCAGCGGCGACATCTTGCTGTAATCATTTTCCTGCTCCTTTGACAATGGTATGCTGAGAAAAGACGGGATCACCATAGCATAATTTTATCAGCATGAAAAGTCCCAATACCCAAAATTGTTTCAGTATACCACAAAATATATGGAACCCTGCTTATAAACATTATCGGAAATAAAAGAGTAACAAAGGCTTCCGGCATGTGCCGGGTTTCATGAACAGTCCGGAAGCCTGTTCTGCCTTATTTCCGATTAAATTGTTTTCTGTGTGGGCGCATCAGGAAGAAGATAAATCGTCCCCCGCCTGTTCCCAATCTTCTCAACGCGGCTGTGTTCAACCAGATATTTCACATCTTTTTTTAATGTATTGATCGGCACATCCGAGATAAGTGCATGAATATCCATCATTTTCACAGGCTGGCTTTTCTCAATGACGGCAAGGACACGTCTTTGCCGGGGATTGAGATACATTCCGTTCCGCTGATAGTGGGCATATTTGTGTTCAAGCCGTTGAATTAAAATGATAAGACATTCCAGAAAAAATTCCATCCAGACATCGATCCGCTCCGCCGACTCCGCTGACCGCCGGTGCTGACACTCCATGAGAACTTCATAATAGCGCTTCTTACGATCCTCAATAATATGTTCAAATGAAATATATTGGACAAAATGGTATTCATGCTGCATTAGCAGCATGGTTGTCAACAGTCGGGAAAGCCGGCCATTCCCATCCTGAAAAGGATGAATCGACAGAAATTCATAGACAAACAGGCCAATAATCAGCAGGGGATGAATCTGATGGGCTGCAAATGTCTCCTGTGTCCACGTCACCAGCCGTTCCATTTCCATTTTGACCTGCCAGGGCGGCGTTGGATCAAAGATAATCCGGGTCGTGCCATCAGGATAACGGGCAGTGACCGTATTGGGAAGTGTCTTGTACTCGCCACGGTGCCGTGTATCCCTGTCGCTGTATTTCAGCAGCAGACTGTGGAATTGTTTCAGCATATTCTCAGAAAACTGAACATTCTGCATCTCATCGTGAATGAGTTGCAGCACATCCCAGTAACCGGCCACTTCCTGCTCATCGCGTGTCTCAAACGTGGTAATCTTCACATCATTAAAAAGCTGTCTGATTTCCTCATCTGTCATGACAGATCCCTCTATCCGTGTGGATGACCCGACACTTTGAATAGTGGCAATCCTCCGAAGTTCCCTGAGATAAATATTGTCTTTCTGTTCCAGAATCTCCCACTTCCCTTTGAACTGATCGATCTGCGCGATGTGTTTAAGTATGCGCTGTGTGGCGTCAAAGGAAAAATTCAGTTTTTGCTCAAACATGGCCTGCTCCTTATGTTCTTTCCCCAGTTTTTCTATGTTATACCATTAGTTAGAACATTTGACGGTGCAGCCACGAATTGCACAAATTAAGTAGGTCAACGAAAACTTTCGCGTATTCAAAAAACCGGATTTTTCCGAAAAATCCGGTTTTTCTGAAAAGTTTATGGAACCTTACTTATGTTTTGTGCAATTCGTGCAGATTCGTGTCATTCGTGGCTATGCTGTCAAATCTTCTGCGTAATGGTATAGGTGGAAACAGTTGCATAGTTTTACCTCATCATGAAAGGGGTTATACTTTCTAACCATTTATTTCCACATCAACTTTTTTTATTCCCACACTCTGCGTGGGAATACAGCTCTGACGATTTGCCTATAATGGGATGGAGGCTCACGGAGGCATTCCCACACATATTTCGGCAAGTTCAATAATCGGAGCATGGGAATAAGGGAAGTTGAATTTTATGAATTTTCAAATTCTGAGTCATCCATTCACAATTCGCCATTATTCCGCATGATACCGATAATAAGCAGCGCAGGTTCCTTCGCTGGAAACCATGCAGGGGCCGACCGGGTTCATGGGTGTGCATTTTCTTTTGTACAAAGGGCAGTCCGGCGGTATGACCTGCCCTGTTATCACAAGACCGCACGCGCAGCCTTTGGGTTCTGCTGCTGGTTTCATTTCAATATTGAGCACCTTCTGCGCATCAAAGTGTTCAAATTCACTCCGGAATTTCATGCCGCTTTGGGGTATCATTCCCATGCCCCGCCAGATCGCGTCCGCAGGTGCGAAAACCCTGTCCATGATTTCCAATGCCTTTGTATTTCCCTGAGATGTAACAGCACGGGGATAGGCATTTTCCAATGCGGGGGAATCGGTTTCAATCTGGGAAATCAGCCGGAATACGGCCTGCAGAATATCAGCAGGTTCAAATCCGGCTATCACGCAGGGAATGCGATGTGTTTCAAAAAAAGGCAGATACGCGTCAGTTCCGATAATCACTGACACATGCCCCGGAAGAAGAAAGCCGTCCACCCGTATCTGCTCCATTTTTCCCAGAGCATACAAAGCCGGAATTACTTTTTTGTGCGCGGAAAAGACCAGAAAATTATCCAGATTCATTTCTTTGGCAGAAAGCACGGCAGCCGCGACGGTGGGAGCTGTGGTTTCAAATCCCACGCCCAGAAATACAACCTTTTTTTCCGGATGTTTCTGTGCAATTTGCAGCGCGTCCATTGTGGAATACACCATGCGTATATCCCGTCCCTGCGCCCGCTCTTTTTCCAGAGAAGAGCCGGTTCCCGGCACTCTCATCAGATCCCCGAAGGTGGTGACAATCATATTTTCGATCCCTGCAATGCGGATAAACGCATCAATTTCGCTCTGATCCGTCACGCAGACCGGACAGCCCGGGCCGGAAAGCAGGGTGACGGTTTCCGGCAGAACAGAGCGGATGCCATTGCGGAAAATGGACATGGTATGGGTCCCGCAAACTTCCATCAGGCGGATGTTCCGCTGACTGAGTATGCGAATATGTTCAATGAGACTGCGGGAAATTTCCGGGTCTCTGTATTCTTCCATATGTCGGATGGTCATGTTAAAAGCACTCCCAATGCTCCGGACTGATGATACAACCGGCAGTCAAATGAATGCAGGCACAAGTTTGCTGCAAAATCAGACTGAATCAGTGATTTAGGCCACCTGATCTGCTGCTGATATTTTGAAAAAATAAAAACTGCAACTTCAATAAATTATTTATCTTTCAGATTAACTGTCAGGTTATTTTTTGATCTGTTTTAATATTCAAAAATTCCTCCGGTTACAGAATCAAATCAGAAAGCATTGAAACTGCCGGCTTCCCGGACTTCTCCAAAATGATGGTAAAAGCGGATAAGTTACTTATTTTTGGACTAGTTTCATAACATCATGTCATAATAAAAAAAATCACTCCTGAGAACAGTGTTGATTATACAACCGACAGCCAGATGAATGCAAGCAAAAATTTACCGGAAAAATTATTTCTGTCTGAAATTAGCAAATGATCTGCTACAGTTTCCGGAATTTTGATATGAAAAATGATAGTGGGACTTTTCATACTGATAATGGAAGCGGAAATTTTTTTGAATACCGGGACAGGTTCCGGGTGTCAGTACCGGATCGGCACTGAAACCTGAAATCTGAACACTGAAACCGGTATGTCAGCAGTTTTCAGCCCGCTGAAATTACTGCATGGACAGGCCCCTGCAATATCAGTACAAAAAGTCCCACTATCTGAAAAATATTTCAGCAAAAAATTTTTTTTGTTACCGGGATTTAATCTGACGCGAAGACATAAAAAAGCAAAATTTCAAGAAGGTTATTGTCTGATTATTTTTCAGATTTCATATATTTTTTCCTTGCAATGGCAACAGTCACATTTTTGCTGCTGTGCTTGGGAACAATCAAATCCCCGTTTCCGGAGGCCAGAATTGCGGCTGCTTCGCATACACTTGGCACACCGATATGTTTTTCCACCATCTGCGAGGGATTCTCAATTCCCGGAACCTGTTTCAGGCTTTCCCGTTCATAAAAAACCGGATCAATGTGCAGTTCTTTTGCAAGGGCAAGCAGCCCGGCCTCGTCTTTTTTTATATCAACGCTTGCCAGTGTATGCAGACTGTGAAGGGAAAGATCGTATTTTTTCAGTGTTTCCGCAAGAAGGTTTTTCATCTCCGCTGTTTCAGTTCCCCGGTTGCATCCCATTCCCGCTGCAAGAGAAGGGGGACGCAGGATAAGCACATGATCAGGCAGTGCAATGAGCCGATCATCTGCAAAAACACCGGGCATATCCTGCGGATATTTATGATTTGCATCAGGATGAAAAATACAGAATTCCGGTAATTTGTCTGTAAGCAGCCCAAAGGGATCATGAAGAAAAATCTTTTTCCCGGTCAGAAGGGCCATGCTGACATGCTTAATCGCGGCAGGATTTTGAATATGCAGTCCCAAATTTTTGGCAATGAGATCAATGGCCGGAACCTTATTTATATCTGTTGCAGTGGTGATAACCGGAACAGCGCCCGTAATCTCCGCAATTTTTTTTGCCAGTTCATTTGCACCGCCAATATGTCCGGAAATCAGGCTGATGGCATGAAGTCCCAGTTCATCCATGACCACCACAGCCGGATCAGTGGTTTTATGCCGAAGCAAAGGCGCAATCATCCGGACAGCAATGCCTGCGGACATGATAAAGATATGTCCGTTATAATTATGGAAACAGCGGGCGATTTCATCGGACAGGCGGTTGAAATAAGTCGCACAAATGCCGGTTTCCCGGAGTGAATCTGAAAGAAAAAGGGAAATATCAGACAGAGAGTCCTGAATATTGCGGGCAAGGCTCGCCCCCCTGGGTGTCAGTGCCCACACTGCGATTTGGATGTTTGGGTCATGGGAAGGCATTTATTTTTCCTTTTGGCTACAGGTCAATCGCTAAACTAACCTTTGCTTCAGGCTTAGGCTTTTTACTTTATCTGGTACAATTGAATATTGCCATATTCATCAACTATTGTAAAATTTTCATAACATAAAATCTCACGCAGATTATCAATATTTTTCAATTTTTTTATCTTCATCACCTGATCTTTGAAATGTATGTCATTAAAGGTTATAAATGTTATTATAAATATATTGCTGTCTTTGGGATGCAGAAAATTTATTGTCTTATGCTCAGTTAAATCAATAATAAAATTAATCCACGATTTCATATCATATGATGTTTGTTGAATATTTTCCAACATTTTGCTACAGTTATTTACTTCTTCTGAATCCCAATGCAGTCTGTCACCGGCGGCTCTTAATCTGAGCAGAGAATTCTGATATTTATTGAAAAGCTCCTTTATAAAAGGCACATTGGCGATTTTTTCAATTTCATTAAGGAGTTGTTCGGAATTTATTCCGACAGCAACATAGTCATTTTTATATATCGGAAAAATCAGTCTCGCAACGCATTGAAACGGAAAAATTTTTTTCGGAGTAAATTTACCTTCCCATTCTTCTTCATCAAAATATATTCCATAAGTCCGTCCGGATTTAGCTCTGATTTCGGAAATTGTAAAATCTTTTTCAAATTTTTTCAGAGAATCGGTTTTATTATAAATAAAAACACCTGTTTCATTATGTAAATATTTTTCTTCAGATATAATATCGGAATAATTTTTTGCTTCGGCATCAATAAAGTTTTTATTAATTTCACCTGTAATAATTTCAAATTCATAAACATTTTTATCAACGGTGACTATTCTGTAAAATCTTCCATTATCGAAAAAACCTATCTTCAGAGAAGATTTGACAGCTTCCCAAGTATAATGGCTTACTGTATGATCAATACGGCTGAAATCTTTAACCAGATCTTTAACTTCATATCTTTTCAGCAGATTGTTTTTGTAATAAAAAGCTATTGCAAGATCGGAATAATTTTTTTTATCGGATGCCCATCTGCCGAAACTTATCATGTGCCGCCCGTCATTTGCAATTTCCGACCGGGGTGAATACCAGTCAAATGTCCATATGAGTCTGTCATCAGCAGTTGAATATACCTTCCCGACCCCACCGTTTCCGAAAAATGAAAGCGGGCCCAAAACAGCTTTGTACAGACCGTTATCTGATAAAACAGAATATTCTGTATTTGCAGATTCAATATCAGCAGATGATAACTTTGCTATAAAGAAAATATGTAAGATAATTATAAATATGATTTTCATATAATTAGCTTTAAGTCTAACTGGTAATAAACATCTTTCAGGCAAATTTCCACATGCAGGGAATGTATGGTAAAACAGTCTGAAATCTGATCAAATTCTTCCAGCACCCAAAAACCGGATTCATTTTTGTAATAATGTTCAACTTTGTATGAATACTGATCCACAGTGATATATTCCCGGAAAGATGGAATTTTACGGTATGCCCTTAATTTTGCGCCCCTGTCATACTCTGCTGTGGATTCAGACAGGATTTCAAAAATAACCAGAGGATTGGCAACTGTGTCTTTTCTGCCAGTGCTGAAATCAATTTTGCCGCATACAACCGTGACATCAGGATAGGTGTAATGCATTGCCGGATCAACCTCAATTCTTGCATCACTCGGAAAAACAAAACAGTCACGGCCTCTCAGACTGTTGTTCAGTGCGGTAATGACATTGGACACAATCAGATTATGATGAATAGAAGCTCCGGACATGGCAAATATTTCACCCTGATAATATTCACTTTTGTATTCTGCAATTTCCTCCATTGCAAAATATTCTTCCGCCGAGATGTATTTTTCTTTGAGCTGAAGCATATGACACTCCTTTTTTGAGATAAGGGGAACCCGTTTTAATTTTGTTCCCGCAAAAAACAATGTGTTCTCTGCGTGGAAATCGCCGAAGTGTTCCCCCTGTTTCTTTATTGTCAAAAACAGGATAGCACATATTTTCTTAAAATGATATTAAAAAAACAGGTTTGCCTTCAGGAAAAATCCGGGTTTTTCCAAAAAATACGGGTGTTCTGAATACACGAAAAATTTTGTTTGCCTGCTTATTATGGGTTTTCTGAAAATTTTCACAGGAGAAAGATTTCAGAATTGCCGTCAGGATAACATAATTTCCGGTACAGATACACCGGGCAAATAAGTAATACTGATCCAATTTTGGGTAGTGGGACTTTTCATGCTGATAATGTCAAATTATAATGATCAATAAAACTTCGGATACGGATTTCATGAAAATCATCACCACG
>CAZHPS010000075.1:0-19092 GCA_964534335.1 uncultured Desulfobacterales bacterium
AAGGGAAAATTCATCTGAAAACACACCCCTGACCCTCTCAAGAGGGGATTCAAAAAGGGAAAATTCATCTGAAAACACACCCCTGACCCTCTCAAGAGGGGATTCAAAAGGGGAAAATTCATCTGAAAACACACCCCTGCCCCTCTCAAGAGGGGATTCAAAAGAGGAAAAAGCGCAGGAGAATCTTTTGGAATCCTGGCGGGAGTTCCGGACATTCTTTGAAACTGTGGCACAGAAGGAAGATCGCAAAATCATTCTGGCATGGGATGAATATGAAAATTTCCACAGACTTCTGCAAAAAGAAAACGAAGATGGTCAAAGATTGCTCGAAGCCATGCGGAGTTTTTCCCAGCATCAGAATCAGGTAATTTTTCTTTTTACCGGGCTGCTGCTTTTTGCGGATCTTCCGGGCGAACCGGATTTTAGTCGCTATTTTGTCCACGCGCACCGTTTAAAAGTGGATTATCTGAAAAAAGAGGCAGTGGAAAAACTCATCACCAAACCCTATGAGGAATTCAATCTCATCTATCCTCCCGAAACGGTGGAAGAAATCTGGCAACGCACCTGCGGACACCCGGCATTGCTCCAGCATATCTGCTTTGAACTCGTCAACATTGCCAATATCCAAAACCGGAAGGAAATGAAGCCGGAGGATCTGGAAACCGTATGCAGGGAAAAAATTCTGGATCGGGGGAATGCGGTTATGACCACGTTCTGGAAGGATTTCTGCACAGGAACCCTCAAAACCACTGTCATGGAAATCATGCAGAAACAGACATCCGCAAACCGCAGTGATGTGGTGCGTCTGCTGGATTACGGCTTTATAAAGGAAGAGGAAGCCGGAAAATACCGGCTCCGGGTTTCCCTGTTTGAACAATGGATTGCCAAATACGGGGAGAGTTTTCGATAAAGTCACAGGTCGGATTAGCGTAAGTAATGTTCCATAAATTTTCGGGTATAAACTTTTCAGAAAAACCGGATTTTTCGGAAAAAATCCGGTTTTTTGAATACACGAAAATAAAGGCTTACGTAAACGGCATTGACAGGAAATGCGGGAACAGGAGAAATATCATACGGATTTGCTTTCAAATCCTTTTTTTTCGTTTATTTTGTGTATTTCGTGGTTAAAAAACACAGGCATTCTTCCATCTCTGAAAATAATTTGCCATAAAACCCGGACCTTTGCCGGTTCATACGGAACAGAATATGAATTACGCACAGTTTCAGAAACAGATCAAAATCACCCGGAAAGGCATCTGCCGGGAAATTTACGCCCAAAACCAGAGCAGCATACGCATCAAAAAAGAGGAAACCGTAATACGGAATCTGGAAAAAATATTCAGTGCCGCTCTGAAAATCAGCAATGACAAGGGATTTCAGGCCATGAGCATGCGGGATCTGAGTGCAGAAACCGGTCTGAGTACCGGCGCACTCTATGCCTATTTTTCCGGCAAAGAGGATTTGCTGAACATGATGATGCAGCACCTGCGCACCACTGTCCTGCACACAGTGAAAAGTTATATCCGGCCCGAAGCTGATGCTTCTGAAAAACTGGAAATGATGATCAGAGTTCATCTTTATTTAAGCGAAGCCATGCAGCCCTGGTTTTATTTTTCCTATATGGAAACCAAAAATATGTCCAAATCCCAGAGAGATATGGTCATAGCAGACAGTGAGGCCACTGAAAAAATGATTGCCGATATTATCCGGGAAGGGCAGAACACAGGCATGTTTGAAAAGATTGATCCGGATATGAGCGCAGGTGTCATCAAAGCCATGCTGCAGGAATGGTATCTGAAACGGAAAAAATATGCCAGAAAGGAAGTTTCTGTGGATCAGTATGCGGATTTTGTGCAAAAAGTGGCAATGTCATTTTTAACGAATTGAATACAATATGAAATATCATATAAAACCGCTTTCATGGATGAAAAAATGCCTGTGTTTTTTTCAACAAAAAAACAGTGCTGCTTCATTGACAGATGAACAGGCTGTATTTTAATTCTTTTCGGAAAAATATGAAATATGAATTTCACGCTATGTCCAAATTTTTTAACAAACTGAAATTATAGTATTTAAATCCAAACCGGAATCCAGTCATACAGGGCTGGCTACCGATGTCTGCCGTTATGACGGGAAAAACTGCATGTCATATGAATTTCTGTCTTGTTTTTCCGGCAAAGAAAAACTATATTAACAGATTCATGTTTTGGAATCTGGCGAAAAACGAAACACAGAACAGGAGTAAAGCAATGCCAATTTATGAATATCACTGTGATCAGTGCAACAAAAATTTTGAATGTCTGATTTTCCGCTCGGATGATATACCGGAATGTCCGGTCTGCAAGGGAAACAATGTGAAAAAAATGATGTCTGCCTGCGGTTTTCTCTCCAAAGGAAGCGGTGGGGAAACCATGAGCCGGTCAGCAGGCGCATCTTCCTGCACAGGATGTTCAGCCTCCAGTTGCGCAAGCTGCGGGCATTGACGGGACAGGTATGAAACAGCATATAAAAATCGGAACACGGGGAAGTCTGCTTGCCTTATGGCAGGCCAACTGGGTAAAATCTGCCCTGACAGAGAGATTTCCCGGACTGACAGTCGATTTGGAGATCATCAAAACCCAGGGAGACAAAATTCTGGATGTGCCTCTTGCCAAAGTCGGGGGCAAAGGTCTGTTTGTAAAAGAGATCGAGGAGGCCCTGCTGTCGCGGGCGGTGGATATTGCAGTTCACAGCATGAAAGACATGCCTTCGGAAATACCGGACGGTCTTTGCATTGGTGCGATTCCGGAGCGGGAAAATCCCAGGGATGCCTTTATTTCCCGAAACGGTCAGACACTGGAAAATCTGCCGTATGGGGCGCGGGTGGGAACCAGCAGTCTGCGCCGTTCTGCGCAGTTGAAAATTCTCCGGACTGATCTGGAAATTGTGTCTTTGCGGGGCAATCTGGATACGCGTTTGAAAAAACTGGAAAGCGGAAATCTGGACGCAGTGGTTCTTGCAGCAGCCGGACTTCGGCGCATGGGTTTTGAAGACCGTATTACCCAGTATATGGATGAAAATATTATGCTTCCCGCAGTGGGACAGGGTGCGCTTTGCATTGAATGCCGGGAAAATGATCCGGAAATCAGACGGATTGTCGCCGCACTGGATCATGCTGAAAGCAGAACCGTAGTGCTGGGAGAACGGGCTTTTCTGCACCGTCTGGAAGGCGGATGCCAGGTTCCCATTGCCGCACACGGAAAACTGGAAGGGAATATCTTCAGTCTTTGCGGACTTGTGGCCTCTCTGGACGGGAAAACCGTAATCAGAGAGACCCTTTCCGGCCCCCAACAGTATGCCGGAAATATTGGCATCCAACTGGCTGAAACCCTGCTTGGCAAAGGAGCCAAAGAGATACTGGCGCAACTGACAAAGTAAAACAGGCTTCCAGCTTATTCATCGTAAAACAAGCTTCCAGCTTGTTAAAGGCACAAGCTGGAAGCTTGTGCTACTTTATACCGAGTCTCCATTGACCTGAAAATCCGGAGGAGTGCAAAAATTAAGCGGAGCGGTTTTTTGCACACGCACCTGATCCGGAGGAGTGCAAAAATTAAGCGGAGCGGTTTTTTGCAGACACAAACTGGAAGCTTGTGCTACTTTTACACAACTTGGAAGTTTGTGCTACTTTATACACTATTCTGAAACCTTATCTATATGAAAACAGACAGCAAAGTATATCTGGTAGGCGCAGGCCCCGGTGATCCGGGGCTGATCACGGTCAAAGGCCGTGCGTGCATTGAAAATGCGGATGTGATTATCTATGATTATCTGGCAGCCCCTGCACTGCTGAAATATGCGCGGGAAAACACGGAAATCATTTATGTGGGCAAAAAAGGGGGCGATCATACCCTTCCCCAGGACGGCATCAATGCCCTGCTTGTGGAAAAGGCAAAAGACGGACGTACCGTAACCCGGCTCAAAGGCGGAGATCCCTTTGTGTTCGGACGGGGCGGGGAAGAGGCTGAAGTCCTGATTGATGCCGGAATTCCCTTTGAAATCGTGCCGGGCGTGACTTCGGCAATTGCCGCGCCTGCGTACGCGGGCATTCCCCTCACGCACCGGGAATATACAGCGACTGTGGCTTTTGTCACCGGTCATGAAGATCCCACCAAATCAGAATCCAATATTGACTGGGCAGCTTTGACAAAGATCGGAACCCTGGTTTTTTTCATGGGCGTCAAGAATCTGCCCCATATTGTCAAACAGTTGACAGCCAATGGCATGTCCGGAGAAACACCTGTGGCTCTGGTACGGTGGGGAACTACGCCAAAGCAGGTTTCTCTGTCCGGAACTTTGAATAATATTGCGGAAAAAGCCGCTGCTGCGGGCATGAAAGCTCCGGCAATTATTATCGTTGGACATGTGGTAAGTTTACGGGAGAAAATGCACTGGTTTGAGGATCGTCCCCTTTTGGGAAAACGGATTGTTGTCACCCGTGCGCGTCAGCAGGCCAGTGATCTGGTTTCCCGCCTTGCTGAAATGGGCGCGGACTGTCTGGAATGTCCCACCATTGAAGTTGTTCCGCCTGAAGACTGGAGTCCGCTGGACAAAGCAATTGCGGAACTTTCTGCTTATGACTGGATTGTGTTTACCAGTGTCAATGGAGTGAAATTCTTCTTTGAACGCCTTTTTGCTCTGGGAAAGGATGTGCGCGCACTTCATCAAATGCGCACCGCCACGATTGGCCCGGTGACAGCGGAAAAACTGCTGAGTTTCGGACTGCGAAGCGATATTGTTCCGGAAAGTTACCGGGCTGAATCAGTTGTGGACGCATTCCTAAAGGAAAATGTCAGCGGAAAGAAAATTCTTCTCCCCAGAGCAGCAGATGCCCGGCCCATTCTGCCTGTGGAACTGCGGAAAATGGGAGCAGTTGTGGATGAAATCACAACCTACCGCACAGAGCAGGCCCGTGACAAAGCTGATGTGCTGATCAAAGAATTGCAGTCCGGCACTGTGGATATGGTGACATTCACCAGTTCCTCAACAGTGAAAAATTTCAAATCCCTGCTGCCTGCTGATGCGGATCTGAAAGCTCTGATGAAAAATGTGACTGTAGCGAGCATCGGACCGATTACCTCTGATACTGCAAGGGAACTGGGCTTTGATGTTCAGATCACAGCAGAATCCTTTACCATTGAAGGTCTTTGTGAGGCCATCCTGGGATATTGCAATAAATAAGTCAGCATAAATTTTAGGGTATAAAATATAGTTTTTTAACAACTTATGTCCTCTGGAAACCGGATGAAGGAGTGCAAAAATTAAGCGGAGCGGTTTTTTGCACAGAGGACAAAAGTTGAGGAAAATACTATACCGATACTTAAAACATTTTGGAAATTCTGCCGGGCGGATTTTAACCGCAGAGTCACACAGAGTTTCCGCAGAGTCACACAGAGTTTTTCTGTGCGGAATTCAGATCTGAATCTGAACTTCTGCAAATGTTTCAGGTAATTGTATATATTCAGAAAATCCGGTTTTCCGGGAAAACCGGATTTTCTGAATACACGGAAAATTTCGTTTGTCTGCTTACAGTGTGCCGGAATGGAAAAATTAATTTTTTGCATTCCCCTGAAATTTTCAGCTATTCTGAACAGTTCACAAAAGAAACATTTCCCTTCACACGGATTATTCCTTTCGTCAGGTATTTTCTCTTGACCTGAACCCATATCTCCGTTATTTTTGCCCTATGTATCCAGACAGCATCATATTGATCGAGGTGGGACCGAGGGACGGATTTCAGATGGAATCCAAAATTATCCCCACAGATTTGAAGGCGGAAATCATCGGCAGACTCGCCGAAGCCGGCATTTCCCAGATTCAGGTCGCGTCCTTTGTGAATCCCAGACGGGTTCCGCAGATGGCGGATGCGGAAGAGTTGATCCAAATGCTTCCGAAACGGGAAAATCTCGTGTATACCGGACTGGCACTCAATGCCAAAGGTGTGGAACGTGCGTTCCGTGCGGGATTGAATGCAGTGGAAGTGTCTGTATCTGCAAGCGATACCCACAGCCGGAAGAATGCAGGTATGTCCCGTGCCCAGGCTTTGGAGCAGGGCAGGGAAATGGTGAGACTTGCACGGGAAAACCGGATGCATATCATTGCCAGCGTGCAGTGCGCGTTCGGGTGCGTGTATGAAGGGGAAATTTCATCTGAAACTGTGCTGGAAACCATCCGGATGTATGCAAATGCAGGCGCAGACCGTATTTCCCTGGCAGATACCACAGGCATGGCACATCCGCTTTTGCTAAAAAGACTTGTTCCTGCGGTGCAGAAGGAAATCGGACAAATCCCGCTGGGACTTCATCTCCATGATACCAGAGGCTTGGGACTTGTCAATCTCATGACCGGGCTGGAATTCGGCATACACCATTTTGACACAGCTTTCGGAGGATTAGGCGGATGCCCCTTTGTCACAGGCGCGGCAGGCAACATTGCCACCGAAGACACCCTGCATCTGCTGGAATCGCTGCATATAAAAACCGGAATTGATATGCGCAAAGTTGCGGAATGCTCCCGGAAAATGGCAGAATTTCTGGACAGACTGTTTCCGGGAAGATTGTACAGAATGGAGAGTTGAATTTGGATGACCGGCACTGGCAAAATGTAACTGTTTTTCAGTCACATGAACAGAAATCGTATATGATATTCCCTCGAATTCATTGGAGAAGGATATTTTTTACTATTGCTTATGAAATATAAAATTGAAATTACAGAAGACGCAAAGACAGACTTATCTTTTTTCAAAGCTTATGAACGGAAAATAATTCTGACAGCTATTAAAGACGAGTTGTCATATGAACCGTTAAAGGAAACAAGAAATCGCAAAAAACTTCGAAACAGCCCGTTTGCCCCTTGGGAATTAAGGTGTGGAACTTATCGAATTTTTTATGAAATAAGTAATGACATTATTACAGTTGCGGTCATTTCTGTCGGAGTCAAGAAACATAATATTCTGTATATCAGAGGAGAAGAGGTTACAATATGAAAAGTATAGATATTGAGAAAGAAAAAGTTGATTTGTTCCATTTGTTCGATTTTGCCCGTACAGAACCTGTTTTGTTACTTGCGTATGGGGAAGAATTCATTATCAGCCGTGCAGACAGCTTTGATGATGAGGTGAAAAAACACAGAAACAGCAAAAGTTTTCAGGCTTTTTTGGACAGACGTATGAAATGCAAAATAAGATTTCCCATTGAGGATATTGAAAAAGAGATTGAAAAAGAATTACAGGAAGAATCAAAAAAAGTCAAACCCTTTAACCTGCAACTGAATCAGGAAAGATATTCATCATGAAAATGGAACCCATGATACTGGGCGGAATTGTCGGTTTTATCCTCGGAACTTTCGGTTTTATTATCGGAAAATTCTGGATTCTGCCGATTTCCCGTTATACCAAAATCAAAAATGACATTCTTGCTGTTATCAATTCTTACAGTGAGAAAAAATCCGGTGAAGCATCCGCCGAAAATGAAAAACCGGATAACCGCCCTGAATCTCTCCGAAAACTCTCAATTGCTCTTTCAGATTCCTATGATCTGGATATTCCCATCTGGTATCGGATAGTTCTGGCAAACCGCAGGGAATTTCCTTTGCATGCTGCCCCCCATCTGATGACACTGGCCAATACCAAAAATGAGGAACATATTCAGAACCGGATTCACAAAATCAGGGTATGTCTCCGGCTGGGAATGAAAAAATGAACCGGTGCATTTGTCTCAAACTCTTTGCCACGCTGGCAAAACATCTGCCGGAAAATGCGGACAATTATCCCATTGAGGAAGGCATGACAGTAAATGATCTGGTAAAAAAACTGTCCATTCCGGAAAAAGAGGCAAAACTGATCTTCATTAACAGCAGAAAGGCTGATATTTTCTCGCTGCTGCATCACGGGGATCAGGTGGGCATTTTTCCGCCTATTGGAGGCGGATGATGGCAGATCAACTGCTCCGGCAGATCAGGCAGCACAGTGTAAACCGGAACCGTGCAGATGGAGAAATCTATATCGGCATTGGAACTGAATCTGTGAAAAATCTGTCCCTGATTTTTGGCATTTCTGGCAGGGAAATTGAAATTGTATCCCTTGAAAATAATATTATTCCTGAGCGTTATGCACAGAATCAGAAGGCATATTCTGTGCAGGAGCAGATACGGCTTCTGCAATCCGCAGTTACAGTGGTGGGATTGGGTGGATTGGGCGGAGTTGTGGTGGAAATTCTGGCCCGTGAAGGCGTTGGCACACTGCGCCTGATTGACGGGGACAGTTTTGAAGACAGCAATTTGAACCGTCAGTTGTTCAGTTGTCCCCAATCTCAGGGAATGCCAAAGGCAGAGGCTGGGGCCAGACGTGTGATGCAAATCAATCCCTCTCTTACAGTGGAAAAACATGCCGTGTTTTTGAATGCAGAAAACGCGCCTGATTTACTGAAAGATTCAGATGCGGCTGTGGATTGTCTTGACAGTATCAAAACCCGCTTTGTGCTGGAATTCGCAGCTAAAAAAGCAGGCATTCCAATGGTTTCCGCAGCAGTTGCCGGTTCAGCCGGGCATGTCACCACCATTTTCCCGGAAGACAGGGGATTGGAAAGCATTTACGGCCCTGCTGAATTTCTGGAAGAAAAAGGGGCGGAACGAACTATGGGATGCCTGGCCCATGCGGTTTTTCTGCTCTCAGCACTGGAGGCATCAGAAGTCATCAAAATACTTATGAAACGGGACGGAAGCCTGAGAAACCGGCTCCGGCTGATGGATCTGAGGGATAATACATTTGAGATAATGAGTCTGATATAAAGTGTCAGTATTCAGTTGTCAGTGAACAGTTATCAGTTATCAGGAAAATAAAGTATGAACATTGGTAACTGGACAAATGGTAAATGATAAATGGTAAATGGTAAATGGTAAATGATAAATGATAAATGATATACCATTACTTGAAACATTTCGGTTGTAAAATACCGCATTCGAAAGGCCTGCATTAGGAGAGTTACAGTTTAAACAGCCACGAATAACACGAATCTGCACGAATGCACAAACCATAATTCGTGTCATTCGTGCAATTCGTGGCTGTACCGTCAAATCTTCTGAGTAATGGTATAAATGAATTCAGAGAGGAGTGAATTTTGGATATTTTTCTGTATGCTGTGATGGTACTGATTTTCATCATACTCATCTTTTCAGGGATTGTTGCGCCGATTATTGTCCATTCAAAACAGCGGATGGCGGCAAAACCCCGTTTCGATCTTTTTAATCCCCAAAATTTGCCGCAGGACAAGGCAGATTATTTTGTCAGAAACCTGCAACTGCTTCAAAAGGAAGGATTTGAACCAGCAGCCTTTGTTTCATGGGAAAGCCATGAAAACCAGAGAATTCTCTTTGCGCTGGCAGTGAACCAGGAAAACAGGGATATGGCCATGTCTGTTTTTGCCACAGCCGGAACTGAAACAAAACCCCTTGAAGTCCGTTATACAGAATTTTGCACGGTATTTACCGACAGCAGTGAAATCAATACCAACAGCAATCCCCAGCCCGATGTGCTGAAACAGTTTGCTGACAAAAAGGTCTTTTCCTTTCCCCGTGTCAAAGATCCGCATCATCTGTACATTCTTCACCGCAGACTGATCGCACGTTTTGCATTGGGAAAAGAAGCGGTTCTGCCGCAAAAAGACACAGAAGTGATGGCTGTGCAGATGTCTGTCACCCGATTTCTGGCTCGGCAGGCAAAAGCAGGATATTTCTTTACAGATGAAAGCGGGAATATGCTGAGGCCCACATGGAAAGGCGCGTTTCTTATGACATGGAAACTGGTCTGGCCTATGGGGTTTATCTGGAATATTCTGCGAAGACGCAGGATGAATATGCTGCTCAGTCAGTTGCTGTCCTCAGATGCCGAATCCAAGCCCGTGCCTAAGCAACTGTCTGAACAGATTGTTCATCGGGATGCGCGTTTGCCGAAAAAATCTCCGGCTGATTCTGCACAGGAAAAGGAATCAGATCAGAAAAACAGTGTGCAGGAAAACAGTGAAAATGCAAATGCAGAGGGAAAAAAACCTGAATGATGAAATATCTGACCTGCGCTTTTATCCTGCTCATTATTTTTATTGTGTATCTTGCAGATACCGGAGCAGGCCCGGCATCTTTTGTTTTTCTGAAATATGTGCCGGGCGGTGACAAAACCTGTCATTTCATGCTGATGGGAATGCTTTCTTTTCTGATCAATATGAGCCTTTCCGGATCGGAAATGAAAATTTTTTCCCTGAAAATTTTAAAAGGAAGTTTCATTGTGTGTGCGGTTGTGACTGTGGAAGAAATTTCACAGATATTTCTTTCCTCCCGCACTTTTTCCATAGCGGATCTGACTTGCGACTATCTGGGCATTTACTGTCTGGGACAGATGGCAAAATATCTTTGCCGGACAGGGCAGTGCTGAATCGCTCCCTCATTCCCGCGCAGGAGCAGGCCTGTATCTTATCTGAAAAACATTTTCCCCTGTTTTTTCCATCTGTTCAGGTTCATAAAAAAGCAGTTCCCGCTCCTGTGCAGTCATCACAGCAGCATTGCAATATCTGCTGATATATTTCACGCCCTTTTTCTCTTCGGATCTTTTTCTGACAAATTCCGCATGATTTTCCATTCTTTCACGGATTCGCTTTTGGGCAAAAGCCGGGATATTTTCACACCCGGAAAAAATAAGATTCCCAAATCCGCTTTCCAGTTCATATCCAACGGAATTTCTGGCAGATGCCATTGCTGCAAAAACGGTGGTTCCGCTTCCCAGAAAAGGGTCCAGCACGGTATCGCCGTAAACAGAAAACATCTGAATCAGCCGGAAGGGAATTTCAAAAGGAAAGGCCCCGCTTCTTTTCCGTACTTTGCTGTCCAAAAGATTCTGGCCGGTTCCCCGAATATCAGTCCAGACATCGGAAAACCAGATATTTCTTTCTTCCCAGAAATACGCGCTTTGCCGGCGCAGAGTTTTTTCCTGACCGGTTCTGAATTCCCTTTTGGAACCTTTGCGGAAGATCAGAATATATTCATGTTCCAAAGTCACATACGCACCGGCCGGAAGCATTCCTGATCCCATAAATTTGTTGGGAGCATTGGTCTGTTTGCGCCAGAGAATTTCCGGCAGGGGCATCAGTCCCTTTTGCTGCATATGGGATACAATCCGGCTGTGATTGGGATACAAAGCAAAATTCCCGGCAATGCTGCGGGTCGCGTCTCCGATATTGATACATATGAACCCGCCGTTTTTCACCACACGAAACACTTCCTCCCATACAGCCTCCAGTTCCCTGTGCATCAGATCAAAAGCCTGCATTCCTTTTTCTTTTTTCAGAAAATTTCCGATTTCCGGATTCAGCCGGGCAAACAGATCATCCCACATTTCAATCATGGGATACGGAGGTGAGGTTATGACCAGATCAATGCTGTCACACGGAATTTCTGCCATATGATTGGCGTTTGAAAAATATATATGATGGGCGGTTTTCATATCTTCCTGAATTTTTGATTTTTTATGCCGGACTCACGTACTGCTTACCAGAAAATCATATTAAAATCAAAATGTATCTTTCCGGAGGAGTGCAGAAATTGTATTTTTTCAACGCAGCCTGAAGTGCAAAATCAGAAAAAGCGGTTTTTTGCACAATCATAAAAAAAAACTTGACATCGGCATAATGATCCTGTAATCAGCTCTGTACTGTAAAAAATACTTTTAAGGAAAAACTTCAGTGGCAAATTTCATCGCAGGCAGATTTTTTTATTTTTACTTTTATTTTTACACCATACGTCTGCCTGAGGTGTGCTGAAGAGGATTTATCTATAAATACAGCAAAAAGCCGTAGGCAGAAAAAGCCCGCGGCTTTTTCCGTTTTCAAAGGCCGTGGGGGGAAAACCTTCACGGCCTTTTTGCTTTCCCAAAACCCTGAAAGGAGAGCATTGCACAATGAAACGCACGTATGATCTGCATGTCAAAGAATTCGTACCCCTGATCGCGCCCAGCACTTTGGAGGCAGAACTTCCGCTTACGGAAAAAGCCAGTGAAACCGTGGTTGCAGGCCGGGAGACCATCGCCAAAATCCTGCGCAAAGAAGACAGGCGTCTGCTGGTCATTACCGGACCCTGTTCCATTCATGATGAAAAAGCCGCTTTGGAATATGCGGAAAAACTGCTGGATCTGAGCAGAAAAGTGTCTGACACCCAGTATCTGGTCATGCGGGTGTATTTTGAAAAACCCCGCACCACAGTGGGATGGAAAGGACTTATCAATGATCCCTGTCTGGACGGCAGTTGTGATATTATAGAAGGACTGCGCCGCGCGCGCAGACTGCTGCTGAAAATTACGGAAATGGGAGTTCCCACAGCCACGGAACTGCTTGATCCCATCACGCCGCAGTATATCGCGGGAATGATCTGCTGGACAGCGGTGGGGGCACGCACCACAGAATCCCAGACCCACAGGGAAATGGCAAGCGGTCTTTCCATGCCGGTCGGGTTCAAAAACTGCACGGACGGTGATTTGGATATAGCCTTCAACGCCATGATAGCCGCAAATGCCCCCCAGCATTTTCTGGGCATTGATCAGGACGGACGCACCGCAGTGGTGAAAACTACGGGAAATCCCTATGCGCATATCGTACTCAGGGGCGGGAAACGTCCCAATTATGATATTGTCAGCATCCGTGAGGCTGTGGATCAGTTAAAGGCAAAAAAACTGCCCCAGGCCGTCATTGTAGACTGCTCCCATGCCAATTCATCCAAAAAATATCAGAACCAGACTCTGGTCTGGCGGGATATTATCAACCAGCGCGTTGACGGCAATGATGCTCTGGTGGGCATGATGCTGGAAAGCAATCTGTTTGAAGGCGCACAGAAAAACACGGGCAATCTTGCCACCATGAAATACGGGGTTTCCATTACAGATGAGTGCATTTCCTGGGAAACCACAGAACATCTCATTCTCACTGCCCATGATCAGTTGGGCCGTTATTTTAATGCAAAGAAAAAGGGAAACGGTAACGGCCGGTATTCAGTGGCAACCTGAATAACCTGATTTTATTTTTAAAAAACCCTAAGGGTTTTGAAAACCCTTAGGGTTTCAGGGTGAAAATCTTTTTAGAACAACAGCAGAGGAGGTGACAATATGCAGACCCAGCTTACACAGAAACAGATCAAAGACATCATTTTGGCAGAGCTTCCCAAATTTTTCAGAAAAGACAGACAGGTGCGTGAATATATCATTGAGATTACCCGTAAAGAATATGCGGATAAGACAAAAACCGAGGATCGGATAGACAGAATACTGGATGAACTTCGGAATGACCGCGAAAAACAGGATAAAAAATGGGCAGCTCAGGAGAAAAAGTGGGAGGCTCAGGAGAAAAAATGGGAGGCATGGGAAAGGAGATGGCAGGAAAAGCAGAAAGAGGACAGTGAAAAATGGGAGGATCAGAAGGAAAAATGGGCTGCCCAGGAGAAAAAATGGGAGGCATGGGAAAGGAGATGGCAGGAAAAGCAGAAAGAGGATAAGGAAAAATGGCTGGCCCAGGAGAAAAAGTGGGAAGAGAATCAGAAAGTCATCAATGAAATGCTGGCTTCGATAAAAAAGCTTGGGCAGAAATATGATTCCACCATCGGGTCCCTGGGTTCCAGATGGGGTATTCAGACGGAAAAGGCATTCCGCGATGCACTGCGATCCATTTTGGAGGATTCCTTCGGCGTCAAAGTGGAGCAGTATCTGGACTGGGATGAGGAGGGAACCGTGTTCGGGGAGCCGGATCAGGTGGAGATGGATGTGATCATCCACAACGGAACCCTTCTGCTGTGCGAAATCAAATCCTCCATGAACAAATCCGACATGTATGTGTTCTGGCGGAAAAAGAAATTTTATGAAGACAGGCACAGCAGAAAAGCAGACCGGGTGATTGTGATTTCTCCGATGGTGGACAGACGGGCTGTGCCGACCGCGCAGAAGCTGGGAATAGAGATTTTCGGATATGCAGATGAGGTGAATCTGTAGAGCCAATTGCAAAAATCCGTCTTCGTCATTCCGGCAAAAGCCTGAATCCAGTAATTTCAGCATATTCTGGATACCAACTTTCGTCGGTGTGACATTTTGAAATTGCGTATGTAAGCAAATTTTTAAAGGAATGAAAAGATTACAATGAAAACGCTTGAAATTCACGGCAGCACAGGCCCGTCACGCATTCTGGTGGGAGAGAATATCCGGAATGCGGTCAGCTATCTTCCGGACAAAGCACAGGTCATCATTATTACAGATACCAATGTCCGGAAGCTGTATCAGAAGGATTTTCCGGACGCGCCTGTGATTGAAATCGGAACCGGTGAGGGCATCAAAACCCTTGAAACCGTAAATGAAATCTTCCGGCAACTGCTGGAAATGGAAGCGGATCGCTCCGCGTTTATTCTCGGCATAGGCGGCGGCATTGTCTGTGATATTACCGGATTTGCCGCGTCCACCTATCTGCGGGGCGTGGATTTCGGATTTGTATCCTCAACGCTTCTGTCCCAGGTGGATGCCAGTGTTGGCGGAAAAAACGGTGTCAATTTCAGTGGTTACAAAAACATGGTCGGTGTTTTCCGGCAGCCGGATTTTGTCATCTGTGACATGAATCTGCTGAAAACTCTGCCGGAAAGGGAAATCCTCTGCGGTTTTGCCGAGATTGTCAAACATGCGGCCATTGCAGATTCCGCCATGTTTGGCTGGATGGAAACACACTGGGAAAAGGCCCTGTCTCTGGATACGGACGCGATTGAAAAACTGGTGCATGATTCCGTGCGGATCAAGTCCGGCATTGTCAATCAGGATGAAAAGGAAAAAGGGGAGCGCAGAAAACTCAATTTCGGTCATACATTCGGTCATGCAGTGGAAAAAATCACAAAAATTCCACATGGACAGGCTGTGAGCATAGGAATGAGTGTTGCTGCTGCTCTTTCCGTGCGCAGGGGATACCTGAAATCCGAAGATGCGGATCGTATCCGCACCCTGCTGACAAACCTGAAACTTCCCACCCGGATTTCCCTTGACAGGGAAAAGGTTTTGGATGCGCTGAAAAAAGACAAGAAACGGAAGGGCAGCAGTATTCATTTTGTACTGCTGCGCCATATTGGTGAGGCCATTGTGGAAGAAATACGCATAAAAGAACTGGAGGATGTAATTCATGACATGTATCAGTATTGAATCTGCGGAAATGGAACCATACACCGGGAAAGCAGTCCCACCGCTTTCTCAGGTTTCACTCAAAGCTGTAAGTATATCAAAACCTTCTGTCACTCTTCCCTTTATTGAACCCTTCCGCCTGAAACAGGAATTTCCTTTAAGCGGACAGGCTGACCGCACAGTGCAGTCTGCGCGGGAAAGCATCAGAAACATATTAAAAAAAGAAGATAAACGTGTACTGGTGATTACCGGCCCATGCTCCATCCATGAGGAAGCGGCAGCATTGGAATACGCTCACAGGCTGCGGATTCTGCAGGAAAAAGTCAGTGACACCATGTTCCTTGTCATGCGCACCTATGTGGAAAAACCCCGTACCAGCATTGGATGGAAAGGACTGGTAAATGATCCCGGCATGGACGGTTCCTGTGATATGACAGAGGGACTGCGCCGGTCCAGAAATTTTCTGGTCAGAATCAGTGAAATGGGTGTTCCCTGTGCCACGGAAATGCTGGAACCCCTTACTCCGGCTTATCTTGAGGATACGGTGGCATGGGCTGTCATCGGCGCACGCACGACCGAATCCCAGATTCACCGGCAAATGGCAAGCGGTCTTTCCATGCCTGTGGGTTTCAAAAACAGCACAGACGGCAGTATCACTCCGGCTCTCAATGCCATTATGGCAGCGGCAAAATCCCACCGGTTTCCCGGAATCAACTGGATGGGACAGAGCTGCATTGTCCGCACTCCGGGCAATCCCTGGGGGCATCTTATCCTGCGGGGTGGCAGAACACCCAATTATGATCCGGCCAGCATTGCAAAAGCCACTGCCATGCTGACAGACAAAGGATTGAATTCTTCTGTTATAATAGACTGTTCCCACGGCAATTCCGGCAAGGATTTTCATATGCAGAGTATGGCATGGGATTATGTGATCCATCAGCGGGCAAACGGCAATGAAAATATTGTTGGACTTATGCTGGAAAGCCATCTGCATGAAGGCAGGCAGAATATCTGTGCAGATCCGGCTCTGCTGGAATATGGCGTATCTGTAACAGATGCCTGCATTTCATGGGAGGAGACAGAGCGGTTAATCAAGGATGCGGACAGAATGCTGCGGTAACACAGGCTTCCATTTTGTGGAGCAGCTAATGAACAACCGGAGAAATCCCCTTTGCAAAAGGGGATTTTCAAATGAGGCGGAAAAATGACCATGAAAAATATCACATTGCACATCCCTGTACAATCAGATATATTTCTCTCACTCAACCAGACACCGGAAGAGTTCGGCACTGAGCTGAAACTGTGGGCAGCCATCAGCATGTATTATTTCGGCAGGATCAGCCTGGCGCGGGCCGCGTCACTGGCCGGGTATCACCGTTATGATTTTGAGAACCTGCTTGCACGGCTGAACATCCCGATTTCTCTGCTTGAGGAAAGTGATGCGGAGAAAGAGATAGAACTGTTAAAGGAACTCTCACCATGCTGTTAATTGCCGATACCGGCCCGATCATATCTCTGCTGCTGACAGAAAAATTCGGAATATTGGAAAATCTCTTTCCGAATTTTCTGATTCCGCAGGCAGTGTGGGAAGAGTTATGCAAACATCAGGAAATCAGTGTTTATCAGAATGAATTGAACTGTCTTGCACCAAAGGTACGGAAAATTACCTGTCATTTCCCGATTAGCGGAATTGAACGGGGCGAAACCGAAGCAATTTTGCTTTGTCACGAACTCCGGGCCGATTATCTGCTGATTGATGACAAAAAAGCCCGTGAAAAAGCAGAATTGTTAGATATCAAATGTATAGGAACTTTGGGACTCCTGTTTCTGGCAAGACAAAAAGGGATAATTGGAGATTTGCGTCCTCTATTTGAAGAATTATTGAAAAAACAGCGGTATTACGCCAAAAGTTATCTGAACCTGTTTCTGGAAAAGAACGGGGAACAACTGATATAAAATGGGATTTCTGCCTTATTTCCGATAATTTTTTCTTATTGCAAACAGCTTTTATTGATGTTTCTGTCGGGATATGATATGAGCGGTATGCTCTTTATTCTTGGGAGCAATCCTGAGAAGACCATCACAATCTATACCATTACTTGAAACATTTCGGTTGTAAAATACCGCATTTGAAAAACCTGCCTCAGCAGAGTTTATAAAAATGTAAATATCGGTATAGGTTAAACAGCCACGAATAACACGAATCTGCACGAATGCACAAAACATAATTCGTGTCATTCGTGCAATTCGTGGCTGTACCATCAAATCTTCTGAGTAATGGTATATCTTGATGGAGACAGATATACCACTTTGTATGTGGATGGGGATACACGTTTGGATATTATACTGAAACAATTTTGGTTTTCTTTGGCACGGAAATTGCCTATGCGCCAAAACAGTTTTTTTCAGCCCATCTGCGGGGTTTTTCAGGCCAAAAACGGATGATTTTTCCCGGCCGGAGTGTCAGGCAAAAAACATGCCAAATAAAACCAAAATTGGATCAGTATATAAAGCGGTAAGCAGGATATTTTGTCATGTCTGATGCGGCTGCAGGCACAGCACTCCGCCTGACCGATGGAAGCAAAATGGAAAAACGCTTATTCTGAAAGGAGAGGGAAAAATGATAAAGAGAAGTATTGTCAGAGGATTATCCCTATGCAGCATGGCTGCGGCTGTTCTGCTTTGGGGGGCATCCCCCGTTTTTGCGGAGTCCAAAACCTTTACCAACAGCATCGGCATGGAGTTTGTGCTGATTCCCGCAGGGTCGTTCATGATGGGAACCCCCGCACCTAACTGCCCTCAGGACGATCCTTTCACAGAAAAAAATGAATATCAGGTATGCCGGGACTCAGTAAATACCGAGGAAACACCGCAGCACAAAGTTGTCATATCCAAATCCTTTTACATGGGCAGATACGAGGTGACCCAGGAAGAGTGGTATAAAATCATGGGCAGCAATCCTTCTGAATTTAAAAGTGAAAAAGTCGGCGGCAATTCCCGAAGACATCCGGTGGAAAATGTTTCGTGGGATGATGTTCAGGTATTCATCCGTAAACTGAATCAGAAGGAAGGAAGCAGCAATTACCGCCTGCCCACCGAAGCGGAGTGGGAATATGCGGCACAGGCCGGCTCGACCGGAAAATACTGCTTTGGCGACAGCGAAGGTCAACTTGGGCAATACGCATGGTATAATTTAAATTCCAGTGATAAAACCCATCCGGTGGGTCAGAAGCAGCCCAATGCCTGGGGCCTGTATGACATGCACGGCAATGTGTATGAATGGGTGCAGGACTGGTATGGTGAAACGTATTATGCAGCCAGTTCTTCTGCCGATCCCAGCGGACCTTCATCAGGCTCCAACCGTGTCAAACGGGGCGGGAGCTGGTACACGTACATCAACGCCTGGTTCTGCCGGTCGGCCTACCGTGACTACTGCACGCCGTCCGGCAGGAACTACAGCCTGGGCTTCCGGCTGGTTCTCTCTCCCTAGGTCAGCAGGTGGAGCCCGGCAGGTGCGGAGCAGGGAGAAGGCACGGCAGACTGCGGAGTACGGAGTGCAGCGGAGCGGAACCCGCCAATCTGTCTGAACCGGGATTCACAGGATTAAAGGATTTACAGGATTTTTGTCTGAACTGTGATTCGTCTGATTTTTCTGATTACGCTGATTACGCTGATTAAAAACTGTCTGAACCGCAGATTCACGCGGATAACGCGGAGTGCGCTGATGTTTTTCTGGCAACCGGGAAAATGCCGCTGTTATTGTGCCAGTCTGAGATGCCCTGAATTCCTTTCCGCGCAATCCGTGAAATCCGTGTGAATCAGCGGTTCAGAGGGTGTTTGAATAATAGAATTTTGAAAAACCACAAAATTTGTAGATTATA
>CAZHPS010000076.1:0-19057 GCA_964534335.1 uncultured Desulfobacterales bacterium
TGCCTACTTACCGGTGTTTTTTTAACCACGAAACACACGAACCGCACGAAAAAAAGAGTTGGAAGCAAAGTGTTTTTCTGTGTTTTGAAAGCGGATTGGTATTATCAGTCCAAAGATAAACAGGCAGCAGAATCGGAATTCTGCCGCCTGTTTTATATCTGTCAGTGGAAAAACTGGTATCAGTCAGTGGAACAGGTGCAAAGACAGGGAACCCGTTTCATTCTGCATACGGATTCATGCTCATGGCTGTCAATACATTTTCTGTATGAATCTGAGCATTTGTCAATGCACACCTTTTCTCTGTTTTCAGATGAATATGTCATATCATCACCTCATGATTGTGAGTTTTGTTTTTTACTGAAACGAATTGTTTTCGTCTCTGCAAACAAATATAATCACAGCATATGAGAATGCAAGTGGCATTTTCACCTTTTCAAACCATTTCAGAGTTCACCCTGTCCGTGTGCAATTTTTTCAGTTCAGGAAAAAAGCGGATGATACCGCCATCCTCCAGAAGGGTTTTGTGATGATCAAACATGAAACTGTCCCACATGTACAGAAAGGAGCGCACCGGTTCTTTCACTTTGGATTTATGGAAAAAGAATATTCCCTCCTCCACTATGCCGGATTTGGCAGTTCCCCTGTCAAGACCAACTCTGATCCGCTGCTCCCTTTCCATAATCTGCTTCAGCCCGGTCTTCCAAATATCCCTGATTCCGGAACCCGTAATAATACCGCCATGCGAGGTGAGCATCACATCAGTCGGCAATTCCCTGAGTTTCAGTATGGAATAGATCAGTTGCAGAATATTGCAGTCTGTCCATCCATACCAGGGGCCGAAACGGTCGGTTCCCATATCACCGGTGAAAAGGATTTTTTCATCCGGGAAATAAAAGGACATATGGGAAGGCGAATGACCGGGAGTGGGAATGCACTCGATGGGCAGACTGCCGGAAGAAAACATCTCTGCATCCGCATACAGGCTGCACTGTTTCATTTCCCGGAACCCGGTGACATTGCGCACAAAATCCGTCCATTCCCGGATCAGACCGCATGGCCCGGCTGTTTTTTCAATGAAATAAGCAAAATCAGACAGATACTGTTCCTCACCTTTGGGAACAAAGACCTGTGCATTTGCATATTCCTCAGCCAGCGCGCCCCATGCGGAATGATCCACATGATAATGGGAAATCACAGCGGCATCCGGGCGTTCGGACTGCAGCAGCAGCGGTGTGTCCTCCGGCCCCATATTTGTGTCAATGAGTATTTTCTGCGCACCGGACAAAATGAGTCCCGCGCAGGATTTGAAACTGCTCATGGAAGACGGCTCAATATACGTGATCCGGTCTGTGATTTCTGTCCGTTTCATCGGTCTGATTCACTGATCCATTTTGAATGTTTTGAACAGAATGCCGTGACGCACCATGTCCGCGCCGTGATGGGTGGCATCCAGAATATCCTTGTCTGTCCATCCCAGAGCATGCAGAGCATCCATATCTTTCTGATTCACGCTGTCCGGCGTTTTGACGGCTTTGAGAACAAAGAGCAGCATGGCCCGGTCTTTGTCATCCAGAGCCGCCTTTGCCGGGTCTTTTTTTACGGCATCCAGTTGTTCATCAGTGGCATCGGTCAGCATCTGCAAAAGTCCTGTATTGAAATCTGTGCAGTATCCATACTTATGATGATCGGCCACCAGCATACGGATATGGGTCAGCAGTCCGAAACTGAGACGGGGATGCCTGAAATAGTAACCAATGGACTGATGGACAATGGCAAGCAGTTCCGGGCTTGCACTCATCATCTGGAAAGGTTTGGGAATCACCCGCGCCCGCTCCATCATCACATCATAGATTTCTTTCACTTTTCCTTCCGCGTTTTCCGGTGATACAGTCTGAATCAAAGCCATTTTCTTTCTCCTTTCCCTGTTGCAGATTGATTTTATGGTATGGTCAAGTCCGTGAAAAATTCCGATTTATTTTTTTGCTTGCAAAAACTTTACTTGCATACAAAATATGTAGGGTGGGTGCAGCGAAAGCGGAACCCACCATTTTGGAGAATTGCTATTTTCCCAATGGAGGGTTATGTTGGCGATACATTATCAATAAAGGTGGGTTCCGCTGTCGCTGCACCCACCCTACATTTTGATTACCAATAAGGTGGGCTCCGCTGTCGCTGCATCCACCCTACTTTTTGATTGCATACAAGCAAAAAGATAAAATATCCTCAGCGGAGTCTGCGCACCAAAGCGCGCAGCATCCGTTCCTCATCTTCGCTCAGGCCCGCGAGAAATTCCCGGTTGGCTGTTTCTGAAATTCCGCTTATTTCACGGGCAATCTGCCTTCCCTTTTCTGTCAGGCAAATCAGAATAGCGCGGCGGTCATCCGGATTTCTCTGTCTTTCCACCAGCCCGCTTTTTTCCAGCCGATCAATAATGCCGGTAAGAGTTGCGCTGTCCAGTTGAACCCGCTGTCCCAGATGTGCGGATGTGGTATGATCCTCTTCAGCCAGAGAAATCAGCACCAGACCCTGCACAGGACTTATGCTGAAATCGGCGATTTTTCCGGCCCAGAAGCGTATTCCGGTCTGGCTGGCTTTGGAGAGTTGAAAAAATATGCAGTCCTGAATATTCATGATAATCTTCCCATATATCAGACATTATCGGAAATAAAGCAGAATATGCTTCCGGATTGTTCATGAAACCCGGCACAGGCTGGAAGCCTGTGCAGCTTTTTATTTCCGATAATATCTATTGAACACAATTAACTTGTATGCAAGATAACAGGTCACAAAATATCTGTCAAGAATTATTTTTTCAGACGGCAGAAGAGCGGAGGACTGCCAAATTTTTGGGCATAAAATTTTCAGAAAAACCGGTTTTTTCCAAAAAATCCGGTTTTTTGAATACACGAAAATTACAGAAACTCCTTGTCTTTTCAGGTATCAGACAATTTTTTATTGCATTTTTCCGCTTTATCCTTCAATTTATACAATCATAAACCACTTTTCACCATTGCCAAGTGAGGTGCAGTCATGGACAGACATCCGCAGTATCTTTTTCCTCCTGAAACAGAGGGGGAGGCTTTTCCTTTGAAAACAATTCCTTTCCTGATTTGCAGCATTGCCCTGTTTGCCGGGCTTTTTTTGGCCGGGCATTACAATTATCTGCTGTTTCACTGCCTTGTGGAGGGATTCAGCATTGTTGTGGGCGTGAGCATATTCATCATTGCGTGGAATGTCCGCCATATGCTGGAAAACCATTTTCTGCTGTTTATCGGAATTGCCATGATTTTTGTGGCCGGGCTGGATTTGTTTCATACGCTGGCTTATAAAGGCATGAATATTTTTCCCGGATACAAAGCCAATCTGGCAACGCAGTTGTGGATAGCCGCGCGGTATATGGAAAGTCTGTCCCTGCTTGCTGCCCCGTCTTTTCTCACCCGGAAAATGAATATCCGCGCAGTGTTCTGTGTTTATGCCTGCCTGTTCTGTATGGTTCTGGGGGCAGTTTTCAGCGAATTTTTTCCCATCTGTTTTGTGGAAGGCAAAGGACTGACACCATTCAAAATTTTCAGCGAATACCTGATCTGCCTGATTCTCATCTCCGCTTTTGTCCGGATTCTGGTGCATCGGAATATGTTTGACACACAGATGCTGCGCCTGATCTGTGGCGCGATTGCAACCGCAGTTTTGTCGGAACTGTGCTTCACCCTGTACAAAGATCCTTATGATATTTTTAATATCATCGGTCATCTTCTTAAAATTATGACATTTTATTTGATTTATGAAGCAATGGTGGACACGGGGCTGCGGCGCCCTTACAATATGCTGTTCCGGAATCTGAAGCAGCGGGAAAAAGCACTGAAAGAGTCTCATGATCTGCTGGAAGAAAGAGTGGAGGAAAGAACAAAGGAACTGCGGTTTTACTGCCAGATTGTGGGAAATATGAGCGAAGGGATACTTCTGACCCGCGCCCATGACAATATCATTGTCTATGCCAATCCCCGGTTTGAAAAAATATTCGGATATGCTTCCGGAGAACTTATCGGCCGGCATGTCAGTGTGCTGAACTATGGAACAGGGGAAAAGAAAGCTGATGAAGTTGCCGATGAGATTGCGCGCAGTCTTCATGAAACAGGTCTGTGGAGCGGAAGGATCTGCAACATCCGGAAAGACGGAAGTGTATTCTGGTGTCATGCCAATATCTCCTGCTTTGCACATCCGCAGTATGGCAAAGTCTGGCTGAATGTGCAGGAGAACATTACCGAACGGGTGCGGGCAGAAAACGCTTTGCAGGAAAGCCGCAACAATTACCGTGCCTTTTTTGAAAGCATTGACGATATGATTGTCATTGGGACAAAGCAGGGGGAAATCCTTTATACCAATCCCTCTGTTTCCCGGAAGCTGGGCTATTGTGATGAAGAACTCCGGCAGATGGGAATTCTTGATCTGCACCCGGAAAACTGCAGGCAGGAGGCAGCAGAGATTTTTGCGGAAATGTTCCGGGGGGAACGGGATTCCTGTCCTCTGCCTCTTCTGAAAAAAGACGGGGGCACTGTTCCGGTCGAGACACGGGTCTGGTTCGGAAAATGGGACGGAAACGATGTGGTATACGGAATCTCCAAAGATTTGAGTGAAATCCGCTCTGCTCTGGATATGTTTCAGAAGATGTTTGAACTCAATCCCTCTCCCATAGCCCTGAGCAAATGGCCGGACAAAAAACTTGTCCGGGTCAACGAGGCTTTTCTCAGAACACTGAAATTCACACGCGATGAGGTCATTGGGAGAAGTGCTGCTGAATTGGGAGTGTTTGAAAAATTTGAGGAATATGACAGGGCTGTGCGCAAACTTGCGGATGAGGGAAGTTTTACAGAGCATGAGGTGAGCCTGAGAACCCGGGAGAGAAAACTGATTCACGGCGTTTTTTCCGGAGTGGTGATGGCATATCAGGGAGAAACCTTTGTCCTGACAGTGATGACAGATATGACAGAGATCAAACACGCGCAGGCCGAACTCCGGAAATCTGAGAGTTTCATTCGGGCCGTCATCAATGCATCCAGTGACATGATTATCCTCAAAGACAGAGATTCTGTGTTCCGGCTGGCCAATCCCGCATTCTGCCGGATTTTCGGCAGAACAGAAGCAGAGATCATCGGAAAAACAGATGCAGATCTCTTTCCTTGGCATACAGCAAAACTGCATACCGCAGAAGACCGTGAGATCATCCGGAGCGGACAGACAGTCAGCAGGGATGAACTCATTCCCGCTGCCAAAGGGCCGATATGGGTCAACGCGATAAAAGCACCGGTTTTTGATGAAAACGGCCTCTGCACAGGCATTGTGATTATGGCCCGTGACATTGGTGAACGCAAGCGAATGGAGCAGCAACTGCTGGAATACAAAAAGGTTGTGGAATATTCCAAAGACATGATAGCCGCAGTCAGCCCGGAATATGTGTATCTTTTTGCCAACCGGGCCTTCTGCAGATACCGCAGTCTGAACGAAGAACAGGTGGTCGGGCATACAGTGGAGGAACTTATGGGAAAGGAGGTGTTTGAAAAAGAGATCAAACCCAGACTGGATGAATGCCTGCAGGGCCATGATGTGGAATATGAAATGACATTCACCTATCCGGATATGGGTGAGCGTTTTATCGAAATATCGTATTATCCCATGAAAGATGAAAATCAGACTGTCACATCCGCAGTGGTGATAATCCGGGATATTACGGACAGAAAGCAGAGGGAGGAAGATCTGCTGGACAGTGAACATCTTTTCCGCAAAATGTTTAAAGAGCATAATGCAGTAAAACTTCTCATCGATGCCGAAACCGGCATAATAACTGATGCCAGCCATGCTGCTTTGAAATACTACGGTTATTCAGAAGAGGAAATCAAAACTGTCCGGATTCAGGACATCAATCAGATGACAAAAGAGGAAGTGGAAAAGGAAATGCAGATGGTGAAAGAAAAGAAGAAAGATTATTTCAATTTCCGGCACAGGCTCTCCAGCGGGGAAATCCGGGATGTGGAAGTTTATTCCACGCCGCTGGAAATAAAGGAGCGCACCTATCTTTTTTCCATTATTCATGATATTACAGAACGGAAAAAAGCCGAAAAAGAACTGCGCCTGTTCAAAACCATTGCTGAATCCTCTCCCGAAGCTCTGGCCGTCAGTGATGCGTCCGGCCAACTGGTTTACATCAATCCCGCGCATGAGGAACTTTTCGGACGCTCTTTGGAAGAAGCCCGGAATATGAATTACCGGGAGTATTATCCTCCTGAATCTGTTGAACTTCTGGACAAAGAGGTGGTTCCTGCTTTGCAGAAATGCGGAAGCTGGCAGGGAGTCATGGATGTGTTTGATGCATCGGGCCGCTGTTTTCCCCTGTGGGAACATGCCGGGACTGTCTGCGATGAAAAAGGCACAATGCTGTACGGATTCGGATTTATGCACGATGACAGCCTGCGGATACAGGCAGAGGCGGATCTCCGTAAAGCCAAAGAATCAGCCGAGGCGGCAAACCGTGCCAAAAGTGAATTTCTGGCAAATATGAGCCATGAAATCCGCACGCCCATGAATGCTGTGCTGGGATATGCCGGACTTCTTGCCAAACTGGTGAATGAGCCAAAACAGAAGGATTATCTGTCCATCATTCAGAGCAGCGGAAAAAGTCTTTTGTCTCTCATCAATGATATTCTGGATCTCTCAAAAATTGAAGCAGGAAAACTCGACATTTTCTGTGCACCGCTTTCTCCTGCCGCGATTCTGGAGGAAATCCGCAGCATCTTTCAGATCCGGGCAAAGGAAAAGGGAATTTCACTGATTATCCAAACCGATCCGGATATGCCGGAATATCTGCTTCTGGATGAAACCCGTGTGCGCCAGATTCTGTTCAATCTGGTGGGAAATGCCGTTAAATTCACGGAAAAAGGCTTTGTGAAACTCTGTGTGCAGAAAATCAGCGCACCAAATTCGGACAGACCGGACAGAACTGATCTGAAATTCACGGTGGAGGATACGGGCATAGGCATTTCAGAATCTTTTCTGAAAAACATATTCAAACCCTTTGAACAGCAGCCCCGCCAGTTCAATCCCTATGGCGGAACCGGGCTGGGACTGACCATAACCAAACGGCTGGCGGAAATGATGAACGGCAGCATTTCCCTCAGCAGTCAGGAAGGCAAAGGCTCGGTATTCACCATTGTTCTGCAGGCTGTTGAGATCTGCGGGCAGGAAATGGAAAAAGCCGCGAAAAGCACAGTCAGGGGAAAGGCTGATTTCAGAGGGGCAAAAATTCTGGTGGTGGAAGACAATTTTTTCAACACAAAACTGGTAAAGGCACTGCTGGAACCTGCCAATATCCGGATTTCCAGCGCGGAAAACGGAAAAGAGGCACTTGAGCAACTGCACAGTCTCCCGGATTCGCTTCTGCCGGATCTGATTCTCATGGATATAAAAATGCCGGTCATGGACGGTTATGAAACCACAGAAATCATCAAATCTGTTCCCCGGTTTGCACAGATACCGGTGATTGCCCTTACAGCTTCCATTATGGATACAGACAGGGACAGAATCAGGAAAAGCGGATGTGATGGCTATATCCCCAAACCTGTGGATGAAAATCTCCTGATTTCGCAACTGGTGAAATTTCTGCCCTGTGATGTGGAAAAGCAGGAAAAAACGCAGCAGGAACAATCCCCGGATATCCATGAGGATAATACGGATTTTTCCCATCTGTCCCCGGAAAATCTTGCGGAAATCATTTCCTGCCTGTCCGGTGAACTCATGGCGGAATGGAAACAGATTGCGGATCTGATGATTCTGGACAGATGGATCGAATTCGGTTTGAAGGTGAAAACTCTGGGAGAGAAATTCAGTACTTTTCCTCTCATTGATTTCGGACAGCGCATAATGAATTATGCGGATGACTGCGATATTGTGAAACTGAAACAGATTTCTGAAAAATATCCTGAATTTGCTGAAAAAATCAAAACAGGCTGGAAAAAATATGAACTGTGATACAGCTTCTCCTGAAAACAAAACACTGATTCTGCTTGTGGATGATATTCCTGACAATATACGGGTACTGGGAATCATTCTGAAAAATCAGGGCTATTCCCTGGCAGTTGCCACAAACGGGAAAGAGATGAGCGAGACACTCTGTCACCATCTCCCGGATCTGATTCTTCTGGACATCATGCTGCCGGATGCGGACGGTTTTGAACTTTGCCGAAATCTCAGACAGGATCAGAGAACAGCCTCTGTTCCGGTCATCTTTCTGACAGCAAAGACCGCACTGGAAGACAAGGTGAAAGGGTTTGAAGCCGGAGCGGTGGATTATATCACCAAACCCTTTGGGGAAAGCGAAGTGCTGGCCAGGGTGCGCACCCATCTGCAGTTGAAAAAAACAAAGGACATGCTTGTCAAATACTGCGATGATCTGGAAAAATCCAACCGCACCAAAGACAAACTTTTTGCTGTCATAGCCCATGATCTGCGCAGCCCCATTGCAACTCTGCACAGCTTTGTCCATCTGATGAAAAAAAGCGATCTGGATGAGAAAAAACGGCAAACCTATATAAAACATGCAGAGCAGTCTCTGGACAATACCCTGATTCTGCTAGACAACCTGCTGAAATGGGCAAAAAATCAGCGCAATGAGATCGCATATCTCCCTGAACAGATGGATATGGTTCATATCATTAACAAAAATATCCGCCTGTCAGCCGACATGGCAAAGAGCAAGGGAATCATTCTGAAATTCAGGGGCAGGGAACCGGTTCCGGTGTATGCAGACAGGGAGATGATGATGACTGTCATGCGGAATCTCATAAGCAATGCCATCAAGTTTACACCCGGTTCCGGCGAAGTTGAGGTAATGGCTGTTTCTGCCGAAGATTATGCGGAAATATCTGTTGCAGACAGCGGCATCGGCATTGACAGCGCGGATTTGGGCAGACTGTTTGCCGCAGATCACAGCATGGTGCGCAGGGGAACTGATGGAGAGAAAGGATCAGGAATGGGTCTGATTCTGTGCAAAGAATTTGTGGAAAAAAACCGGGGCAGAATATGGGCAGAAAGCGAAATCGGAAAGGGAACAGTCATCAGGTTTGCCATTCCAAAAACTCCGCATCCCGGTTTGCCGAATGCAACTGCGGGAATGAATGTTTAATGATGAACGGTTTCAGGCGTGCCGCTGGCCCGTACAGCGTCCTTGCCTTCCCCCTTGACATGAAACATGGCCTGATCCGCAAGAGCCAGCAGCCCGTTAAGGTCATCTGCATCATCCGGAAAAGTGGCAATGCCCATGCTGGCCCGGATATGAACATCATGTCCGTAACTGCTCAGATAGGATGTTTCCCGAATCTGCACCCGGATTTCCTCTGCTTTGCGCAGTGCGGTTTCCCTGTTCAGGCCCGGCAGCACGACCACAAATTCATCCCCGCCATAGGCAACGGCAAAGGCAGGCTCTGTCAGGCAGTCACGTATGGTTGCCGCCATTTCCCGCAGGGTCTGACTTCCTTTCAGATGCCCGTAATAATCCACCACTTTTTTGAAATTGTCCACATCCATGAAAATCAGGGAAAAGGGATCCTGTTTCTCCCGGCTTTCATGTATCAGTTTTTCCAAAGCCCGGTACAGATGACGGGTATTGTACAGTCCGGTCAGATTATCGTGCGTAGCCTCATGCCGGAAGCGTTCCCGGCTCAGACGCAGTTTTTCCTCTGCCTTTTTCCGGGCTGTGTGATCAATGACAATTCCCTCGATTATCTCCCGGTCTTTTTCATCCCGTGCCAGCCGCGCATTCATCATTATCCAGGCCGTTGTCCCGTCCTTGCGCCTGATTTTTATTTCATAATCCGTAATCACACCCTGCGCTCTGAGGTGACGGAGCATTTCCTCTCTGTCTTCGGGCTGGTCATACACGTTTTGCCCCATATCCTCAATCCCCATCATCTCTTCCCGGTTTTCATATCCCAGAATGCGGACATAAGCAGGATTGATACTCAGGATTTTGCCATCCGCAGTGCTGCGGAACATACCCTGCACAGCATTTTCATACATGCTGCGAAACCGCTGCTCAGCCTGGGTACGCTCCCGGATCTCCTCTCTCAGGCGCAGGTTCATCTCCCGCATCTCCCGGCTGGCACGGTACAGTTCCAGATGGGTTTTCACCCTTGCCAGAAGCTCGGCCTCATTTACGGGTTTGATGACATAATCCATTGCCCCGGATGCAAAGCCCTTCACAATGCTTTCCGTGTCTGTCTTGGCTGTCAGAAACAGCACTGGCACAGCCGCAGTATCGGGATTTTCCCGTATTTTCTGACAGACCTCAAACCCGTCCATGCCCGGCATCATAATATCGAGCAGAATCAGATCAAAGGGATTGGCGCGGGTGAGTTCCAGCGCGGTTTCCCCGTTCTGGGCAAAGGCCATGCTGTAGCCCCGGCTTTGCAGGATATTTGCCACCACCTGGATATTTTTCGGCACATCATCCACAATCAGAATTTTGCATTTTTTTTCCCTGCCATCCGGCATGTTCAGACTCCTCTGTATTTCTTATCTGTTGTGTCAAATTTCTGTCATGACTTTCTTAAAATTATATCAGGTTATGAATCAAAAATCAATGGATTTGACCTGCTGCCCTTTTTTACAGTAACCGCAGTCACAGGAAAACATTAACAATAAACGTGGTCATGTACTACTGTTCGGTCAAGATTAAAATGACGGGTACGAAACCCTAAGGGTCTTGAAGACCCTTAGGGTTTTAAGACAGCAGCCAAACCGTCATTCAAACCTTGACGGAACACTACCATGTTGCCGCAGCTTATGAACAGGCTGGAAGCCTGTTCTACCCTGTTGCCTAATAAATACCGAGATCTTTGAGCACATCATAAATTCCCAGTTTCATGGCTTTCATGCGGAAAAACTCTGAAATGGTGGGCTGGGACGGTCTGATTTTCAGCACCATACCGGCTTCCCTGGGCGTGCGGCTGGCTTTGTGATGATTGCACGCAGCGCAGCAGGTGACACAGTTTTCAAACGAATCCTCTCCCCCGCGTGATTTGGGAATGATATGATCAATGGTCAGTTTTCCGGTCTGACATCCGCAGTAAACACACTGGAATCCATCGCGGATCAGAATGTTTTTTTTGCTGAAGGGAACCCTTGCCCTGTAAAGGGTGCGGATAAGTTTGAACAGTTTCATGACAGTGGGAATTCTGACAATAAGCCCTTCCCCTGTTTTCACTGTTTTGTCAGAATACATCAGCACCTGAACCTTTCCCTTTGCCACAAGACACAGGGCTCTTTTCCAGTTTACCACATTGAGAAAAGAATAATCATGATTCAGAAGGATACAGTGTGTCATCCCGCCCTCCTGCAATGAAAAAATCCGGAATTCCAATTTGCTGACATACGGACGTAAACGCAGAATTATCCCTAAAAATCCCCTCTTGAGAGGGGCAGGGGTGTGTCCTTCCCAAATTCCCAAACACACCCCTTTATCCCCTCTCAAGAGGGGAATGAAAACTTAACAGCCCTGCCTCTCAAGAGGGGAATAGGAGAATGTAATCCCCCTTTACAAAAGGGGGAAATTTTTTTCCTGTATCAAACGCAAATTATTGCAAATGCAGAAGATCAGCCGCTGAGCAGACTTGCGCCCGGAACCTCTGCAAAGAAATCCGACAGAGACAGCACCCGGTTCTGGTTTATCAGTTTCGCTCCAATGGGGCTGGAACTGTCCAGCTTGGCAATTACGGCCACATGCCCTTTTTCCGCGGAATCCAAAGGCACACCAAAAGACTGGCCTGTATCATCCATCAGCATGACATGACCGTCATAATCAGCAAAGGAAACTGATTTTCCTGCGGCTGCATCTGTGTAATTGAGCGCACAGATATAGACCTCCGCAATGTCATCGAGTTTGGTAATCCGGATGGTTTCCTCATTTGCGCCTGCTTTGCCGCCCACGCCCGCATCCTGATCCAGTTGAATAAAGGGGAATGCGTTGAGATCACCTCTGTTTCCGCCCGGATACTGGTCGGAAAACACACCGCCTGTACGTCCGTCTTTGGCTTTGTAAAAGGCCATGAGATCCAGATCCACGCCTTTGGTCCACTTCAACTGCACCATAAGCTGCTTTACCGGTACAAATGCCTCATCGCCTTTCTGCTTCAAAACCACTTTTGCTTTGATTTCAGACATGTTTTTCTCCTTTTTCTGGTTTGCCCGCCGGTGAATCGGCAGGTTGTTGATAAATCTGTAATGCAAAATGACTGCTGATAAAATCAGATTATGCCAATCCTGCTGATGAATCAGCAGGTTGTCCACAGGGTTTTATTTTCCCTGCCACACGGGTTTGCGTTTTTCCAGAAACGCACTCACGCCTTCCTGGGCATCTTCACTGGTGCAAAGCCGGGAAAAAACTTCGCTGTTATATGCAAATCGCTGGGCAAAGGGCATGTCAAGCATTTTGTAATAGAATTCCTTGCCCATGCGCAGGGCCAGCGGACTTTTTCCTGCCAGTTTCCGGGCAAAGGCAAGGGTTTCCTCTTCCAGTTTGTCCAAAGGAACCACTTTGTTGATCAGTCCCAGTTTTTCCGCCTCAGCCGCGTCAATCATATCACCGCTGAGCAGCATTTCCAATGATTTCTTTTTCCCCACGCCGTAAGTTATCGGAATGATAGGGCCGGTGCAGAGCAGTCCGACATTGATGGCAGTTGTGCCAATCTGGGTTCCCTCTGCCGCAAAGGCAAAATCTGCGGCCAGCATAAGTCCGGCTCCGTTTGCCACTGCGAATTTGTGAACCATTGCAATCACAGGTTTGCCCATAGATGCAATGGTAAAGTGCATTTTGTCCATGCCGGAAATCCAGTCATGGTATTGTGCCGGTGTTTTTCCGGGAAATTCAGATATGTCAATTCCGGTGGAAAACACCTTGCCCGCGCCTTTCACAATCACAACCCGAACATCCTCATCAGCTTCGGCTTCCAGCAGCGCGGCATTCAATTCCTTTGCCATCTGGCTGCTGAAGGTGTTGAACTGTTCAGTCCGGTTCAGAGTGATAAAGGCAATGTTTTCTTTCGTCTCTGTCAAAATCGTCTCAAAACGCATGTGCAAGTCTCCTTTAAAATTTTTCTATTTTTCATCTGTCACAATTGGAAATCGCCGGAGTACTAAACTGAATGTTTGGCACTCCAGATTAAAAACAAATACATCAGGATTCATGCTGTCAATTTTTAACTATTTAATTTTACATATATAGTTAAAATATAGCAGAGTACTTACTGATATTATTATGTTATCATTTTGTATCCTATGGTCAGGGATTTTTTATGATCGACTATAGCAACTAATCCATCACTGGAAAAATCCCGTTCTTTTTCAAGAATTTTCCTTCTTTGTTCTATTTCCTCAATTATTTCTTTCTTATTTAAGGTTTCTGCTGCACTAATGAGCCGAAATAAATCGTTTGACTGTATAAAATCATTTTTACCTTTAAGATAATTCCTGTATAAAATATCAAAAGCCTTCTGAACCATTTGTATGCCACGTTTTTTATCACCATTTTCTATCAAATAATTTCCATATAATTCTAAAACATATTCCGCTGTCCTATCCATTTGGAGAGATTCTTCCATTAATTTTTCAAATTCAGATAATTGTCCTTTATTTTTTTTGCATAAAGCTAAATTAAAAGCAGTCGCAGGATGTTTAGTTTTTGAATAAGCAATTTCTGCCCATTTTTCTTCTCTATCCTTCATAAATGCTTTTGAATAATAAGAACAAATTTTGATTTCATAACGATTATCATCATCAATATATTGTACAATTTCAAGTGTTTCAGCTGCTCTCCTGTAATCTTTTGCTTCAAAATATGCCTGACTCAACTCTTTCAGTGATTTTATTTCTGGTTTTCCATCATTTTTGGAAGCTGCAATATTTGCGTTATTTAATTTTTTTATAACATTTCTTTCTTTTTCAGAAAGTTCTCTGTTAGCAAAAGGATTGTCTAATATTGCTTCCTGCTCTATCCCATCTGCCACAGCTTTAATCCGTATCGATTTATCAACTGTAATTTCACATTTTATACATACGGTTGTTCCTTTTTTAAAAAATTTACCATTTTTAGCTCTGATTATTATCTCATTAAGAATTTTCCGTTCATTTGATACACATAATGGTAATCGAACAATCTTTTGATTATCTTCAGCAACTTCCAAATCATCTATTACCATTTTTTGACAAGGAATTTCTGCGCCATGAGGAACCAACACTCTTAGTTTTTTATCTTTTGTAACAACTAAAATTGGCTCACTGGTAATCGGCTTAATGAAATTAATGCCGAAACCATTGACAAGAAGTGAATTCAATGCCGCTCCTTTTGAAACATGGGTTCTCATATCATTAGGTATTACAATGTTCACCCGATCAAAATATTTTCTAATTGCTTCCTGTATATATGGATTTTCACAACTACCACCGATTAAAAGAAAAACATCAATTTTATTCTGATCAAATCCTGCTTTGCGCAATGCAGATTTTATCGGAGTAAATATACTTATAATATTGAAAATGTTATCATTTTTTTCATATTGGTTGTATCTGCATTCTTCATCAACAAATGGGATCATAATTTGCCTAAAATCACTATTAGTCATTTTGGGTTTAATAAAATGAATATTTTGATTTGAAAGGATAAAATCAGTATCATCATCATAGCAGGACTCTGTGTAACAATGAAGCTCAGATGTACTTATCTTTTTGAGCTTTTTGCATAAATCAATTTTAAGTCTCTCTGCTATACGTTCCAGCTTAGGGATTATTCTCTCGTTTATATCAGCTATTTTCAAATCACTTTCTTTCAGATTATTCTGTTCAAGTAATTGAGGAAAAAGTATTTTATATGCAATAGCTTTATCAATATCTGTTCCTCCCAATGCTTCAAATCTGGAAATAGCAAGATTTTTTGAAGTATAGTTCATACCAGATTTAGCTATTTCCAAAATTGATATATCACAGGTTCCGCCTCCGAAATCGAACACCAAAATTTGAAGTGGTTTTTCAGGTACCTGCAATTGACCAAAAAGATTTTCATAGGATTTTGAAATGCAGCTTAGGAATGCAGCATTCGGTTCATCAATAAGCGTCTGTTCAGAAAGAGGAATGCCAGCCTCCAAAAGAGCATCCAGCAAATCTTTCCTTTGATTTGCCTCAAAAGATGCCGGAATACTTACTGAATATTTGATATTATGAGGCAATTCATTTTTTTCTACATACTTAACAATATATAATTTAAGAAATTGAAAAAAAACTTTAACCGCATCTTTGGGAGTTTCTATTACAAATTCATGCCGCCCTCTGCTCAGTTCAGTTGGATAAAACATATCAATTCCAAGCTGCATTTTAAAAGAATACCAGATATTTTTATCTTTTTCCAGTTTAGGTTTCAAATCAATCGCCCCAACACCAATAAATAATTTATTATTATACCAAGCTATTGCAGATGGAACTAAACTGTTTTTACTATTTTTACTATTTTTACTATTTTTATATATTCTCCCATCAGGCATCTCTTGCGGAATACTTATAGGATTTGTTTCAATTGGTGATTTATCTTTTCCTAACACAGCATAGCTCACAGCCGTTGTTGAAGTGCCAAAATCAATTCCCACGAATGTAGTATTTTGTATATAATTTCTCACGGCCTCATAATCTTGAACTTTCGGTGCCAATGTCTGAAGAGATATTTGCTTTTCCATTTTAATTACCTCACTGTTTTAAAGTTTTAGCAGTGATTTAAATCACTGCTATTTTTTTGTATAATGTCAATAAGTTGACAGAGTGCAAAAATACAATTTTTGCACTTCGTTTTATATCAATTCATCTGCATATTTCCTCTGCATGATGAAATATAATAACTAATAACCGTAATCCAGAAGAATATAGGTTGTAATATCGCAGGCAAATTTAATCATTTCCTCCTCTCTGTCTTCATATTCCGGAAATTTCTCTTATATAGTTCCTCAGATAAATTTTGTCCGTCAGAAGACCGGTATTTCAAAACAGACAGTATGAAAGAATTCAAAAATTCTCTGTGTCCTCTGTGGGAAATGATAAAATTTTTCTGGACAACCCGTGTTCGTCAAAAAGCGTTTCCCCCAATTGGTAATAATCAAATCCCCCGCCCAGTCCTTCTGTGTCTCCGTAACCTTTTATTACACGCCGGATTCGTTCTGAGGTTATATTTTGGCAGATTTCCTTTTCCATTTCTATCAGAATAAATTTCCGGTTTCCGCTGTCCTGTCTGTTTAACTGCATGACAGCATGGCCTGTTGTGCCGGAGCCGGCAAAAGAATCCAGCACAATGGCATTTTTATCCCGAAAGGAACATAAAAGTTTGGAAATCAGTTTGCAGGGTTTGGGAAAATCAAACACTTTTTTGCCAAAAATATTTCTGCTTTCCTGATCCCCATCCTCATTTGATCCCCAGCCGCCAGCACTCAGATTTTGTGTGTCAAAAGCAAGATAACCCATTTGTTCAATTTCTGAAATCACATTTTTCAGATTTTTTATCTCATCAGAATCTGCTTCTTTTTCATAAAGCCCGATCAGCTTTGTTTTCAGTTCCAGAAGATAATCATTGTCGGTTCTTGGCAGCCAGTCTTTGAGTTTCTTGTATCTTGGCTCTGTTACTTCTCTTCTCAGATACAAATCCCTTGTAAAATACAATTCGTTTTTTTCATGAAATTCATTGATCTTGTCCTGACCATAACGCCATTCACTTTCAATCACCACATCTTTTTTCAGAAAAGCATTTTCCAGAATCAGATCTGATTTCAGTCTCAGTCTCATGTTTCCTGCGGAAATAACACTTTCCGCAGGCAAAAAATAATCCTTTTTTCTGTACGTTGACTTTGTACCTTTGGGGATTAGGCGTTCGCTTACGGCATTGCCCGGATTGATGCAGGGATAGGTTTCTTTATCTGTGGCAATTTCACCGATAAGCCCTTTGAAAAAATCATTGTCTTTGCAATAAACCAGAATATATTCTTTTACATTTGTTATCCAGTTATCCAGATGTGAACCTTTTTTTTTCTTTTCCCAAGTGAAAGTTGCAACATGTTTTTTTTCGCCAAAAATTTCATTGCAGATAGTTATCAGATGATGAATTTCACTGTCATCAATGGAAATGAAAATCGCTCCGTCAGCAGACAGCAATTTATACAGCAGTTTCAATCTGGGATACATCATGCAAAGCCATTTGTCATGTCTGGAAAGATCTTCGCTTTCTTTTCCCACAATCTGACCGAGCCATTTTTTTATTTTCGGATGATTCACATTGTCATTGTAAATCCAATTTTCATTACCCGTATTATAAGGCGGATCTATGTATATACACTTGATTTTTCCCTCATATTCCGGCAAAATGGCTTTCAGGGCTTCCAGATTGTCCCCGTGTATGATTCTGTTTCCGTTTTTGTTTTCTTCCTCTGTCTTCTCACCGTTTTTGTAAGCATAAATATGCTCCAGAATCCGGAACGGCACTTCCTGATGATGGTTTATCACTTTCTCTTTTCCTGTCCAATGCAATACGGGCATAACATTCCTCTCCTTATTCAAATCAACATTAATTTGAAATTATTTGATTTTATTATTGACAAATCTGCCATCTGCAAACAGGAGCCCGCCAAGTTTGTAAAAATCAAATTCCCCTCCGGTTCCTTCTGTGTCTCCATAGCCCGTTATGACCCGTTTCACTCTTTCGGCTGTTATATCTTCTGCGTAATTCTCCATTTCCACAAGGATAAATCTGCGGCTGCCCCCGTCTTCTTTGTTCAGATTCAGAACAGCGTGGGCAGCAGTGCCGGAACCTGCGAAAGAATCAAGAATAATATCATCGTTTTTTGTGAAGACTTTCAAAAAAAATTGAATCAGCTTTGCCGGTTTTACCGTATCAAATTTATGTGACAAACCAAGTATATTGTTTAATTCGGTTTTTCCTGATTCCGCAGTGCCGGAAAATTCATTTTCTATAAAAGTGTATAATGGCTGTGTAATATAATTTTCTTCATGTTCATAATGTTTTTTGAAAGGGATTCCTTTTCTGAATTCCAAATATCCATTGGAAAAAAGATGAGTTATTACATCAAAACCGGCTTTCCATCTCTGATTTTCATCAGGTCTGAATCCATTAATTTCAAAACGCATTGTTTCCCTTTGAAACATTCCTCTGTTGGAAGTCAATATGGTTGTCAGTCTGTAATTACCTTTTTCATCCTTATGGGGATATTTATATTTTGTATTTTCAACTAAAACAGGTTCATATTCAATTGCTGAGTAATTCTTGGAATAAGCTAAAACATATTCTGTTGTTTTTTGCGGTCTGTATTTCGCTTCACCTGCATTGGTGGGTTTTAATCTGGATTTCCAAACAAAAATTCCCTGTTGATTTAAATCACCAAAAATTTCCTTCAGCATATAAATCAAGTTGGATAATTCATCATCTCCAATGCTTATAAGTATAATTCCGTTTTGACTTAAAAATTTCCAAAGCAGTTTCAGTCTTGGATACATCATGCAAAGCCATTTATCATGACGACTCAAATCTTCCTTTCCCACAACAGTATGCAGCCATTTTTTAATTTTCGGATCATTTACATTGTCATTGTAAATCCAATTTTCATTACCTGTATTGTAAGGCGGATCTATGTATATACACTTGATTTTACCCTCATATTCCGGCAAAAGAGATTTCAGGGCTTCCAGATTGTCCCCGTGTATGATTCTGTTTCCGTTTTTGTTTTCTTCCTCTGTCTTCTCACCGTTTTTGTAAGCATAGATATGCTCCAGAATCCGGAACGGCACTTCATGATGATGGTTTATCACTTTTTCTTTTCCTGTCCAGTGCAGTGTGGGCATAACAGTTACCTTTTTATGTCAAATTGTATGAAATATTGAATTTTTCAATCCGTTGAAAGTAAAAGCATTGTTTAAAGCAGGTATACCATTACTTGAAACATTTGCAGAGGTTCAGATTCAGATCTGAATTCCG
>CAZHPS010000077.1:0-18967 GCA_964534335.1 uncultured Desulfobacterales bacterium
TAATTTGGGTTTATGCAAAAAATATGCCACAAAAAACCAAAGTTGAAACATTATATAATAATTTCAATCCTTACGGATTTTTTATGCACTACCCAAGGCGGAATGCAAATCCGGAGGAGTGCAAAAATTAAGCGGAGCGGTTTTTTGCACACGCAAATCCGGATGGGTGCAAAAATTGGCAGTGGGTCAAATCCATTGATCTCTCCAATAAACCTGATTCGGAAAAATCCGTAAGGATTGACATTATTATAGAAAAAGAGTTAAAAAACAAATCAGAATCCCGGAAGGGATGACATTATCGACCGGTTTGACCCACTAACCAAAAATTGAGCGGAGCGGTTTTCTGCACACGCGGAACCGGGGAAAAACTGACGATAAATATTGTATCAAATCAATGGAGAATCGGTATGATACTGACAGATTCAGCTAACATGACAAAGTAAAATTAACCCGGATATTTATTCTATGAAAAGGAGAAAAAAATGAAACAGGGATTATCAGAGATAATTTGCATAATCGACAGATCAGGGTCAATGGGAAGTATCAGAAATGACGCTATTGGCGGATTTAATACGTTTCTTGAAGAACAGAAAAAACTGCCTGGAGAAGCAACATTGACTTACATCCAGTTCGACACAGAATATGAGGTCATTCATGAGAATAAACCATTAAAAGATGTGCAGCCAATAAACGAAAAATGTTACGTCCCAAGAGGAAGCACAGCTTTGCTTGATGCCATCGGCAAAACTGTGGAAGCAGCAGGCAGAAGATTGTCAAATACACCGGAAGAAAACAGACCGGAGAAAGTTATTGTTGCCATTTTGACAGATGGCGAGGAAAACGCAAGCCGTCAATACAGCCTCCCAAAAATCAAAGAGATGATTAAACATCAGAAGGAAAAATATTCATGGGAGTTTATTTTTCTGGGAGCCAATCAGGATGCTTTTGCTGAAGCCATGAAAATCGGGATAGACACAAAAGATGCTTTCAGTTTCAGCGCAACCGGAATAGGAGTGAAAGAGGCACATGCAGATATGAGCCGCTGTGTAAAACAATACAGAACACAGATGAAAAAACAGGATTAATCCATCTGACTTACTGAATAATGACAAACTGCAATGAATTTTGAATATTTCATAGGCCGCCGCTATCTGCGTGCCAGACAGCAGGACGGATTCATTTCCCTGATCACCTTCCTTTCCATAGCGGGAGTGATGGTCGGGGTTATGGCCCTGATTGTGGTGATTGCTGTCATGGCAGGTTTCGAGACTGACCTGAAAAACAGGATTCTGGGTGTGGAATCCCATATTTTCATTACCCGTGAAAAAGGTAATCTCACGGATTACCGATCAGTTCTTTCCATGCTGGCACAGATAAAGGATGTGGCGGCTGCCACACCGGTCATTCATACCCAGACCATGCTCCGTTCCGGGGCTGGCGCATGCGGGGCTGTGCTGCGGGGTATTGATCCGGCTTCCGCAGAACAGGTTCACAGGAATCTGTCAGAAGCAGATCTGGAAAAACTCACAGCGGAAAAAACAGCACCCGGCATTATACTGGGCAGGGAACTAGGCAGGAATCTGGGGGTTGCAGAAGGCGATGAACTGTACCTGATTTCCCCCAGAGGCATGGTTTCGCCGGTGGGACATATGCCTTCCATGAAAAAATTCAGGGTGGCAGGTCTTTTTGAGTCCGGCATGTATGAATATGACGGAACCATCGCCTATATTCATATGGATGCAGCAGGAAAAATGCTGCGCCTGGGCGATGCTGTCACGGGCATTGAAATCCGTGTGGATCGCATATATGATGCGGAAAAAATCGGCAGGGACATTGCCCGGAAGCTGGGGGACGGCTATATCGTAAAGGACTGGACAGAAATGAACCGGACTTTTTTTTCTGCCCTGAAACTGGAAAAAAGAGCCATGTTCGTCATTCTGACCCTGATTATTCTGGTGGCTGCTTTCAATATTGCCAGTTCCCTGATTATGATGGTCATGGAAAAAAAACGGGATATTGCCATTCTCAGGGCAATGGGTGCGACTGACCGGAGCATACGGAAGATTTTTGTTTTCAAGGGACTGACCATCGGGTGCATCGGCACTGCGCTGGGATCATGTGCGGGCATTCTGCTGTGTTTTCTGCTGAAACGCTACAAATTTATTGAACTTCCGTCAGATGTATATTATATTACCAAACTTCCGGTCCGGCTTGAGGGAGCGGATGTGCTTGCCATTGCCGGGGCAGCAGTGCTGATATGCTTTCTTGCAACCCTGTATCCGGCAGGCCAGGCCGCAAAACTGGATCCGGTTGAGGCGATCCGTTATTGATAATTATGGATAATGCAGACAGAATGGAAAAAAGGTATCCGGAATACGGAAACAGGGAAATGGACGGGGATTCTGCCAGGCCTTTCCTGATCCGGGCATCCGGTTTATATAAAAGCTTTAACAGCAATGCCGGGCCTATAGAGATTCTCAGAGATCTTTCCCTCTGCCTGGGGGAAGGTGAGTCAGTGGCAGTGGTGGGGGCGTCCGGCATTGGAAAATCCACGCTGCTGCATATTCTGGGAACCCTTGATTATCCGGACAGGGGAAAACTGTATTTCCGGGAAGAGGATGTTTTCGGCTTTTCCCGTGATAAACTGGCCGGATTCCGTAACCGATCCATTGGATTTGTGTTTCAGTTCCATCATCTTCTGCCTGAATTCAGCGCGCTGGAAAATGCCATGATGCCCCTGCTTATCAGTGGCCGGGACAGACAGTCTGCTGCGGAAAGTGCGGAGAGGATTCTGGATAGGGTAGGGCTGAGAAACCGCATCTCCCACCGGGTAAGCCAACTGTCCGGAGGGGAACAGCAGCGGGTTGCTTTGGCAAGGGCATTGGTCATCGGCCCTGCCCTGCTGCTCGCGGATGAACCAACCGGCAATCTGGATAAAAAAAACAGCGGGCAGATCCATGAACTGCTCAGAGAATTGAACAGAGAAATCGGAATGACACTTGTGGTGGTGACACACAGCCCGGAACTCGCGGCCTGCATGTCCCGCCGTGTAACCCTTTCAGACGGACAGTTGGCAGAAACACCCTGATCTGTCCGTACTCCCTGACAATGAAGAGGTCAATTTATGTTCAGATGTGCTTTTTTGAAAAAAATCGTACCGGCAATGCTTCTGTTTCTTTTTGCGGCAGCCGGCAGTGCTTATTCCCTGGAAACCGTACAGGTGCTGGTGCTGCCTTTTGATATTCATGTCATGGAAGGCAGGGAATACCTTCAGGAAAAATTTCCTGAAGTGCTCCGCTCCCTTCTGGAACAGGAAGGGGCATCCGTGCTTCATCCGGAAATTCCCGCGGGAAAATCCTGGACAGATATAACAAGGAATGCAGGCGGTATCCGGAAATTCGGCATAAATCAGGGTGCTGATCATGTTATCTGGGGAAGTCTTACCCGTGTGGGGCAGAAGATCAGTATTGATGCAAAAATGATTTCCACGGTCAGTCAGGCCCCGCCCTCTGTATTTTTTACAGAAGGCCGGGGAATTGAAAATCTTTCTGTCACTGTAAAGGAACTGGTGCGGAAATTTTCCGCAAAACTGTTCCGGCGGGAACCGGTTGCGGAAATCCGGATTTCCGGAAACAAACGCATTGAATCCGATGCTATCCTCAAGAACATCCGCACACAGCCCGGTGATGCATTTCTGGCAAAAAGTCTGTCCGATGACATGAAGGCCATTTACAAAATGGGATATTTCGACGATATCCGCATCGAATCCGAGGAAAGTGCCAAAGGCAAAATCATTGTTTTCCATGTCACGGAAAAACCCACCATCCGCAATGTCCGTTTTGTCGGCAACCGGATCTATGATGATCAAAAGGTAAGGGAAAGCCTGACGCTGAAAACCGGTGCTGTGCTGAATGTGTCCAATATTCAGAGCAATATACAGCGGATTGAATCCCTGTACAAAGAAAAAAATTATCATAATGTCACTGTGAGTTATGAAATCAAAAATCTGGACAGCAATCAGGCCGATGTGGAGTTCATCATTGCAGAAGGGGGAAAGGTTCGGATCAAAAGCATAAACCTTTCAGGCAACAGCGCATTTTCCGCTGATGAACTCAAAAAACTGATGAAAACCTCTGAAAAGGGATTCTGGTCATGGATCACCTCTTCGGGTGATCTGAACCGGGAGGATCTGAACCAGGATGCTGCCCGTCTGACAGCCTATTACCACAACAACGGCTATATTGAGGCCAGAGTGGGCGATCCTGAAGTAGAATACAGGGAAAACTGGATATATATCACCATAAAAATCAGTGAGGGCTCCCGGTTCAAAGTGGGAAATGTCAGCATGACAGGTGATGTGATTTTTCCGGAAAAGGATTTGCTGGAAAAACTCAACATCGGCAAAGAAACCTGGTACAACCGGGAAGTTGTGCGCAAGGATGTGCTGGCTCTTACGGATATATATTCGGATGAGGGATATGCCTACGCGAATATTGAGCCTCTTATCAGCAAAAAAACCGAAACTCTGGAAGTTGATCTGAGTTATAAGGTAGAGAAGGGCAATCAGGTCTATTTTGAAAAAATCATCATCAGCGGAAACACCAAAACACGCGACAAGGTTATCCGCAGGCAGTTGGATGTGCTGGAACAGGGGCTTTACAGCGGAAGGAATCTGAAACGGGGCATCCGCAATCTCAACCGCCTGGATTATTTTGAGGATATCAGGGTAAATACTGTCAAAGGCAGTGCCCCGGATCAGATGATTCTCAAGATTGATGTCACGGAAAAACCCACAGGCACATTCAGTTTTGGCGGAGGATACAGCAGTACGGACGATCTTTTTGCCATGGCCTCCATCACCCAGAGAAACCTTTTCGGACTGGGACAGATTCTGCAGCTCAAGGCTGAACTGGGAGGCAGTTCCAACCGTTTCACCACCAGTTTCACGGAACCCTGGCTGTTTGACATTCCCCTTTCCGCAGGATTTGATCTCTACAAATGGGAGCGGGATTACGATACCTATGACAAGGACAGTGTGGGGGGTGCAGTCCGTTTCGGCTATCCGGTATTCAGGGATACCCGTTTCTATCTGAGTTACGGTTATGATATTGGTGAGATACAGGATGTCACAGAAGATGCCTCCAGGGATGTCAAGGATATGGAAGGGGAGTTTGTCACCAGTGCTGTCACAGGGACACTGCGCTATGATTCCCGTGACAAGATGTTCAACCCCACTGAAGGCGGCAACCACAGTCTCAGTCTTGAATATGCGGGAATAGGCGGTGACGTGGGTTTTACCAAAGTCATTGCAGAGGCGGGTCAGTATTTTCCGCTTTTCTGGGGAACTGTGGGGTATATGCACACCAGAGGCGGATATGTGCGTGACATCAGTGGCATGAAACTGCCGGACTATGAAAAATTCTATCTCGGGGGCATCAATTCGGTACGCGGCTTTGACTGGCGGGATATCTGTCTGTATGATGAAGACGGTGCCCAGGTCGGCGGTTACGAATTTGTTCAGTTCAACTTGGAATACATTGTTCCTTTGATCAAGGATGCGGGTGTCATGGGAGTTATTTTTTTTGATACCGGCAATGTGTATGACGAAGGCGAAACCATTGATATTTCGGATATGCGCCAGAGCGCGGGCGGAGGAATCAGATGGTATTCTCCCATGGGCCCAATCCGGATTGAATACGGTTATATTCTCGACAAAGAAGAGGATGAGGATACAGGCCGGTGGGAATTTGCCATGGGCAGCACGTTTTAAATTTCTGTGCCGTAAAAGACCGGAATTGGATCAGTATATCAGTAAAAAATGCGTTATCATTCAATATTCACCATTATCAAAGGCGGATTATGGAACGTATTGCCATCTATCCCGGATCTTTTGATCCGGTGACAAACGGCCATCTGGACATCATTCAGAGAGCGGTGGGACTGTTTGACAAAATTATTGTCACCATACTGTGCAACCCATCGAAAAAAAGTTTTTTTACAGTGGAAGAGCGGATGGAAATGCTCCATGAAAGTCTCAAAGAATACAATAATGTGGAAGTTGATTCCTCCCACGGGCTGCTCATGGATTATGCTGCCAGACGCAATGCCTCCGCTATTCTGCGGGGAATGCGCGCTGTGTCTGATTTTGAGTACGAATTTCAGATGGCCCTGATGAACCGGAAACTCAACCGGGATATTCAGACGGTCTTTCTTATGACCGGTCTGCGCTGGATATTCACCAGTTCCTCCATCATCAAAGAGGTGGCCCGTTTCGGGGGCGACATTGACGATATGGTTCCGCCTCTGGTCAGTCAGAATCTGAAAAAGAAAAACGGATTTTTAAAAGACAGTGAACAGTAAACAGTTATCAGTAAACAGTTATCAGTAAACAGTTGTCAGTGAACAGTTGTCAGTGAACAGTTACCAGTGAACAGTTACCAGTGAACAGTTACCAGTGAACAGTTACCAGTGAACAGTTGTCAGTAAACAGGTATTGACAACTGGTAACTGGTAACTGATAAATGGTAAATGGTAAATGACAACTGGTAAATGACAACTGGTAACTGGTAACTGGTAACTGATAAATGGTAACTGACAACTGGTAACTGACAACTGGTAACTGGTAACTGACAACTGGTAACTGACAACTGACAACTGATAACTGAAATCATGGATTTATGGCAACTGCATATTTTCTGCAAGGTGGTGGAGGCCCGCAGTTTTTCCAAAGCAGGAAAAATCGTTCACCTGTCCCAGCCTACGGTCAGCAGTCATATCCGGGATCTGGAAGAGCATTTTGGCTGCCGTCTGATTGACCGTCTTTCCAAAGAGGTTCTGCCCACCAAAGCAGGGGAACTGCTTTACGATTATGCCAGAAAACTCCTGTCCCTGCGTGATGAAACCGAAACTGCTCTGGCCGATTTTCACGGAAAGGTCATGGGGCATCTGCTCATCGGTGGAAGCACCATTCCGGGTGTGTATATTCTTCCCAAAGTGGTGGGACCTTTTGTCAGCCGCTATCCGGATGTGAGAATATCTCTGCGCATTGGAGATACAGACAGTGTCATCGCGGATATTCTTTCCGGTGTTCTGGAACTGGGAATTGTGGGCGCAAAAACCGGTGAAAAAAAAATAGTTCAGGAAAAACTTATGGCAGACCGGATGCGCCTGATTGTTCCCGCGGGACATAAATGGGCGGATTGGGAAGGAATTGAAGCAGATATGCTTTTGCAGGAGCCCTTTATTGTCCGTGAGCCCGGTTCCGGCACACTGAAAGCCATCCGTACCAGTCTGTCACACATCGGCTGTGATATGGAACAACTTAATATAATTGCTGAAATGGGCAGCACTGCGGCAGTAATCCAGGGAATCAAAAGCCATGTGGGAATTTCGGTTCTTTCCTGCATAGCCGTATATGATGAACTGTGCGCAGGTTCTCTCAGGGCGTTGAAGGTCAGGGGACTGGATCTGAAACGGAATTTTTATCTCAGCATATGCAAAGACAGAACCCCCTCCCCTTTGTCTCAGGTCTTTATCCGTTTTCTGAAAGAGATTCTTCCAAAAATCAGAAAAGCGGATATCCCAGGATTATAAGTGAAATACGCATTAACCATTTAATTCTGTTACATAAAATCGGTTATTAATATCATCCCTTCCGGGACTATGATTTGTTTTTTATCTTTTTCTATAATAATGTCAACCCTTTCAGATTTATCATCCTGTTTTTGCTGATTCCTGCATTTATAATCCTTAATTTCCTTTGTAAACAAATCATTATAGCCTGTTCCAATGGAAATGGGGGTTTGAACAGTTGAATCTTATTTATTTTATGAAAGAATGCTTGCTTTTTACCTTAAAACTGTGTCAATATCAGACATTTTATTCCATATCCTGTTCTTAAAGAAAATCTGAGGATCAGAGAAGGTAGGCACATGAAAATCAGTCTGAAAACTCGTATGAATACTGTCCATGCCAGAATCATCATGCTGATGACGGTCTCCATTCTGTTCACTGCTGCAAGTCTCAGCATAGTTACTGTCAGCCGGATTCAGAGTACAGGCCGGATGGCTGTCAGCCGTATGGAAAATCTGAATGGGGAACATATCCGTCAGATAAATGCCGATGGGGAACGTCAGGCAGCAGAATTCAGGGAAGAACTTGTTTCCCGGAAAAAGGAATTTCTGAAATCACAGGTGCAGGTTGCCATAAGTGTCCTGCAGAAAGCCTATGATGATGCCCATGATCCGGAAAAACTGAAAATCGTATTTGCAGAACAGATACGCAACAGTGTGGACTCGGTCTTTGGCATACTGGAAACTCTGTCCAAAGACGAACGTCTTTCTCCTGATGACCAAAAGGCAGAGTCGCTGAGAATCATCAAAAATCTGCGCTACGGCCCGGAAAACAAGGATTATTTCTGGATCAATGACACCCGTCCCCATATGATTATGCACCCCTACAAACCTGAACTTGACGGAACAGATCTGAGCGGATACAAAGACCCCAAAGGCAAACACCTGTTTATGGAATTTGTCAAAGTATGCACTGAAAAGGGTGAGGGATTTGTGGACTACCAGTGGCCCAGATACGGATCAGATGATACCGGCCCCAAACTCTCTTTTGTCCGGCTTTTCAAACCCTGGGACTGGATTATCGGCTCAGGTGTGTATCTGGAACTCGCCGAAGATCAGTTGAAAACAGATGCAGCGGAAACCATAAAGAACATACGCTACGGCCCGGAAAATAACGACTATTTCTGGATTAACGACACACAGGCCATTATGATTATGCATCCCTACAAACCTGAACTCAACGGGAGTCATCTGGGGGAATACAAGGATGTCAACGGCAAACATCTGTTTGTGGAATTTGTCCGGGTCTGTCTGGAAAAAGGGGAAGGCTTTGTGGATTATTACTGGCCCAGATACGGAGCAGAGGAACCCATGCCCAAACTTTCCTTTGTTCAGATATTCAAACCCTGGGACTGGATCATCGGAACCGGCATATACACAGATGATATTGATGCCATACTGAAAAAAAGACAGGAAGAACTTAAAGCCCGGACAGAAGCGGCAGAATTGTCAATGACCCGCCGTATTTCTGAAGTCAGAAGTGAAATAAATGAAGAAATCATACGGACGCGGCTACGGATTCTTGCCCTGACACTTGGCATTCTGCTTGCAGTGTGGATAATTCTCTATATTGTTATCCGGAGCAGCATCACCCGTCCCATTCAGCGGACTGTAACCGGTCTCAGGGAAATTGCACAGCAGATGGCCGCAGCCGCGGATCAGATTGCTGTGGGCAGTCAGCATGTCGCGGAAAATATCAGTCAGCAGGCAGCGGCCATTGAACAATCCTCAGCCGCGATTGAGGAAATGGCGGCCATGAGTCAGGAAACCTCGATTATGACACGGGGAACCGAGGAACTGATGAATGAAAATATTCAGAAATCAGCACGCTCCCTGAAATCCCTCATGGAACTGACCCGGAACATGGTGCAGATTGAGTCTGACAGTGACAATATCACCCAGATTATAAAAGATATTGAATCCATTGCATTCCAGACCAATCTCCTGGCCCTTAACGCGGCTGTGGAGGCAGCGCGTGCAGGCAATGCAGGCGCAAGTTTCGCTGTTGTGGCCGGTGAGGTGAAAAATCTGGCAGCACATACAGCCAATGCCGCCAAAAAAACCCAGGAACTGCTGCACAACACCCTGAGCAGAATCAGTGAAGCCTCGCATTCCATTCAACTGGTCAATAATGATTTTACCGATATTATTGAATCTGCCACTGCAATGGGAGAAAAAACCGAATCCATCACACATGCCAGCCGGGAACAGTCACGGGGAATTGAGCAGCTCAGTCTGGCTGCAAGCGAAATTGACAAAGCCGCACAGCAGGTGGCAGCAAATGCGCAGGAATCCGCAGCAGCAGCAGAGGAACTCGCAGCCCAGGCCAAAGAAACCGAATCCTATATCAGTATGCTGTCGTCTCTTGTGGGCGGAAAAGGGGAATCACAGGGTTCCCGGAAAAGATTTGAAGACTGAAACGATTTCATGGTAAGAAAAATCCCAAACAGACATCAAGGCGATTTACGGAAAAGAATATACCTCAGATTTGACAACTTTCCAAAAGTTGTCAAATCTTTCAGATGACTGGACAGGTATATTTATTTTAATAAATCACCTAAGAAAAGTCCCAAACAGACATCAAGGCGATTTACGGAAAAGAATATACCTCAGATTTGACAACTTTCCAAAAGTTGTCAAATCTTTCAGATGACTGGACAGGTATATTTATTTTAATAAATCACCTAAGAAAAGTCCCAAACAGACATCAAAGGCGGTCTCCATGCCAAAAATGAAAACCAGTTTCAAAGGGCTTGTCAAACTGCTGGCAAAAAGCCTGTATCCCGAAGCCAATGTCTTTATCCGGGAACTCATTCAGAATGCCCATGACAGCATTAAACTGCGCCGCGTGAATGAACCCGAACTGACCGGAAAAATTGAGGTCTTCACTGATCCCAGCACCCGAACCATTACGTTTGCTGATAACGGTATGGGCATGGATCAGAGCGATATTGAGGAATTTCTCAGCACCATCGGCAGCACCGGAACCGGAACCATGAAAGAGGAACTGGCAAAGAAAAACATTGCCATTGAAACCATCGGTCAGTTCGGTATCGGGCTGCTTTCGGGTTTTGTGGTGGCAGAACGGATTGATGTGTTTACCCGCAAAACCCGTTCCCCTGTGGCATGGCACTGGGTCAATCAGGGCAGCGAAGAATATGAACTGGATGAAACCCAAGATGCGCCCAATCCCGGCACAAAGGTTGTGGTAACGGTTGCTCCGGAATATGTGCGTCAGATCAATGAAAAAGATGTGAGAGACACCATCAAGCGGTATGCGGATTTTCTGCCCTTTGCCATTATGCTCAACGGCAACGGGCCTGTAAATGCCATTGACGCGCCCTGGCATCTGAAAGCATGGGCCGGGGATAAGGATTACCGGCAAGCCTTGAAAAAATTTCTTGGAGAACGCTACCCGGATGTGCCGCTGCATGTGATTCCCATCAACATGACCTCGCCCAGAGCAAAGGGCGCGTTGTATGTCTCGAATCAGCATGTTCCTTTGATCAATACGACCGGAGTGGCGGATATTTTTCAGGAGCGCATGTGTATCCGATTAAACGATCAGGAACTGCTGCCGGACTGGGCCAAATTCATCCGGGGCATAGTAGATAGCCCTGATCTCCATCCCACCGCAGCCCGCGACAATGTGATGAAGGACGATGTGTTTTTCCGGCTTCGGAAGGCTTTGGGCGATCTGATTGTCAAATCCATGACTGATCTGGCAAACATCGATCCCAAAAAATTCAACCGGATTTGCGACTGGCATCATTATCATCTCAAAGGCATGGCGTTTCGTAATGAAGAATTTTTTAATGCCATAATTGATTATCTGCCGTTTGAAACCAACCGGGGCAACATGAGCCTGAAACAGTTTGTCAGCCGCCAGTCTTTTGAACCGGGGCAGAAAATTCCAGTGTATTTTTTCTCAAAAGGACTGGACTCCAACCAGTTCTTTGAACTGTGCGAGGCAAAAGGTCTGATCGCGTTAAATACCGGACGTACCTTTGAGGATCAGTTGGTTCGTAAGTATGTGGAAATACATTCTGATACGCTTGAACTCCGGCAGTTGGACAATCTGGATGATCCCAATCTGTATCAGCGTCTGGATGAAAATGAACACCGCCGGTTTTATGCTTTGGAAAATGCCATGCGCCGCGCGCTGGAAAGAGCGGGCGTTTCCCGCATCAGACCCACTTCCCGAAGATTTGCCCCGGCAACCATGAGCAGCGTGATTCTTCAGACGCAGAAGATTGAAGCATTTGAAAAAATGGAAGCCCTGCTGTCCGATCCCTTTATGATCGAAGGATTCGGTGAACTGGCTCAGGAAGTTACGGAAAAAATGCGCCAGACTTCGCTCGATCTGTTTATCAATGCGGACAATCCCCTGATTCAGACCCTGCGTGACATGGAAGATGTGGATGATCCGCGTTACGCGCTGATTCTGGTCGGTATTTACAACAATGCAATCCTCAATTCCCAGCAGCGCATGACTCCTGAGAACGCCCGGATATTCTATCATCAGGCTCAGGAATTGATGCAGAACTATCTGAATCTGGAAAAAGAACTGAACCGGGTGCGGAAAGAAAAAGAGGCATTGCAGATCAAAATGGTGGAGCAAAGCCCGGTGGAACCGGCAAAAGATCGGGACTGGGTGCGGATATTTGTAATGATGCCCTATGATGAGCATTACAAACGTCTGGAAGAGGTTCTCCGCTCGATTCTGGAGTTTCCCCCTTACTGCTTTGAACTGAAACTGGCAAGGGATATAGTCAGGGACAACACATTGAAAAACAACATTGTCCGGCACATCAAAGATGCGGACGCTTACATTGCCGACATCAGCACCCGTTCGCCCAATGTGATGATGGAACTGGGCTGGGTTCATTTTGAGCCGGATTTCAATCAGCGTCCGCTTCTGGTAATGCAGTCCCAGACCAGCGAAATATCCCCTGCCGATATTTTCGAGCGGGTTCATCTCACCTATTCTTCCCTGCAAAGCGGCAAATTGCAGGATGAGCTTGAAGCTGAATTCGAGCGGCACGTCCATTTTCAGGAACTCCGGCAAAAAGAACGCAAACGCTTTCTGTCTCCGCTGCTCTTAAAGGATTTTCCCTATCTGCCAAAAGAAGATGACAGAAAGGTGATTCTGAATGCCTATAAAACAGTGGAGGCTTTCTTGTCGGCAGATAAGGACAGCTTTCGGAAAAAGTTGGCGGAAACCGGCAATGAAAGGCTGAAATTCATCATGGAACCTTTGCAGGAGCATCTTGACAAAAAATAAGCATCAATCTTGTCTGAACCATGATTCACAGGATTTGAAGATTTCCATGATTTAAAATCCTGCGAATCCTTTAATCACTGATGTTACGCCATACCGTCATACCGGCGAAAGTCGGTATCCGGAACCGCCTGAACCAACTGGATTCCGATTTTCATCGGAATGACGGCAGATACAGTAATCTGCTGATTTTTAAAAGGGTGGCGTAACATCAGTTAATCAGGTGAATCCCGGTTCAGACAAAGGAAAATCCTGCGAATCCTTTAATCAGGAGAATCATGGTTCAGACAGCGAGACAACGGAACAATGACCACATCATCCATAGAAAAACTCAAAGACCTGGGCATAGAAGCCCGTAAAGCCGGTCTCTATGCCAAAGCCGCACGTTTTTATCAACAGGCAGGAAAACTGGCAGAAGAAAGCAGAAATGAAAAAGAGCGGGTGGAATGTCTGTTCTGGGAGGGATATTGTCTTTATTTGGCTGGTGAAACTGATGCTGCCATGCCTTTGCTCATGGAAGCCGCCAACTGCCGTTCACCGGAAGCTGACCCTGCGGATGTGTTCAACGCATCCACAATGCTGATTGAAATTTCACTCGATCAGAAATCCGCCTCATTCTGCCGAAAACTGATCACCCAAACCCGAAACTGGCTTGCCGGAATCAACAAAACAAACTGGCAGCATAACCTGGATTGGCTGGAGGGTAAGTTGGAATTCGCACGGGGAAATTTTGCCACTGCCTATCCGATGTTTGTTCAGGCAAGAGAAGGGGAACGGCAAAATCCGTATTATCCCGCTTACACGCAGGCAACTTATCTTCGATACTTATGTATCACCGCATTTTATCTGCATGATACGGACAGCCTGAAGCAATGGACAGAAATCATTGAAGTCTGTGAAAAAAATCATGAATATGACAAAGTTTATGCAAAACACGCACGACTGTGTTTGTTCCGCACCGAACGCTCTGTGAAAGGCAATTTTTCTCATGCTTCGGAACTGGCGATTTCCTTGCTGGATATGCTCAAACTTTTTGAAGCCAAAGATACTGAGTTTTATGAAAGCGTATATGAATGCCTTCGCATTCTCATGCTGGCACGCAGGTGGCAGGATTTTGATCATCAGCTTGAACGCTTTTCCCTGAAAGAAGATTTTGCTTATTTCCTGTTTCGCGGAGACGAACATCTTTGCCGCGCCAGAGAATCCCTGGGCATGGCAGTTAAAGATGACCAATGGGACATGGATTTTCCCCTGCCGGAACCCGATATGCCGGATGCGGAAAGCGGGCTGAACTACCTGAAAGAAGCCGCCGCATTTTATGAAAAAGCCCGTGAAGAGGCGCAGGCAAAAGATGAACGATTGGAAACAGAGTATTACACCGCAACACTGAACGGCAGGCTGGAGCGGGTAAGAGCGATGGAGAATGCGGTGTTAGCGTATTTAGCTAAAATCTAAAGTAAATTCTACAAAAATTTAATGAGTGAAATCTTTTTCGGGACAAATCCCCTCTTGAGAGGGGGCAGGGGGTGTGTATTTCCCCATTTCCAAACACACCCCTTTGTCCCCTCTCAAGAGGGGAATAAAAACTTAACAGCCCTGCCTCCTGAGAGGGGGCAGGGGTGTGTTTCATAAGTATATTTTCAATGGAGAATCGGTATTAAATCTATTTAAACAAAAAGGAATGATTGTATGGAACAGATCATCAGCACCGCCTATGCGGAATCCTGTTTTATAAATATTTTAAAAGCAGCAGGGAATTCGGATATTGATACTATTGTCCAAAGCGGTGAACGGAATATAGCCGTTATTATTGGATACAGCCGCTATCTGGAATTGCAGAGACAAATCCGTGAACGGGAAGAACGGTTTGCAGTGTATGATGAAATCAGAAAACGGAATACAAATGCAATTCAGGAGCAGGTCGAAAGTGATGTGGCTGCCGCTAGGCAGTAATATCAATTCTCCATTGAAAATATACTTATGATTCAGTTTCCCACAGAGGACACAGAGAGAAAAAACCACAGAGAACACAGAGGAAATAACTCACCTTATTGTATAATTTCAATAGCGAATTGGTATAAGAGGAAAATAAGCGAAATGCCATTGCTGCGGGTTGTTTCATCCAATACTGAATAACGGAAATTTCTGTCTGAACCATGATTAATTCTGCTTATGCCGAACCCAAGTTAAAATAAAAGGAAAGAAGACGGAGAAGAGGAGAATATGAACGAAAACAAACTCAAACACCTTGATTTTATTCAGGGCGTGGTCAACCGCATGGCGGCAAACTCGTTTCAGATCAAAGGCTGGAGTGTAACTTTGGTATCTGCACTTATTGCTCTGTCATTGGCAACCAAAGAAAAGGCAGCAATGATCGGCATCTGTTTTATTCCCGTCATTGTATTCTGGATTTTGGACAGCTATTTTCTCTGGCAGGAACGACTGTTCAGGGAAGTGTATAATGATGTTCGCCAAAAAGAGGGAAAAGACATTGATTTTTCTATGAATCAGCAGGCATTTATCGGCGGAAAAAATACATGGCCTGCAACCCTGTTTTCACAGACCATAATCGTTTTTTACGGTTCATTGCTGACGGTCATGATTGCTGTTTTGATTTTTCTGCTGAAGTAAATGATGTTACGCAACATTCTCATACTGGCGAAAAATGGTATAATGTTTCAACTTTGGTTTTTTGTGGCATGATTTTTGCAATGCGTTACGGACGGGGAAAAAATCATCCTTTCTGACCTGAAAAACCCTTCGGACAGGCCGAAAAAAGATGTTCCTGACGGCAGGCAGTTTCTGTGCCACAAAAAACCAAAGTTGAAACATTATAACTATAGTTGAAGAGCAACAGTTAATACTGAATATTCAAGAAAAAGAGACACGAAACCAAGAAGCGTTTTTAGAAAAATTAAAAATAAAAGAAGGGTTAACGAGAGAAGTTATTGAAAAAATGGAATTGAGAGATCAGTCTATTTTAGATGATACTCAGGGGAATATTTTTAGGCTTCCACTGAGATCTCAAATAAGAAGCTGTTTTAAAAATATTTTTATGCAATCCTTCTCAATAAAATATACTGATCCAATTTTGGTTTTTTTGGGGCACGATTTTTGCATAGACATATTCATTCAAACCTAAAAATTGCAATTGTGGACACCGATGAAAAAATAAAAATTTTTCCCTTCCGATCAGGGAGCAGAATTAAAAATTCTGCTATGAAACGGACTGACCCGCAATTTTTTTTTCAGGCAAATACTGAAACAAACAAATCAGATTGTCAAGTTTTCACTTATCAACTGATGTTACGCAGAATCGTCATACCGGCGAAAGCCGGTATCCGGAACGCCTGACAGTGCCGGATTCCGGTTTTCACCGGAATGACGGGAAATGCAGCAGGCTGCCGGGTTCTGAAGGATCGGCGTAACATCAGTGAGTAATGGTATATACGCTCAGTTCACATCCATAAGATAAACAATCACCGCCCCGCTTCTGCGCTGAATTTTTTTCTCCCATTCATAACTCAGCACCCAGTTTTTCTGCTTTAATAAAACAAGTCTGTTTTCCACCACATCCGGCAGCACAGCCTTTCCCTCTGAATGAAGCCCTTTTCCCACAATAATCAGCAGAGTGCGCATTCCCTTGTGTCTGGCGCTGCGGATAAATGCCTCGGTTTTTTCCTCAGCCTGCTCTGCCGTGCATCCGTGCAGATCCATAACTTCCTGGGGAGGAGGATATTCTGCAATTTTTTTGCGCAGGGGTTTGGGCGGAACCTGTGCCTGACCTTCAAATTTCTTTTTCAGCATATCCTCCATCCCGCGTTCTCCAAGAGACTGATGCAGCATTTTCTGAAAATCATTATCCGCATCATTTGCATTTACGGATGAATATACAGAACTGTTCTTTGAATGCTGAGGGAAACGGGTGCTGCGCTCAGGGGACTGCCGGTACATTTCTCCGGAATGCTCATCCCTGAAATAGCGGGCAAAATCATCTTCTTCCCTGAACAGGGGAATACCATGTTTGTTTCGGGGAACAGAACCGGGCAGACGGACATTTGCTTTTGCAGGAATCTGTTTTTTTCCCCGGACGTGCTTTGGCTTTGGAAGAGCCGGACTTTCCGTTTGACTCTCCTTTGACGCGGTTTCCGGTTTTTGGTGTTCTTCTGCAAAATATTTTGAAAAATCCGTATGTTTTTCATACACAGGAATGCCGTGCCTGTCGCGGGCTTTTGCAGATGTTTTCCTGTTTTTCTTCCCGGAAGGTACGGAATGTGAATTTTTCTTTTTCTGAACAGACTGAACCGGAACTGCTGCTTTTTGTGCCCCGGAAGGTTCCTTTTTCTGTATCTTATGAAGACTTTGAAGACTTCCCTGGTTCAGGCTGTCTTTCCTGCCTGATTTCCGCTTGTTGCCATGCGTATCCGGCGACTGGCTTTCTTTTTCCCGGAAAACCTGCTTTTCCGTTTTTCCTGAAATCTGTGCAAAAATTTTTTTCAATAGGGAAAACATAATGCTCCTGACTTTTCCCAAAGTTTCATGGAAAATTCTCTGTGATCTCTGTGGGAAAATTTTAATCTGTGCGCCCAGTTTTTTCTGCTTTGCGGTTAAAACTAAGGGATTTGAAAACTGCTGATACCGGTTTCAGTGCCCTGTATCTGTTCCCTGACACCCGAAACCTGAAACGGTACTTCAGGAAATTTATCTTCCCTGAAAATCTGCAAATATCAGACATCCTCTCAGATGCAAACCGGGTTTCTGTGTTTACATTTTTGCTGTCTTTGTGTTATCCTGTTTACAGGAAATACAGATTTTTATCCAATAATCAAGTTTTTTCTTCTGATCGGATGTTTTTTATGTCCCCCAATGCAGACAAAGAAATGACAGAAAATCTCTTATTATACAAAGATCTGTTTGAATACGCGCCTGTGGGCATTCTGCGTTCCACGCCGGATGGCCGTCTTCTGGATGCAAATCCGGCTCTGGCACGGATGCTGGGCTATGATTCTGCTGAACAATACCTGTCCCATGTAAAAAATATTGCCAGTGATATGTATGTCAATCCTGCCCATCGCAAAAACCTCATGGACCTGATAAAAAAACAGGATCGGGTTCTGAATTTTGAAAGCAGGTTTTACCGCAGAGACGGCTCTGTCATGGACTGCCGCATTCATGTGCGCACGGCAAGGGAAAAAGACGGAACAGTGAAATATCTGGAAGGTTTTGTTGAAGATATAAGTGAACAGAAAAGCATTTCCAGAGCATTGAAGGAAAATGAAATCCGGTACCGGGCTGTGTTTGAAAATACCGGAACTGCAACCATTATCATTGAAAAAGACATGACCATTTCCCTTGCCAACGCGGGATTTCAGAAACTGAGCGGGTATTCCAAAGAGGAAATTGAGGGAAAAATGAAATGGCCTGCGATTATTGCTTTTCCCGAAGATCTGGATCGGATGGTGCAGTATCATTTTGAACGCAGAAAATCTGCGGAAAATGTGCCGATTGAATATGAATTCACTTTGTCAGACCGCTTTGGCAGCCGGAAAAATGTGTTTGTACGGGTGGATATGATTTCCGGAACAGAATGCAGTGTGGCCTCGATGCTGGATATCACTTCCCTGAAAATGGCAAAACGCAGCCTGCGGGAAAGCGAATCCAAACTCAGCGGCATTGTGGAGGCATTTGAGGGATTTATCTATATCTGTTCTGCGGATTTCCGGATTTCCTTTATGAACAGGGCATTGAAAAATTTCATCGGACAGGACAGAAGCGGAAAATTTTGTTATCAGCTTCTATACGGACGGGATGAACCCTGTGAATGGTGTTCGCAGAAAAAGGTATTCGCGGGAGAAACCGTGAAATATGAATTCCGCAGATCCGGAGACAGACGCTGGTGTTATGCAGTCAGTTCCCCGGTTTTTGATGCAGATGATTCTGTGACACACCAGCAGACCGTGATTCTGGACATCCATGAGCGCAAACAGGCTGAACTTGCAGTAAAGGAAAGGGATGTTTTTCTGCAAAAGGAAAATATCCGGCTGCGTTCTGCTGC
>CAZHPS010000078.1:0-18933 GCA_964534335.1 uncultured Desulfobacterales bacterium
ACGAATGCACAAACCATAATTCGTGTCATTCGTGCAATTCGTGGCTGTACCATTATAGCCTTATGCAAATATAGCCTTATGCAAAAAATCGCTCCGCTTAATTTTTGCACTCCGCCTGCAAAAAAACTGCTCCGCTCACAGTGGAGTGCAAAAATTAAGCGAAGCGGTTTTTTGCACACGCGCAATCAGCGTATTCCCATTGAACATATAATTTGCGGTGTTTTCACACGTTCCTGATCTTTTGCTTCAATCACACAAAGCCGGCCTTCCTCCCGCAACTGCATGGTCAGCAACGCCATTTCCTCATCTGTGCATCCCATGCGCGCGCGGCGGTTTATGATTTCCCTTGCTGTTTCCCCCAGCGGATAATGAAAAATATCATCAATGGTCTTTTTCAGTGCATCTGTGTCAAACAAAGTGTTTTTCACACTTTCATAATATCTTTCAAGCATTCTGTAAGCCCTGTATCTTGCACTGGATTTGTTCCCAAGCTGCCCTCCGGGTTTGGCCTCTGTTTCAGCAAGCAGCACAGCCTTTTCCACCAAAGCATGATGATTTTCCAAAGGTTCAGTCATAGAAGTGTCCAATGCACATTCAGCCATTTTCAGGATTGCAGACTGACTTGTGGAAACAATTTTTCCCTCTGCATTCAGGCAGGTAAGAAGTTCATATCCCCTGCTGTTCCGGTGATAGGCAAGCACTCTGGCGTTTTCAATATTATCATCCTGTTTTTTTGTGGAAAAAACCACATCCGGCAGTTTGAGAATTTTCTTTTTCAAATCAGGATTGGCTTTTGTGGCCTGATTCCAGATTTCATATGCCTGTGAAGCAGGATCAGCCTCGCCTTCCTCCTCATCCAGAATGCCTGCTTTTTCATTGTACAAATCCTGAATATTGACCGGATCACCGTCAAAGAAAACCTCATCTGCGCCCACTGCCTCGGCATTTTCAGAAATGCGCTGTGTCAGTCTGCTTCGCAGACCAATGATTCTTTCCAGCCCGTCCTGTGGCAAAAAGGAATAGCAAAGAATTACAGGAGACTGCTGCCCGATTCTGTCCACACGGCCAGCCCGCTGTATCAGGCGGATAATGGCCCAGGGCAGGTCATAATTCACAATGATATGCGCATCCTGCAGATTCTGTCCCTCACTCAGCACATCTGTGCTGACAAGAATCCGGATTTCTTCATTCACATTTTCTGCCATGCTGCTCACAGGACTGAAACTGCGCACAGTTTCCGTGAGATTTTCGGCCTGGCCTGTGGCACAGGCAATATTGGAAATCCTGCGTTTTTTCAGGTGTTCATACAGATAGCAGGCTGTATCAGCAAACTGCGTAAAAATCAGAATTTTTTCATTTTTATGATCATATGTGCAGAGTTTTTCAAGTGCACTGAGTTTTTTGTCTTCCGCAGGATTCCAGTTTTTTCCTGTTTCCATTACAGAAATGAGTTTATCAGCATCCTCTGTCAATACCTGCTTCAGCTTTGCGTCAAAAAGGGAAGAGGAAATCCAGTCATATCTGTTTTTGTCTGCTGCACATTTTTCATAGTATTTTTCAGCCAGATTCCTGTATTCCTCTCTGTCTGTCATCAGATGCAGGCGCACATCTTCCTCATTGTCATTTTCTTCCAGAAATTCATTCATTTCTGCGGTTTCCTGCTGTCCAATGGGAATATGAAACCCGTTTTCAATGGCATAGACAAAAACATGATTTCTCAGCACATGCCGGGCCAGTGACAGCAGAAAAGAAAAACCGGAACTTTCCAGCCGCTTGAAAAGACCGGTTCTGCAAAATCCCATCAGTCCCCTGCCTGCACGGTTCAAATTTGCAATAATCTTTTTTTCTGCCCTGTCTGCATTTCCCTGTTTTTCTTTGTCAATATAATTGCCAAGTCCATAGCGGGGCAGCGAAAGGCTGCTGATGATTTTCACCACTTTTTCATCATAAAGTTTTACATAAATATCTTTTTTGTCATCAGGATTGAATGCGTATTCAATTTTTTTGGGAATTCTGTCAGGAAAATATACTGTTCTTCCATCATGGAAAGTAAGATAATGCTTTTTTCTTTCCGGATCATATGCTGCATAATTTTCTTTGACAAAGGTGCGGGTTCTGCGCACCATATACTGTTTCAGCAGTTCCTGCCAGTCCTGGGAAAAACTGCTTTTTTCAAAACCGGACAGGGTATTGGGATGGCATTGGTATTTTGTGATAAACTCTGTTTTTCCGCCCACTTCCCGCACAAGATTTTCAGGACTGATGCCAAGATCTTTGTCTTCGGGAATAAACAGGCGCAACTGGCTGGAAATATCCAGACAGGTTTTGTTGTAGGGTGTGGCTGTGAGCAGAATCACACGGCTTTCATTTTTTTCCAGATATTTTTTCACAATCGCGTAGCGTTTTCCCATACGGTTGCGGAGATTGTGACTTTCATCAATGATGACAACCCGGTATCTTTTTGTTTCATCAACAAATTTTCTGTCAATTTTGGAAATGCTCTGCACTTTGGCTCTCAGTTCACAGTTGTGAACATATCCCTCCCACATTTCCCCAAGATTTTTGGGGCAGATAATCAGGGTTTCGGTAAAAAAGGTTTCCTCAAAAAGTTTGGCAAGGGCAGTGGCAGTCATGGTTTTGCCCAGTCCCACAACATCACTGATAAGAACCCCGCCCTGTTTATCCAAATGCCTTGCAGCAACCCGCACAGCATTGATCTGAAAGGGCAGCAGTTGTTTTTCCAAAATCATGGGAACAAGATAATTTCCCATCCCGCTTCTGGCTTCCTGTGAAAGATGGTAGGCAATTTTCAGATAAATATAATAAGGTAAAATTCTGTTTTCACCGGCCCAGCTTTCCCCCAGTATTTCAATAAGCTGTTCTGAAATATCAATACACCAGCGGTCATTCCATCTGTCTTCAAACCAGTTGGCAAGTTTTTCTGCTGCATCCTGTTCCAGTACATCCACATTCAGTTCGCCCTGGTGGGAAAGCCCGGCCATTGTAAGATTGCTGCTGCCGATGTATCCGATCAAAGGAGCCATTTTGTCTTTTCTGTGCAGAAGATAAAGTTTGGCATGGAGCTGACAGGCAAGAAAAAGTTTGACCTGCACTTTTTTCTCTGCAAGCTGGATTCTGAGTTTTTTCAGGCATTCCTCATCTGCACGGCTGGGTATGCCAAAGGTCAGTTGTCTGGCAAAGGATTTTGCTGTTTCCTTTTTCAGTTCCACTGCTGTGGCATTGTCCATTGGTTTGTCTTTGTTTTGGAGCCATTCCCTGCGCAGGATGTTTTCCTCATGGTTCTGCATTCCCACCAGCACACGGCAGCATTCCTCTTCGCCCCTGAAATGCGCAATGGGTTCCATCAGCAGTTTCCATCCTCTGAGATTAAAATATCCCACACAGAAATCAGCCCGATAAGAGCTTTCCAGGGTGTTCAGCAGACCTGTTTTCAGATCAGATGAAATATTGTCAAATATTTTGGGCATATGTCAGTGTATTTCCATCAGTTGGCAGCAGAGGTCTTCTTTTTTTTCCCTTTCACAGCATTGAGAATCTCCTCCGGTGAGTTTGCGGATTCGGCAGTCTGAAGAATTTTTTCCAGCCTGTCTTTTTTCTGAATCCGTCTGATTTTTGGATAAAGAACCACTCCCCGATCACCGAATTTCATTTCCAGAACAGTCTGAAGGGAACCCAGCAGAAATCCTCTTTCCGCTCCGATTTCCATACCTTTTTTCATTCCCTTTTCCATTCCTATTTCCATACCCTTTTCCATTCCTATTTCCATACCCTTTTCCATTCCGATTCTTTCGGCTGTTGTGATGTACTGCATATTCACCTCCCTTTCATAATCCATGAGTTTTCATGATATACCATTACCCAGAAGATTTGATGGTACAGCCACGAATTGCACGAATTATGGTTTGTGCAGTTCGTGCATATTCGTGTCATTCGTGGCTTATTTAAAATATATTAAGTTTATTTCGGTGTCCGGAAGTTCCGGAAACAGGATAACCGAAATATTTTAAGTATCAATATAGATATTTTCCATGTCACCCGGAAGTGCCATAATCCAGTCAATGAAACAATGGTATTGATGCGAAGCGAAATCACTTAGAAGATGTCTTCTTTTTTTTCCATTTCACAGCGTTGAGAATCTCCTCCGGTGAATTTGCGGATTTGGCAGCCTGAAGAATTTTTTCCAGCCTGTCTGTTTTCTGAATTCGTCTGATTTTTGGATAAAGAACCACTCCCCGATCACCGAATTTCATTTCCAGAACAGTCTGAAGGGAACCCAGCAGAAATCCTCTTTCCGCTCCGATTTCCATACCTTTTTCCATTCCGATTCTTTCGGCTGTTGTGATGTACTGCATATTCACCTCCCTTTCATAATCCATGAGTTTTTCATGGTAAATGTTTTCCATGTCCCCCGGAAGCACCATGATCCAGTCAATGAAGCGGTACAGCCGGATAATGTCATCCTTTGTCCATCCGTGCCGGTAAAGGTTTTTGCTCAGGGCCAGTTTGTACTGCAGGCGGCTCTGCCTGTCCTTCCGGGTTTCCAGAGTTTTCAGATGCGCCATGACCGCCACCGCAAAAGGATTCTGCGAGGATTCAGGCATTTTCCACTTCTTTCTGTAATCCAGCAGCTTAACGCAGGGAAATGAAAACTTCGTGCTGCATCCCCGCAGCTCCTGCTCATATTTGGAAACCTTCCATTCCGGATTTTCATCTGTCAGAACGGCCAGACTGACCACAGGTCTTCCGTACAGATCCTGTCCCCTGTAATTGTACACAAAAACTCTCCGGGGAAATCCCTCCTCTTTGCCTCCCTGAATTTCGGCATGGGCCATGACCCGGGTTTCATCCCCGTTTTTCTTCCAAACCTTCATCAGTCTGTCCGCAACCCGGTTGCCGGTGTCAGACTCACGGGTGATCTGGTGCAGTTCCTTGTCCAGAGGAATGTAACCCTTTTCCCAGTCAATCTCCTTCTCAATCTTCGGAAAAAAGAAAAGCATGAATTCCCGGAAATACGCTCCGAGTATCTCCTTCCACGGACTGTCAAAAGTTTTTCTGTCTGTCATTTTTCCTTATCCTGTCTGACTGTACATTTTTTATGATTCGGAGTCCCGGACTTAAAGTTTGTCAAATTCACCTTCTGTCTGAACCGGGATTTCAGTGATTATGATGATTGACATGATTAACAGTATCACAGAAATCACATGAATCAGCGGTTACTGAGCCTGCCGAAGTGCAGTTCAGGACAGAACCAGCCCGTCAGTCAGCAGCCGAGCCTCTTTTTTTCCCTTTCACAGCTTTCAGAACCTCCTCCGGTGACTTTGCGGATTTGGCAGTCTGAAGAATTTTCTCCAGTCTGTCTTTTTTCTGAATCCGTCTGATTTTTGGATAAAGAACCACTCCCCGATCACCGAATTTCATTTCCAGAACAGTCTGAAGGGAACCCAGCAGAAAACCTCTTTCCGTTCCGATTTCCATTCCTTTTTCCATCCCCTTTTCCATTCCGATCCGTTCGGCTGTTGTGATATACTGCATATTCACCTCCCTTTCATAATCCATGAGTTTTTCATGGTAACTGTTTTCCATGTCCCCCGGAAGCACCATAATCCAGTCAATAAAACAATGGCATTGATGCGAAGCGAAATCACTTAGAAGATGTCTTCTTTTTTTTCCCTTTCACAGCGTTGAGAATCTCCTCCGGTGACTTTGCGGATTCGGCAGTCTCAAGAATTTTTTTCAGTCTGTCATATTCATGAATCCGTTTTATTTTCGGATAAATGCCAAGCCCATCAGCACCGAATCTGATTTTCAGTGTGGTTTGGATGGAACCCAGCAAAATACCCTTTTCCATTCCGATCCGTTCGGCTGTTGTGATGTACTGCATATTCACCTCCCTTTCATAATCCATGAGTTTTTCATGGTAAATGTTTTCCATGTCCCCAGGAAGCACCATAATCCAGTCAATAAAACGGTACAGCCGGATAATCTCATCCTTGGTCCACCCGTGACGGTAAAGATTTTTGCTGAGTGCCAGTTTGTACTGCAGGCGGCTCTGCTTATCCCTCCGGGTTTCCAGGGTTTTCAGATGGGCCATGACTGCCACAGCAAAGGGATTCTGCGAAACTTCAAGCTGTTTCCATTTCTTCCTGTAATCCAGCAGCTTCACACTGGGAAATGAAAACTTTGTGCTGCATCCCCACAGTTCCTGCTCATATTTGGAAACCTTCCATTCCGGATCTGTGTCTGTCAGCACGGCCAGACTTACCACAGGTCTTCCGTACAGATCCCGGCCCCTGTAATTGTAAACAAACACCCTCTGCGGAAAACCCTCCTCTTTGCCTCCCTGAATTTCGGCATGGGCCATGACCCAGGTTTCATCCCCGTTTTTCTTCCAAACCTTCATCAGTCTGTCCGCAACCCGGTTGCCGGTGTCAGACTCACGGGTGATCTGGTGCAGTTCCTTGTCCAGAGGAATGTAACCCTTTTCCCAGTCAATCTCCTTCTCAATCTTCGGAAAAAAGAAGAGCATGAACTCACGGAAATACGCTCCCAGTATCTCCTTCCACGGACTGTCAAAACTTTTTCTGTCTGTCATGGTTCCTTATCCTGTTTCTGTTTTTCATGCCGGAATTATTGGATATTGTTTTGTCTAATTTTTCAGGCTAAAAAATAATCTGTACAATTTTCTGTCCGGAAACCCTAAGGGTTTTGAAACCCTCAGGGTTTATAACAGGTTATTTTGATACAGGCCCTGGGTGATTTCTGAAAATAAATATCCCGGTTCAGTTCACAGGTACAGGGCACAAGCTGGAAGCTTATGCTACTTTTGTGGTATATTCTTTTCTGGAAATAGCCTAAGGCGAGACAATCTCTGTAAACCGGTTTCCTTCAATGGTAAGAAGAAAAAGTTCTTTGTGTGCCTCGCCGCCTGCATCAAAGGAGGTCAGTCCGGTCACCCCCGGATAATCCCGGATATTCATAAGGCCATCACGGACACCCGCAGGATGTTTTACACGGGGATCTGATAGAACTTTCAGCACTATCATGGCCGTGTCATAGGACAGTGCCTCAATAAATCCGGGCATTTCTCCATAGGTTTCCTGATAAAGACGTATAAATTCCCCAACCTCAGGAGCACTGCTTTCAGGTGCAAACACATCCGGCATTACCGCACCCTGAGCAAAACGTCCGGCCAGGCGGATGAGTTCATCCGAGTGCCAGAGATTGGTTCCCAGAAGCAGGACTTTTTTCACACCATAATAAGAAAGCTGTGGAATGATCTGACCTGCTTTACGGGGTGCGTCAGGAATGAAAAGGGCTTCAAAATCCCGGTTCCGGGCCAGTGAACTGACAGGTCCGCGGAAATCATTGATATTAGTGGCATACGGCTGGGAAACAGTGATGGTTCCCCCCTGGGCAGCAACTTCGCGCTGAAACAGATCCATAAAGGTATTACCGTATTTTTCATCCGGATACAAAACAGCGAAACTGTGTATTCCCCGTTTTTCTGTGGCATGGGATACAAGTGCACTGACCTGCATCTGCGGGGTGATAAAATTTCTGAAAATAAAATCACCAAGTTGGGTAATATCGCTTTTCTGGGTCATTGTGATTATGGGGATTCCGTATCTTTGTGCGACCGGGGCTGCGGATTCAGCAGTGATGATGGGGCCGATAATGACCGAAACCCCCTCCTGCGCGAGTTCTTCCACACCTGTGACAGCTTTTGCCGGATCTGATTCTGTATTTTTTTCGATCAGAGTGACAGAATCTCCTCCGTCAGTATGCCGGGTCAGGGCCAGTTTTATACTGTTCAATGCCTTATTTCCATATATCTTGTAGGAGCCGGTGAGCGGAAGCAGGCATCCGATTTTGTGCGGCCCGTACCCGCCGATCTGTCCGCCAATTTGGACTTGGCTTCCGTAACGTCTTTCGATTTCTGTTATCAACTGCCTGGCCTGTTCCGCGTACTCATGATCCGGGGAAATTGTGACAAACTGGGACAGTGTCCGCATACTGTCCTCAAACCGTTCCTCTTTTATTTCCGCAAGTCCGAGCTGAAACATCAGATAACCTCTGGAAACCGGATCCTTTACCCGGCTCAGCAGAGAGATAATATCTCCGGAACCCAGACTGCGGACAGCGTTTTTGAGTTTGGGTATGGCATATCTGTTTTTATCCGCCAATCCGAGTGATTCACCGGCCCGTGCATAATAATATACTGCATTGGCTGGAGAACTGAGGGACATATGCGCGTCCCCCATAATCAGGGATATCCGGGACACTGCCTGGCTGGTGCGAGCCTGTCCGAGGAACGTGTCACCCTGGCGCACGATTTGCTGCACGTTTCCCTCAGCCTGCCACGTTATCAGCATTTCGGTCATGGCATCCGAATACCTGAGACTGTCCGGGTATCTGTCCATAAGATACTGATATACCTTTCGGGCAGTCACATAATCTTTGGACAAACGGTATATCTCCCCCTCCCGCATCAGTGCATCAGCAGCGTGTGCTCCTTCAGGGTACCGGCTCAGATACTCGTTGTAGAGATTCAGTGCCTTTTTGTGGGATTTTGAGCGGAATGCGGATTCTGCCTGTGAAAAGGTTTCCTCTCCGGGCTGACCCCCGGGCTGGGAAAAAGGCCCGTAGCCCATGCATCCGCTGAGAGACAGAGAGACAATTGCCAGGAAAACAAAAAAAATTCCGGGTTTTATGCTGTATGGTTTCATATAAAAAAATTCCGGGTTATGGGTTTATAAAAAATGTACAGATTCACAACTTATTTACACATATCCCGGTGAATTGTCAAATCGTTGTTGAAAACTGTTTTGTCCGGTTGTATATATTCCCCAGCCATATTGCGCACCGCTGTCATAGCGGAAAAAATCAGTATCATCAATATTCTGAAATTACTGATTTAAATTTTTGTGCCTATGATGGCGGATACAGCATGTTGCTGATTTTTGAAAGGGCAGCAAAATATCAGTTCTGTAAAAGAATATTCAAAGGGAGGATTTTTTCATGAAAAAATGTGCATGGATTTTTGTTTTTCTGTTTATGTCATCGCCGTGTTCTGCGGAATTTTACAAGTACAGGGATGAGACCGGCGCGATACGGTTTACAGATGATCTGAGCCAGGTTCCCGAAGATCAGAGGGAAAAAGCATCCGGATACACTGAGGTCAGCACCGGTCCGGAGGATGCTTCTGCCCCTGGGGCAGAAACTGCAGAAACTGCCGAACCCGATGCTCCTGTGCAGGATGAAAAAAAGGATGCCATGCAGTCCCTTGACGCAGAGGCAAAACGTATTGATGCCATGCGGGCTGAACTGGAAAAAGAGTATAATGCCCTGGTGCAGGAGCAGGAACGTCTGAATACAGAAAAGGTTCCCCCCAAAAACGACTACAGGGTGAAACAGCACAGTCATGCATTGGAGGAACTGAAGGCCAAAAGAGCGCAGTATGATCAGAAAAGGCAGAAATATGAAGCTGAACTCAAGGCATACAATGAGAAGGTCAAATCCTTCAATCAGTGAACAGGATATCTGAATGGACAGCAGACAGGAAAACAGGACAGGGGGCGGATATTCACCGGCTTTCACAGCAGATGGTGAGGCAGTGACCATCAGCGGTGAAGGACTGAGCATTCCGGAATTGGTGCGTGTGGCCCGGCAAAAAGCTGTTGTGCGTCTGAGCCGGGAACCGCATATCGCGGATCAGATTCGCAAATCCCATGAATTTATCATACAGGCTGTTGCACAAAACCGTCCTGTTTACGGCGTGACAACAGTATTCGGGGGAATGTCTGATATTGCGGTTCCCGGAAAGGATGCCGAAGAACTGCAGAACAATATTCCCTGGCCCCACAAAACCGGTGCGGGAAAAAGACTGCCTGAGGCAGATGTGCGCGCAGCAATGCTTCTGAGAGCCAATTCCCTGATGCGGGGAGTGTCAGGCGTGCGCCTGGAAATTATCCAGAGACTTGCGGATTTCCTCAACGCGGGCATCACTCCCCATGTGCATGAAATGGGTTCCATCGGAGCGAGCGGTGATCTGGTTCCGCTTTCCCATATTGCAGGCGCGCTTATCGGTCTGGACAACGCGTTTGGTGTCAGCATGAACGGAGAGGACATGGGCTGTATTTCCGCGCTGGAACGTATGGGACTTCCCCGGATACGGCTTGGTCCCAAAGAAGGACTGTCCATTATCAACGGCACTTCGGTCATGACCGGGATTGCTGCCAACTGTGTGCATGAGACCGGAATACTGCTGGCCCTGAATCTGGCTGCGCACGGGCTTTTCATTCAGGGACTGGCCGGAACCAGCCAGTCTTTTCATCCCTTTATTCACCGTCTCAAACCCCATCCCGGTCAGATATGGTCAGCAGCTCAGATGCTTGATCTGCTCAAAGGCTCCAGGCTTGTCCGGCACGAACCTGATGGGGATACAGGTATGCCCCAATCCGGACTGATACAGGATCGTTATTCCCTGCGCTGTCTGCCCCAATTTCTTGGGCCGCTTATTGACGGGTATTCCCAAATCAGACATCAGGTGGAAACCGAAATGAACTCTGTATCTGACAATCCCCTGATTGACGCGGAACACGGAGCCTGTTTTCACTGCGGAAATTTTCTGGGACAGTATATCAGTGTGGGAATGGATCAGCTTCGCTATTATATCGGTCTGCTTGCCAAGCATATGGATGTGCAGATCGCGCTGCTTGTGACACCGGAATTCAGCAATGGCCTGCCTCCCTCACTGGTGGGAAATACGGACAGGAAAGTGAATCTGGGACTCAAAGGACTGCAACTGTGCGGAAATTCCATCATGCCGCTTCTGTCCTTTTACGGGGCTTCTCTGGCAGACCGGTTCCCCACCCATGCCGAACAGTTCAACCAGAACATCAACAGTCAGGGATTCGGCTCAGCCAATCTGACCCGGCAGTCTGTGGATATTTTCCGGCAGTATATGGCGATTTCCTTAATGTTCGGAGTGCAGGCTGTGGATCTGAGAACAAAAACTGTTTCCGGCCATTATGATGCACGAAGTACACTTTCCCCGCGTACCCGGCAACTGTATGAAAGCATACTGGATGTGCTGGGAATATCCCCATCTGCGGAACGTCCGTACATATACAATGATAATGAACAGTCCCTGGATGTGCATATCCGGGCCATTGCAGATGACATTGCAGGATATGGACGGATTCCCCAGGCTGTGAAAGAGATTTCCGATTCTCTTGCTGCATAAAGTTCCGGACCATGCCCTCCCAAGAGGGCATGGCTGTTAAATTTGATTCTGGATCAAATCGGCTGATAATGTCATCCCTTCCGGGATACCGGTTTGTTTTTTCAGCTTTTTCTGTAATAATTTCAATCCATACGGATTTTTCCGGCACTGGATTCAGGCTCAGAGCAGCGGATTTGCTCCACTGCCAAAAATTTCTTTTGCCTACTTATCCTGATTTGCAGATTAAAAAAATCACTAAACACAGCCCCGCCATTTTAAGGATTTACCGCCGTGTTCAAAAACATGAAACTCAGAAACAGAATTCTCATTCCCATTGGTCTGCTGGTGCTGACCGTATTCACACTGATGACCTTTCTGCTGCTTTCCCATGTGGATGCCATATTCAAAGACAGTGCATTCCGGCTGGCAGAGGAAACTGCACACCGTTACGGTCATGAAGTGCAGTCTTCCCTGGAATCTGCGCTGGGGTCTGCCCGTACCATTGCCAGCACCTTTGAGGGAATGAAAAAAGGGGGAAAAGTTCCGGACAGGGAGGTTCTGGATCAGATGCTGCGCAATGTGCTTCTGGCAAATCCGGATTTTCTTGGGGTATGGACATACTGGGAGCCCCATGCACTGGATGGCAGGGATGATGAGTTCATCAATTCCGGAGGACATGACAGCAGCGGCCGGTACATGCCTTTATGGCATCGTTTTTCCGGTGAAATCATACTCCAAACCCTTGTCAGTTTTGAAAATCCCGTTCACAGCTCTGATTATGGACTGGTGAGAAACCGGGGAACAGAAATTGTCACTGAGCCCCAGAAATACCAGAGCCGCGGAAAAGAGACAGTTTACATCGGCCTGACAGTTCCCATACTGCACAATGAAAAAGTCATTGCAGCAGCCGGGATTCTTGCCGGAGTGGATCGCATCAGTCAGCTTGTATCCCGGATCAAACCTCTGGAAAGCGGATACATATCTGTGATTTCCAATTCCGGGATCATTGTCAGCCATCCGCTGCCGGAAATCACAGGACACAGGATTTCCGAATATGTTCCGGAAAATATCCGCACCTCCCTGGTTCAGGCCATTACCAAAGGAGAACGCTTTGCATTTTTTCAGAATGCAGTTAAGGGAGGAAAAGACAGTGATTATATGATCATGGTTCCCTTTGAAATTGGCAAAACCCGAACTCCCTGGAGCCTGTGTGTTTCCGTGCCCATGTCCCGTGTGCTGGAGGATTCCGGACGTATCAGATACCTGGCTTTTTGTGTCGGATCAGCCATGCTGATGGGAATCATCCTCATCATTTTTTTTCTGTCCCGCCAGATTGTCAAACCCCTGTACCGGCTGGTGGGTGTCAGTCAGTCCCTTGCGGACGGCAATTTTGAAATCCGGGCCAATCTTGATTCCAAAGATGAATTCGGCATGGCAGGCCGTTTTATTGACCGGGCCTTTGACATTGTGGTGGATAAAATGTACTGGTATGAGGGAATGCTGGACGCGATTCCCTTTCCTGTTTCCGTGACAGATATGGATATGCGCTGGACCTTTATCAACAAAAAAGCGGAAAAAACTGTGGGCAGAACCCGCAAAGAGGTGCTGGGACTGCAATGCCACAACCGCAACGGAAAAATATGCAATACCAACCGGTGCGGCACTGTTCTGCTGCGAAAAGGGATAACAACGTCCATATTTGAAAATACAGAAACCGACCGTCATTACCAGATTGACACGGCCTGGCTGCGCAATATGAAAGGGGAAAAGACCGGTCATGTTGAGATTGTTCAGGAAATCACCGAAGCCCGGCGTCTGAAAAAAAAGGCTGATGAGCGAAGCTGGGTACAGACCGGCGAAAGCGGGTTCAATGATCTTATTCGCGGGGATCAGGATATTGACACACTGGGCAGAAACATGATCGCGTTTCTGTGCAAATACATCAATGCCTATGTGGGCGCGCTGTATCTCTGGGATGAAAAAAAACAGGTGCTCCGGCTGCGTGCGAGTTATGCCTACAAAAAGCGCAAGGATCTTTCCGGAGAAATCCGGACAGGTGAGGGAATTGCGGGACAGGCTGCTTTGGAGAAACAGACCATACTGCTGCGCAATGTGCCGGATGATTATATTCAGATAGAATCCGGACTTGGCTCCGGAAAACCGGTCAATATCCTTGTGTCCCCCTTTCTTTTTGATGATGAGATCAAAGGTGTGATTGAGCTGGGGGCCTTTCATACATTTTCTGATACCGAGATGGAATTTATCGAAAACATTGTCCGGCATATCGGTGTGGTGGTGAATACTGCCCAGGCCCGCACCCGTATGGAAAAACTGCTGCTGCAGACCCAGACCCAGGCCGAGGAACTGCAGGTTCAGCAGGAGGAACTCCGTCAGGCCAATGAGGAGATGGAAGAACAGACACGGGCTTTGAAAAATTCTGAATCCAGTCTCCAGCAGCAGCAGGAGGAACTCCGTGTGATCAATGAGGAACTGGAAGAACGCACCCATGATCTGGAGGCTCAGCGCGATGATATTGAAAAGAAAAACGAAGCACTCAAAGAGGCGCACCGGGAAATTGAACTCAAGGCACGGGATCTGGAAATCGCCAGCAAATACAAATCTGAATTTCTTGCCAATATGTCCCATGAACTGCGCACGCCGCTCAACAGTATTCTGATTCTGTCCCAACTGCTTTCCGACAACCGGGATGGCAATCTCACGCCAAAACAGCAGGAATTCGCGGAAACCATCCATTCCTCAGGTTCTGATCTGCTTTCCCTGATCAATGATATTCTGGATCTTTCCAAAGTGGAAGCAGGAAAACTGGACATGGTGATAGAGGAAATGAGTCTTGAGGAACTGAGCCATGATGTGCGCCGCACCTTTGAGCAGATGGCAGAACAGAAGGGACTGAACCTGAATGTGGAAATGGAAAACGGGTTGCCGCCTGTGATTCACACAGATGTGAAACGGGTATGGCAGATTATGAAAAACCTGCTGTCCAACGCGTTCAAGTTTACGGAAAAAGGAGGCGTGACCCTGAGCATGTACTGTCCTGAACCGGACACGTTTTTTCCGGTCTCAGGACTTACACCGGAAAATGCAGTGGCCTTTGCCGTGTCTGATACAGGCATTGGCATTGCCAAAGACAAGCATGGCCTGATTTTTCAGGCATTTCAGCAGGCAGATGGAACCACCAGCCGCAAATACGGCGGAACCGGGCTGGGGCTTTCCATTTCCAGGGAATTTGCCAAAGCCCTGGGAGGGGAGATTCAGGTGGAAAGCGAGCCGGAAAAAGGAAGCACCTTTATCCTTTTCCTGCCTGTGAATCCTGAGATGCTTATGGGGAAAAACATTGCAAAGAAAACCGCGCCACCGGCCCAGCCTCCTGCTGTACAGGACAGAAAACCGCTTTTGCCTGATCCGGCTGAATCCCATACGGAATTTGTCAAAGATGACCGCCGCAGTATCCGCAAAGGGGACAGATCCCTGCTGATTATTGAAGATGATCCCAATTTCTGCCGGATTCTGCTGGAACTGGCACATGAAAGAAATTTCAAGGTGCTGGTGGCAGAAGACGGTGAAACCGGGCTGCATTTTGCAGATTTTTACCGGCCCAGCGGGATTATTCTGGATATCGCGCTGCCCGGCATTGACGGGTGGGGCGTGATGGATCGTCTCAAGGAAAATCCGGAACTGAGGCATATTCCTGTTCATTTTATCTCAGTGACAGACAAACCTCTGGACGCGCTGCGCATGGGCGCAGTGGGTTTTCTCACCAAACCGGTCAGTGTGGAAATGCTCGATGATGTGTTTTTCAGAATTGAAAACATTGTCTCCAGACCTGTGAAAAAACTGCTGGTGGTGGAAGATGATGAAGTGCAGAAAAAAAGCATCATGGAACTCATCAGCGGCGGGGATGTGGAATCTGCGGCTGTCAGCACCGGTGAGGCAGCATATGAATATCTGCACCGGGAAACCGTTGACTGCATTATTCTGGATCTGGGGCTGGGGGATATGTCCGGCTATGATCTGCTGGCAAAAATCAGAAAAAACAAAGATTTTTCCCGCATTCCTGTGATTGTCTATACAGGCAGGGATATTTCCAAGGAAGAGGAAACCCGGCTGCAGAAGTACGCGGACAGTATTATCATCAAAGGCGTGCGCTCACCGGAACGGCTGGTGGATGAAACCGCACTTTTTCTCCACCGGGTGGCAGCAGATCTTCCCAGGGAAAAACGGAAGATGATTTCCGCAGTTCATGATAAGGAAGATATTTTTAAGGACAAGAAAATTCTGATTGTGGATGATGACATGCGCAATGTCTTTGCTCTGGCCAGTGTGCTGGAGGAAAAGGGAATGCGGATCATTGAGGCCAGAAACGGGAGGGAAAGTCTGGAAAAACTGGATAGGCATACAGACATGGATTTGATTATCATGGATATTATGATGCCGGAAATGGACGGATACGAGGCCATCGGCAGGATACGGGAGGACAGCCGTTTCAAAAAACTGCCCATTATTGCACTTACGGCCAAAGCCATGAAAGGGGACAAAAACAAATGCGTGGAAGCCGGGGCAAATGATTATCTTGCCAAACCTGTGGATACAGACAAACTGCTTTCCCTGCTGCGGGTGTGGCTGTACTGATACGGAACCTGAAGAATATCTGGCCCGTAACGAAATTTCTTATCTCCCGTTCCCCGGATTGGGATGGAACGGTGAATCTGCTTACAAATCCGGAGGTGAAAAATGATGGCAGAAATAACATCGGAAAAATTCAGGAACAATCTGGATGACGAAGTCAGTCAGTGCATTGAAAATCATGAAACACTGAAAGTCAGCCGGAAAAACGGGGAGGCTTTTGTCATCATTGGTGAAAAAGACTGGAAAGCCATTGAAGAAACCCTGTATCTTAACCGCATACCGGGAATGGCCGAAAGCATTCTGGAAGCTGCGGATGAACCTCTTTCCCTGGGAACGTCTTTGGAGGAGCTTGACTGGTGAAATGGAAAGTGATTCTGTCCCGAACTGAAAGTTTGGGACACTGAAAAAATTGGGAAAAATACAGCCAAAATTTCAGTTCGGCACTCCGGAAATTTCTTAACTTAATGGCATTGAGGCAGATCCCTGTAACGGGAAAAACAGAAGATTACAATCACAGAAAGGAAAACAGAATGAATTCTCTCACAATTCAACTCCCTGATTCTGTATATGAAATTCTGATACAACGGGCTGCCTGGTTCCGACTGAAGCCGGATCAGATAGCTGTGCAGTGGATAGAAGAAAAGGCTGGGGAAAGTGGTGCTGATGATCCTCTGTTACAGTTGGCCGGGGCTTTTTCTTCAGAGAAAAATGATATAGGGGCCAGACATGATGAATATATCGGAAAATTGCTGATGGGGGAATAATGCCTGATATTTTTGCAGATACTTCCGGATGGGCAAATTTCTTTATCCGTACAGAGCCATTTCATCTGCTGGCAAAAGAACAGATGCAGAGTTGGTACAAAAAGAATGCGCGAATCATTACAAGCAATTATGTTCTGGCCGAACTCATTGCGCTGCTTACCAGTCCTCTTCGTCTGCCGAGGCCCCGTGTTATCAGTACGGTTGAGACAATAAAATCAGCAATATGGGTCAAAACAGTTCATGTTGATTATCCTTTGGATCAGGAAGCATGGAATCTGCTTAAAGAACGGCCGGATAAAGAATGGAGCATGGTCGATTGTGCGAGCATGGTTATCATGAAACATTTTCATATTTCAGAAACATTTACGTCAGATCATCATTTTGAGCAGGCCGGATACTCCATTACGCTGAAGTGATATTTTTGTTACTCATCTGCAACAGGATGAAACTGATGAACAGCCTGTAAGTTCATCAGTACTAAACATCAGGGAATGAAAATGGAAGATACAAAAGAAATTGAAAATATTGAAATCCGGCTGCTGCTGGAAGCCATTTATCTGAAATACGGCTATGATTTCAGGGACTATGCCAGAGCGCACATCAAACGGAGAATCCGTCACAGATTGAGTATGTCCGGTTTTTCCAGCATTTCCCACATGCAGCACCGGGTTCTCCATGATCCGGATTTTTTCAGAGAAATTCTGCCGGATTTTTCCATCAATGTGTCAGAAATCTTCCGGGATCCCTGTTTTTATCTGGCCCTGAGAAAGGATGTGGTTCCCTTTCTGCGCACCTGGCCTTTTCTCAAAATATGGCACGCGGGATGCGCATCCGGTGAGGAAGTCTATTCCATGGCCATACTGCTGAAAGAGGAGGGACTTTACAGACGCACCCAGATTTATGCCACGGATTTCAACGAGGCAATTGTGCAAAAAGCAAGGGAAGGCGTATATTCCATTGATCTTATGAAAGGATATACCTATAATTACCAGAAAGCCGGGGGAAAAGGCGCGTTTTCCGATTACTATACAGCAAAATACGATTCAGTCATATTTGACAATTCTCTGAAAGATAATATCATTTTTGCGGATCACAACCTGGTGACGGATCAGGTTTTCGGAGAAATGAACATGGTTGTCTGCCGGAATGTGCTGATCTATTTTAACCGGGATCTGCAGCGCAGGGTGATCCGTCTTTTTATGGACAGCCTGGTGCCGGGCGGATTTTTATGTCTGGGTTCCAAAGAAACCCTTGTTTTTTCAGGATATGAGGATCGCTTTGACACGGTTGCGGAATCAGAGAAAATCTACAAGAAGAAGCATTCTCTGTGAAAAAGGTCAAATCAGATGAAGAACAGCAGAAAATTTTATGAAAAAAGAATCTTATGAAGCCATTGTCATTGGTGTGTCAGCCGGGGGTATGGAAGCTCTTCCGATTATACTGGAACCTCTGCCTGAAGATTTTCCGGTTCCCATTCTGATTGTTCAGCATATCAGTCCGCATTCAGACGGGTATCTGCCCCGTTATCTTGACAGCATATGCCGTGTGAAGGTAAGAGAGGCTGAAGAAAAGGATGTTCTCCGGCCGGGCACAGTTTATGTGGCTCCGGCCAATTATCATCTGCTGGTGGAAGAGGACAGAACCCTGTCTCTTTCGGTCGAGGAACGGGTAAATTTTGCCCGTCCCTCTGTGGATGTGCTGTTTGAAACCGCATCAGAGGCATTCGGTTCCCGTGTGGTGGGAATCATACTGACCGGAGCCAACCGGGATGGAAGCATGGGACTGAAAAAAATCAGACAAAATCATGGGCTGTGCATTGTGCAGTCCCCGGAAACGGCCTTTGCACATGATATGCCCCGCGCCGCCATTGCGGCCTGTCCGGTGGATCATATCCTGCCTCTGCATCAGATCAGCCCTTTTCTGTGCAGACTGTTCGGGAGAAATCATGACGCATAAAACAGATATTCTCATTGTGGATGATCGGCCGGAAAATCTTCTGTCCATGGAAGCTCTTCTGGAGAGTCCGGATCTGAACATTATCTGCGCGCGATCCGGCAATGAGGCACTGGGACTGACGCTGGATTATGATTTTGCCCTGATTCTGCTGGATGTGCAGATGCCGGACATGGACGGATTTGAAACTGCTGAACTGCTGCGGGTCAGGCAGAAAACCCGTCATATTCCCCTTATTTTTGTCACGGCCATCAGCAAGGAGCCCCAGCATGTGTTCCGGGGATATGAAAAAGGCGCGGTGGATTATCTGTTCAAACCCATCAG
>CAZHPS010000079.1:0-18893 GCA_964534335.1 uncultured Desulfobacterales bacterium
TAAACTCTTCTAATTTTCTAAAATATTCCATAGTGTTTTTCTTAAGAGAGCTAACCATTTATTATCAGGTCATTTCGCCCTGATAACACCCACAAAAGACCACTTATCAGGGCGGATTCGCCCTGATAATATCCCAAAACACCACTTATCAGGGAAAGTTTGGCTTGACAGATTTTCCCTTTTTCAATATTTCTTTATTTTATAAATGAATAAGCTATACTTTATAAGGGCAGTTTATGTCAAGCAAAAAAAACGGAAAAATCATTGTGAACTGAGGCGGTTTCACCTCCGCGTGTGCAAAAAACCGCTTTGCTTACTTTTTGCACTCCTCCGGATCAGTAAGCAGGCTGAAATCGCAGCATTTTAGAAACTTCTGTCTCTCTTATTTTTTCAGCATATGCGTATTTACGTCTTTGCCATGTCTCGTAAATACCTTTCCAACGACTGAAATCTGCCCTTGTCTCATCGTATTCATCATAACTTTCCAGTTTTCCGGACATCAGCGCCGGATAAAAATCCTCGCTCAGAATACCATACTTCTCCTCATACAGTGTCATGCGGCGTTCAAGAAGTTTCATTTCTATTACTAATTCAAAAAGTTCCATATACAGTCTTCCTATCCCTTCAATTATTGTCTATCTTTTCAAAAGCATAACAACAAGTTCAGTGGCGGGCGATAGCCCGTCCACTGGAACGCTTGGTTAGGCTTTTTTCTTTGTGATTTTTTTGTATTCCTCTATCTCTTTGGCTATATCATCAACTGTATAATCGGCGAAAAGTTGTTTGCGCTCTTCGGTATAATCTCCGAAACCTGCAGAAAAATAATTGATAAATCTCGCTGTGTTTGCAGTACCAATCTGAGATGTCAGAATATGTATGGCGTCGCTTATTACTTCGCACATGGGTCTTTGTTCAATAATCATAACTTAAGCTCCTTTATCAGGTCTGTCGGTAAAAGCACTTTTATTCTGCCCACTTTCTCTGACTTTGCCTTTTTAATAATTCCGTCATCACAGGTGCAGAAGAAATCGGCATGGCCTGCTTCCGCAGAAGCCAGATGCAAAGCGTCAACGCCTCTGAACCCGAATCCCTCCAATTCAGCCGCACATTTTCTGATTTTTTCCGTAAGAGACACATCCACTTCAGCTATTTTCAGGATATCCTGAGCATATTCCCGTCTGACAGTGAGCTTCCGGACAGCACCGCCCCTGCGCCCCGCGTGGTTTCGCGTCCGGTTGAGGCCCTCGTTATGCATATTTTACCACATACATTCAGATTATACTTTATAAGGGCAGTTTATTTATGTCAAGCAAAAAACACAGAAAAATCATGGTGAAATGAGGCGGTTTCACCTCAGCGTGTGCAAAAAACCGCTTTGCTTAATTTTTGCACTCCGCCGGATCAGTCCGGAACCTGGAGCAGACAGATTTGACAACTTTTCAAAAGTTGTCAAATCTTATTAATTTTTGCAATCCTCCAGATCAGATGCAAATTGTATCAGGTCAATGGCGAATCGGTATCAGATACTTTCCTGACCTTATCCGTTTCTGACTTTCCGCAGCAATGCCTCAATTTCCTCCGGACTGAGTCCCGCCAGGAGATCTTCCGGACTGAATTTTGCCATGACATCTTTCGGAGAGAGTACCGCCAGACGATCTTCCGGGCTTAATGCCTTCAGTATCCTCTGTTTTCCGTATATTTCAAAAAGTTCCTCCGGCGATATAGCCGCAAGAATAGCATCTTCCAGAAGTTCCCGCATTTTCATGACATATTACGGTGTCAGTTCCGCTTCCATTTTCTCACCTCCCCCGGCAGAACGCAATGTCAGATAATGTCCTGACTTTATCCGTTTCTGACTTTCCGCAGCAATGCCTCAATTTCCTCCGGACTGAGTCCTGCCAGACGATCTTCCGGACTGAATTTTGCCATAACATCTTTCGGAGAGAGTCCTGCCATACGATCTTCCGGCCTGAATTTTGCCATGACATCTTCCGGAGAGAGTCCTGCCATACGATCTTCCGGCCTGAATTTTGACATGACATCTTCCGGAGAGAGTACCGCCAGAAGATCTTCCGGACTGAATTCTGCCATGACCTCTTCCGGACGCATGGCTCTTAAAATCTTCCGTCTGTCATATTTTTCAAGAAGTTCCTCCGGAGATATGGCCGAAAGAATGGCATCCTCCAGAATTTTCCCCATTTTCATCACGCTTTCCGGTGTCAGTTCTATTGTCATTTCCTCACCTCCCAAAGCAGACCAGTAATGCCAGAGTCCCTCAAGAACCCAGCGCACCTGACTGCTGACTGAAGAATAGATTTCCTTTTGCCGGATAATGCCGGCCGCATTTTTCTTTTCACTTTTTCTGCTGGCAAAGCATTTGACATACGCGTTGTGGGGCTCATCCGAGAGTTCATTGAGGGACAGAAGCGGTATGTTTCTCACAAAGCGGTTTTCACTTCTGTAAACTCCGGGAAGAATTTCTGAATGATACCCGAACTCGGCAAGCGTTGTTTTTCGCGGAGTTTTCGAACTCACCAGAAATGATGCAGCTTCCCCTTCCCCAAGATTCCGTATATCCCGGTACAGATAGTCATAGCAGAGAATCTGGCGGAATGCCTTTTCATTCACGGATTCACTGTATTTGAACTCCATGAGGATGTGAACAGCATCTGTATCCCGCACCCCGTCAGGCAGGCGTTTTTTCTGCTCCTCTGTCCATTCTGCATTTTCTTTGCGCAGCAGAAGAATATCCGCCTCCGGAGCCTCACTCATCACGGGAAAATCCGTAAACACAGATATGCCCACAGGAACCAGCAGCTCTTCCAGAAGTTTGCCCAGCAGACGGTGCCACCGGGTTTTTGTTTCAGTTTTCTTTTCCATAAGCAAAAAATAAACCTGTCTGCGGCATTTTGCAAGGGTTTTTCTGTATGCAGAAAACCTGGGGACTGTTTTGGTTCACTGGACAACTGCACAGTCCGAAATTCTGTGCAAAAAACCGCTCCGCTTAATTTTTGCACTCCTCCGGATCATTGTATCAGGTCAATGGAGAATCGGTATCATATCCGCAAACAGTTTGGAAATATAGCTTTCCGCATCATCATACAGGAAAAACACATGATGCTCCCGGAATTCTTCTTTTGTCCAGTTGCAGAATTTTTTCTGTATGTCCCGGTGATGTGTGGGGGAAAGAATAAAGGAATTGAGGATCACAGAATCATCCTGAAGATACTGCTTTTCCATATTCTGAATCTGTTCATAAAAGCGGATTTTGCTGTCATTCGGCCCGTCTGAATGTTCCAGCCCGTGAGGATCTGCAAAGCTGATATACTGTTTGTCTCCGCACAGCAGCCAGAGAATGAAATCCGGATAAAAACCGCCCTCATCAAAAAAACTGATTCCCCTGCCCCGGCTCTGATTGCGCAGAACAAAGAGTTCCTTATCTTTCAGAAACTTATCTTTTTCCGCATAATGCCATTTTTTCATATCCTCAATGAACTGTTTTTCATTTTTGTTGAGAGAAACCGGTTTTACACGGATGGTCACGGTTCCGGGTCTGATGTGAATCAAAGGCTGGTACAGATGGCTGTCAAAGCGGATCTAATCAAATCCTTCTCCCCTGAAATCCGCCCAGTTCAGATCACCTTCTCTGAGTTTCTGGCTCAGGGATTTCAGTTGTTTTATCACATGCTCCCTGCTTTTTTCCACTGCCATCTGATATTCAAAGCGGAGCGTTTCAAGAAACTGCCTATTGTGGCGTTCCTCAGGATCATCCAGTATTTCCCGGATGGTACGGTATTCCTGATACGGGCCTTCAAACCTGCTTTTGCAGAAATAATAATATTTTTTGCAATAGCGTTTGAGCAGATCTGCTGCAATTTCCTGCCACAGATCAATCTTGTCAAATCCGGTGAATTCCAGCATATGTTCAGGAAGATACAGTTCATACCAGTCGGTTTCCGCAAACAGTTCGCGCACAGCCTCCCGCGTGATAATCAGATTGTACATGGCCTGCTGTTTTTTGAAATGCAGCAGTTCCAGATACAGTTTGTCATAATCCAGATAGTTCCGGTTTTCAGCCCTGAAAAATGTGGGAAAAGGAATCTGCTCATCTTTGGATGTGAGATCTGTGCGCAGGGTTTTGCTGAACACACGGCCATGCCAGTCTGCTGAAATTTTTGTGCGTATGGCCTCATGCCTGCCGAATTTGGGACGGGTTTGTGCCTTGAAATCCGGCATATTCTTTTTCGGCAGAATCACTTTCAGATCGGTTCGTGTCAGATTTTCAATCACAGGCAGCGGGATGATTTCATTCTTTTTTTCCGTCATCACGTCTTCTTCCTCAATGTATTCATTGAATGCCTGCATATAATCTGCGCGAATGCCGAAAATATTCAAAGTTTCCAGTTCGCTGAGAAAAGCAGGATGCGTGTGATGGGCAATTTCACTGCTGCGCCTGAGCGTGAAATCAAGTCCTTTGAGACGCACACCCCTGCCAAACAACTGAATAATCTGGGAACCTTCCTTGCGTCCAATATTGATCAGTCCCATGCAGGAAACCCGCCAGCAGTTCCAGCCTTCGGTAAATTTTTTCGCGCCCATAAGCAGCCGGATTCTGCTGCCCGGAGCTTTGATATTGTCAAAAAGAGAAGCGGAAAAGGCTTGTTCCGAGCAGATCACAGAGCCTTCGGCCTGTTCCTGCACCATGTCCCACAGTTTTTTGGGTTCTCCCACATTGATGACACCAAAATAATCCCCTTCTCCCACACGAATACCGATTTCATTTCCGCTGCCTTTGAGATACACAGCATGGAGCAGTCCTTTTCCGTTTGCATTGAACACAAGCCTGATAATATCCTGATACAAACGACCGGCCGCTTCCGTATCTGTCAGAGAATAACAGTTCTGCACATACCTGAAAGCATTGCGGAAAACCAGCCCGTTTTTGTCTCTCAAATCATCCCTGCCCCGCAAAAGCAGATCCAGATGATGAATGGAACCGCTTTCATCAGACAGAAAATCTGCAAAGAATTTCAGCGCACTGACAATATCTGTGTCCTGCTCTTTTTCCCGCTGTCCTGTAACAGAACCGCCCACAAATACCATCAGCGGATCATCAAGAAGATAAGGTGCAAATTCTGCCCGGTGATCACGGAAGAGCCTGGTTTGCTGATAAAAACGGACTAGGCAGGCCGTGAGATAAAGTCTCTGAACCTCAGACTGCGCACGGGTCTGATCCGCACTGAAATTGAGAATGTGAAAATCCTTGCCGTATCCGTCTCCGTAGAAGAATTTGTAGGAATAGTCAAACACAATGCTTTTCGCGTAAAACTGCCCCATTTCTTTGTTTTTATCACCGGACAAAGCATTCACAGCCTGACCAAAAGTTGCTGAATATTCAAAGGAAAAACCGTTTTTGCAAAGTTCCTGACGTTTGCGGAACCATTCATCTCCGCCGGAACCGCGATGTCCCTCATCCACCAGCACAATATTATTTGTGCCAAAATGATCCACAGCAAAGGTGGTTTCCCCTTTTTTCTCACGCAGTTTGGTGATTTCCACCACTTTGATGTCATATTTGTGGGAATCACTCAAATGGGCAGCCCTGATGCCGGAAAGCCGGAATTCTTCCAAATGCTGTTCACTGAGTCCCTCATTGGGAGTGATGAGGATAAAGGAATTGTAATTGTTCCTGAGATTGCGCGTCTGCAGATAAAAAAGGATTTGCCTGATATGGCAGTGCATAATCAGGGTTTTGCCCCCGCCAGTGGCAATCCAGAAGGCCAGCCGGGTCAGATCAGATGTTTCATAGGGGACAATGCGATCCGCCGCTCCTGCTTTTCCGGAGGGAAAACGCAGGTTAAAATTCCGCATAAAAGTGTTGAGTTCTTTCAGAAGGGAATCAGATTTCTGCTGTATGTCCCGTGTCCACCGATCCAGCCAGTATTCTGTGAAAAGCAGGGAAAGATACTGAAAATACAGGGGAACAATTTCACGGCCCGCGCGGACGCGGCGTTTTGCTGTAAGGGTCTGCCAGTGCCGGAAAATATTCCGGTCATATTCTGTGAGCAGTTCATTGCTGATTTCCCTTTTCACCGGCAGGTTTTTTTCCAAAGCATGGCGGAAATAAAAGATATTCTGCGCATCCCATCCGGTTGGTTCCTCCCGGAGAATGGCACTGAGCTGTTTCATGCCGGTTTCCAGCGGCCACAGGCCCAGTTGTCTGAACATCCATTCATTCAGAATCAGGCGTTTGTCCAGTTTTGCCGCTTTTACCGCCATTGCAAATCTCCTGTTTCCGCTGTTTCTGTGTCAAACATCAGGGTGTAAAAAATTTCCTCTGTAAGACGGATTTTTCCGCGTGGATCATCCAAAGTGCTGTCTCCGTTGATATAAACCGCACTGTAATGCGTGTCTGCCATGCTGATTTGCAGTGTTTCTTTGACAAAGATTTCAAGGGCAGTATTGTCTTTTTCCTTTACATTCCGCCAGATAATCAGCACAGGTTCATTGTCGGGACTGTCTCCGCCAATAACAAGAAAACCGTCCTGCATACGGGTTTTGCGAACCCGGAGACCGAGAAGATAGTTAAAGGTTTCAGGCAGATCCATGATGCGGGGTTCAGAGTGTCCGCTTTCCCTGTTGTAAATGTTCAATGAAACATGGAAAGGATCTTCAAAATGCCGGAGATTGCAAAGCTGACTCCGGGTTTCCATGTCCAGCATGTAACGGATAAGGTATTCATCTTTGACGCGCGGGGGAACCTGAATGCCAAGTGTGTCCGGGTGTCTGTCCTCTGTTTCCAGATTGTTGAGGGTGTCTTCATAGGATTCCAGACGCATGTATTTGAAACAGTGGGAAATGCCCCTGTGCTGTGATGCGGGTTTTCCGTTTTTCCATTCATTGGAATAAACCACTTTCTGAATGCGGGGTTTGAGAACAGTGTCAAAGTAATCGGCCATTTCAACCAGAATGTATTTGCGGTTTCCGCCGTCTTCCCGGTTGAGATTGATGACCGCGTGGCCGGTTGTGCCGGAGCCTGCGAAGTAGTCGAGAATTAATGCTGATGAATCACAATTTGACGATCTTAAACAATCTTCCACTAAACTTATACTTTTCGGATAACTAAAATTATCTCTTAATCCGAAAAGATTTTTCATAACTCTTGTACCACTTTCAGTAGCAGAATACTTTGCATGATCCCACCAAGTTCCAGGTAGCATTCCGTTTTGATTTGGGCGATATTTTCTGTATATTTGCCATTTGCCTTCATTAATCCGAGCTTCAAGATCATTGTTTTTTACTTCTAGTTGCGCCCTATCCCATCCTAACGACCAAACACGTTCATTACCTTCATTATCAATTGGATATAAAACAATTTCCTTATTATTTGGCTCTTCCAATGGCATCCACTTATACTCATCCGAATCCCAACTCATTGATGAAATTCTGATTGCACCATTTCCATTATCTATAAATACGGGATAAAAAAGTTTTGGTCTATCAATTTTGCGAGTATTTGCTCCTGTTCCTCGAAAATTAAGCCAAGTAAAAATACCATTGCTATCTGTAACAGGATAACGTGATAATTTTTTTTCATCTCTTGGTAAACGCCCAACTACCGATTCATCTGATTTTCCATAAAATAATGCATATTCATGGTTGCTTGAAAAACCCACTGCCATTGCTCTGCCATGCGGATTACTTCTGATAGCTACAGTTGCCAAATGATTAGCTTCAGAAAATATTGATGATAGAATCGACAAAAATATAGATAATTCAAAATCATCAATGGCATAACAACCAATAGAATTTTTTTTCATAAGCGAATTTGCTATTACTATCCTATCCACAATCAGGGTCAACCAACATGAATGTTTATAGCCGTTTTTATAAATAATTTCACTTGCAGCAGTATTATAGGGCGGATCAATGTAAACACACTGCACCTGTTCCTTATACCGCTCCTGCAAAAGATTCAATGCCTGAAAATTTTCCGAATGAATCAGAAGCCCGTCTGTCTGTTCATCAATATTTTCCATTGCAGCCAGCACCCGGTATTTGAAATCTGTGCTGAAAAATGCGGTATCAACCATCAGAAAAGGATTGGCTTTGAGAAATTCCACTGTCAGAGAATTTCCTTTTTCATGCCCCGGATTGCCAATTTGCAATTCAATATCCTGAATACTGTACAGTTTTTCCCATTCCCTGCGCTGGTTTTCATTGTCTGCAATTTCCGCATAAAAAGATTCCGGCACGCGATCCAAAGTCATACACCACTGACTTTCATACACAAATTTTTTCTTGAGCCACAGCTTTTTCTGAAAATCCTCAAACTGTGCCAGAAAATCAATCAGGTTTTTGGCAACTGCGCGGATGGCCTTGATTTTGCGGATTTCCCCTTCCAGATATTTGGGAGATCGGTTATCCACGTCATCCAGATACATCACCTCATTTTTGATATAAAAATCCAGTTCATGGCGCAGAAATCCGCCCAGGTTCTTATGAATGAAATAATCACTGGTATTCTTTTTGGTATAATTCCGCAGATGTTTTTCCAGCACAGTGCGGGTTTCTTTGCCGGTATAGGTTTCATCCTGAACACACAGGCGTTTCCTCCACTGTTCCGGCAGTTTGGGTGTCAGTCCCTCACACAGGGATTCAATAATCTGCTTTTCTGTGGGTTTGCGGTCATGCAGTTTGAAATGAAAGGGAATCATCAGAGAATTTTCATCAGATTCAATCTCTGCCTCATCATCCGGCACAAATGCACGTATAGCCTTGTTATTGTTCAGAACAGGATCCATGCGGGAAAGCCGGAATTTCACCCGCAGGGTTTTGTCCCCCTCTTCCAATGTGAACACATAATCCTTCAAATCCTCAGAGGATTTGATATAATACTGATCCTTATTGGCCCAGTGAAGAATAACCTCTTCTCCGTTATAGGGAATCGCGTATTTGTAACGGGTTCCGTGCCTGGGCAGGGAAATGAAATCAGCGTCCTCATAATAGCGGCTGAAAAATTCATACAGATGACTGTAAACCTCGTTTTCCAGTTGCTCACCGTCAGGCAGTTGCCTATACAGTTCAAGGGTTTCCATGTATTCTTTCCCCAGCCCAATCTGCATTGCCTCCGGCAGTTCATCATATTTTCCGAAAACATTTCTTCCAAAAAATTTCTCACACTCCGCGCGCAGCGTTTTGAGTTTGTTCCGTAACTCATTCTGCAAAAGTTCGCCCAGTATTTCATGGACAGTCTCCGGCAGCCGGTGGTGCAGATATTCCTTAATTTGTTTATGTTTCTGCCGGATAATCCGGTGAATGCCGAAATCCAGATCAGCCTTGTCCAGTTCAAACAGTTCTTCCAGTTTTGCGATAAGTTCTTCCAGTCTGTTCATAACATGCCATCTTTCATTTGTCTGTGCAAATTTAAACGATAAGATTTGACAACTTTCGGAAAGTTGTCAAATCTCAAAATGATTTAACATGCAGTCAACGGATCTGGCCTGATATACCGAATCGCCATTGATCTGAAGTATATACTAATAATTAAAAGATTTCACTCATTCTGCCGGGCTGATTTTAACCGCAGAGTAACGCAGAGTTTCCGCAGAGTCACACAGAGTTTTTCTCTGCGGAATTCAGATCTGAATCTGAACTTCTGCCAAATGTTTCAAGTAATGATATAAGTCTTCAGGCATGACATTTTCAGAAAAACCGGATTTTTCGGAAAAATCCGGTTTTTTGAATACACGAAAATTTTTGTTTGCCTACTTATATGTGAAAAAAAATGGTAAAAATTCAGTTTTGCAGGAGATATTTTGACATTCACGCAGAAACAAATATGGTAGAGCAATACATACTGATATTTTTTAATTTATAAATCAATATATTATTAAATTGCACATCCTGAAACAGTGACATATATACCATTACTCAGAAGATTTTATGGTACAGCCATGAATTTCACGAATGACACGAATCACATGAATTATGGTTTGTGCATTCGTGCATATTCGTGTTATTCGTGGCTGTTTTAACTGTAAAAACTCTGCTGAGGCAACCCTTTCGAATGCGGTATTTTACAACCGAAATGTTTCAGGTAATGGTATATTTTTTAATAATTGTCTTGATTTATAAAATAAAAAAATAATCAGTCTGAAAAATCCCCCTACCCGGTTTTTCAGCAGATTCATCTGAATTTTCAAATGGTTCTCTGCCGGTATGCCTCATACATCACAACTGCGCCTGCCACGGACGCGTTCAGGGAATCAATCAGACCCTCCTGGGGAATGCTGATGAGAAAATCACAGTTTTTGCGCACCAGAGGACGTATGCCTTTTTCCTCTCCGCCTATGACAATTGCCAGCGGCCCGGTCAGATCACTTTTAAACAGGGACTGATCAGCGTCTGCGGCCATGCCTGCAATCCACATGCCTTTTTCCTTCAGTTCCCTTATGGTGTTCACGAGATTCGCGACCTGCACCACAGGCATATGCTCCAGCGCGCCCGCAGAGGCTCTGGACACAGACGGAAGCGGAGTTGCTGCGCGATCTTTGGGAATGATCACGCCATCCACACCCGCGCATAAGGCTGTGCGAATCAGCGCGCCCAGATTATGGGTGTCGGATATGCTGTCGGCAAGCAGGAGAAAAGGATTTGATTTTTCCGGCAGATCCGAAAGATCAACAAGCGGATATATCTGTGTTTTTGCGCCGACACCCTGATGAAACTCCGAGCCGCACATGGATGTCAGTTCTTTGTAATTCACCTGACGTATGGGTATATGCAGATTTTCCGCAAGAACGGTTATATCCGCAATCCTGGGGGAAGGCCGATCTTTGCACATATAAATCTCAAACATCCGCCTCCGGCCCGCGCGCATGGCTTCCAAAACAGAATGAATACCAAAAAGAATTTCTGTTTTCATTTCAATGCCTTTCCGGTGCGGGATTTTTCCATCACGGAAATCAGCCGGGCAGTGGCATCGGCCAGATTGTCATTGACAATGACATGCAGGTAACTGTCTTTGCGCGCTATTTCCCCTTTTGCATTTTCCACCCGGCGGGCAATGATTTCAGGGCTGTCCGTGCCTCTGCTTTCCATCCGGATGCGGAGTTCCTCAAAACAGGGGGGCATGATGAACACGGTGACAGCGTCAGGATAGCGTTTCAGAATCTTTTCCGTTCCCTGCACATCAATATCCAGCAGCATATCCGTGCCTGCTGAAAGGGTATCATCCAGCAGTTGCGCGGATGTTCCGTAATAATTGCCATGCACTTCTGCCCATTCTGCCCATCTGCCGGATGCAATGCCTTTTACAAATTCCTCTTTGCTGATAAAATAATAATCTTTGCCGTGAATTTCACTGCCTCTGGGCGCGCGCGTGGTGTAGGATACAGAATAGCTTATATCCCTGAAATGATTCAGTACAGCATGGCACATGGTGGTTTTTCCGGCTCCGGAAGGGGCCGAGACAATAAAAAGAATGCCTTTTCTGTTGATTTCTGATGCAGATGTCATGGAATCTGTTCTTCTTTTGCGTCCTTCATAGCAGAAGTGAACCGCTGGGAAATCGTCTCTGCCTGTATGGCAGAAAGAACGATATGGTTGCTGTCCATTACAATGATTGAACGGGTTCTGCGTCCGTGTGTCGCGTCAATCATGCGTTTTTCCTCTTTTGCCTCATCTTTAAGCCGTTTCATTGGTGCGGAATTGGGCGAAACAATGGCAACCACACGCTCAGCCACCACCGTGCTTCCAAAACCGATATTCAGCAGAACCTGATCCATCTTTCCTCCGAATTTCAGTTGTCAGTGAAATTATTCCACATTCTGCACCTGTTCCCGGATTTTCTCCAGTTCAGATTTGAGATCAACAATCATATGGGAAACATCCGCATTTCCGGTTTTTGATCCCATGGTGTTGAATTCCCGGTTGAATTCCTGAAGCAGGAAATTAAGTTTTCTTCCTGCGGCCTCATCTGATACCATAATGTCCCTGAACTGTTTCACATGGCTGCCCGCGCGGACGATTTCTTCGGAAATATCACTGCGATCCGCCAGAAATGCGGCTTCCTGTGCAATCCTGGCCGGATCAATATCCACCATTCCCTGGGTCAGCGCAGAAATGCGTGCTTTCAGACGTTCCTGATAATGGGAAAGCAGTCCGTCTGACGCGGCCGCGATCTTTTCTATGGCAGCCTCAATATAATCCATGCGTTTTGCAAAATCCTGTGCAAGATATGCACCTTCGGTTTTCCGCATGGATTCCAGCCCATCCAGTGCCTCGGTCAGGCACTGCTGTATCACAGGCCAGCAGGTTTCCGGTTCCATTCCGTTTTCCGCAGGCCGGATAATGCCGTTTACACGGCTGAGATCCTCTATGCAAATGGGGGGTTCAATGCCAAAGCGTTCTTTGAGTTCTGACAATGCCCGGTAATATGCCCCTGCTTTGGTTTCGTCAATTTCATATGCACATGCAGTTTCAGACACATCCTGCACCTGCACTTTCACTTCCACCCTGCCCCTTGCGGTTTTTTCAGAAACCAGGGTTTTGATTTTGTCTTCCAAAGACTGAAAAGTCTGGGGAATCCGGATCGTAAGATCCAGATAACGGCTGTTGTAGGAACGGATTTCTGCCGCAACCGTCAGATTGCCCTCAGTTTTTTCAGCCCTTGCAAATGCTGTCATGCTTCTGATCATGTTTTTTCGCTTTCATTTCATAAATATAACGGTTACGCACCTGCCGGAGAAAATCAAGCATCTTCTCATCAGCATAATCCGGATAGGTCCAGGGCAGTGTCTGAAAATTCCCTTTGGTGTATATCAGGGTAAGGTCAGCATACACGTCCCTGCCGATATAAATCCGGTGGGTGAAGTTTTTGCCGGTGGCAAGCACAAAGCGTTCCGGCAGCAGATAGCCCGGATCAATATTCACCCTGCGTCTGCCATCCTGCATATACTTCTTTTCCAGTTCATATGCAAACCATTTGATGTCCGGCAGATGATCCTGAGCGATCAGATCCCTGAAACTCAGCATCCGCCGGAACAGCGAATCTCCCATTTCCGGTGCATAATAATCTGTATAATCAAAATCCAGCCAGGGACTGATCATGTCAGGCGGCCCGAATCTGGCGGACAGTTCCTCTCCGACCGGTTTGAACAGATCTTTGTCCTGCATGAAAAGCCCGATGACAAGTTTGGCAGGCTGGGGCGGACGCGGATTGCTCATGGTTTATGAATCTTTCAGGGGTTTTGCCTCATCAATGAGCATGATGGGGATATTGTCTCTGATTTCATACTCCAGTCTGCATTTTTTGCAGATCAGCCCGTTTTCAGCCTCATTGAGAAAAATATCCCCTTTGCATTTGGGACATGCCAGAATATCCAGAAGTTCCTTGCTGATTGCCATAATATCTGTCTCCTTTATAATATCTGTTTATCTTTTGTTTTGCTTACGCTTTCCCTGTCCTGTTTTGCTTTCACCCCGCAGGAATTCAGTAAATCTGTCACCTTTGCCATTCCATTCATAATTGCCGCTTCCAAAAGTCTGGTTCAGTTTTTGCTGGTATTTCTGATGTTCCTGGGGCAGTGAACCGGAACAGGCAAAGATAAATGCCTTTGCCGTATATCTGAGCTTAATACATTTTTTCAAACTGTTATATGTGGTTATAATTTGAGTGACCGCATGATCCACGTCCTTGATATTGTCTTTCAGCTCTGTAAAACAGATAACTCTTTTATCTGTTCCCTGTGCATAAAACACAATCAGATCGCAGAGATTATATCCCTCCTGCTTTCCCCATAAAAACTGACGGAATCTGCCATCTTTGCAATGAGGATTGTCTGTCTGATCATCTGTGCAGAAGAAAAGCACAGCCTCATCCTGTTCGGGATGAACACTTACAAATGTCTTATTTTCACGAAATATTTTCTTTCCGGGCATGAAACATGGCGACAAAAGCAGAAATTCAAGTCCTGATGTGTCCTCGGCAGATGGCATTTTTACTCCTTAACTATTTTATTATACAGACAGTTATATCCGGATTTGAAAAAACGGTAATCACTTTTTTCATTTTCAGCCAATTTTTATATCAGACGGCTGTAAATGGCAGCAACATCAGAAGAAACATTTCCAAAGGTACTCCAGTCGATCACACCTTTTTCATCCACAATATTTCTGACTGTTCCGTTTTCAAACAGACAGATGGAAATCTTATCCTGTTCAATAAATGCTTCAGTCCGCTCCAGATAAAACATTTGACTGATTTTTTCTTTATCATCAGATTTTGCAGCCTGCATGAGATTGGCAAGATGATCAACAATATAAGGACTGTGCGTAGTAATCAGCACATTCAGCCCGGTATTCACCATCATTGCAAGAAATTCGGTAATTTCCACCTGAGCCCCAGGATGCAGATTCATTTCCGGTTCATCAATCACAAGCAAATCGCCCGGCTGGGCAAGAAATTTCAGATAAAGTGCAAGTGGGGCAAGTTCCTTCACCATAGAGGAAGATACGTTTAATTCCAGATTCGTATTTTCTGACACTTTGTAAATAAGTTCAAATTTATCTCCATATTGTTCAAAGTCAATGTTTCCAAGCAAAATATCATTTTCAAGAAAATTTGCCAATTTGATAAATTCTGTTATTTTGGGATTATGTATTTGCTGTGTTTTTCTGTTAAAATGTTCTTTCAGCAGGGACGCACTGAGAATTCCCAGAAAATTTTTCACAGGTTCAGAAATCCATGACTGTTCACCGGCTTTGGACTGCTCTTTTTTTCTGCTCTTATATTTTTCTCTGTTTTCATACGGAACTGAAGAAGCAAAGGGAAAAGTTATCAATGCTGTCCTCTCTGTTGGAAAAACAGGAGTGTTTTGAAATATCACCTCCCGAATCATTCCAAAAGTTTCTGAAACAACGAAATCTCTTATTTCCCTATTGATAACAGGAGATGGAATTTCCCCGGAATTATGGCTTTCATACTTCATATAATAATATAATTCATCTGATGTATGTTCTTTTAACAAATTAAGTGAAATTGATGAATCCGCTCCAATGCCGATTTCTTTTGTGACAGCGGAAAATTTGAGTCCGTTGACAATTTGCTGTTTCATATCTTCAGACAGATCAATGTGAATTTTCATATCATTACACTTAATTCTTTTGGAAGCCATGAAACTGTTTATCCACTCAGGAGCCAGTTTTGCTGTTTCATTCATATAAATTTCAATAAAATTCTGCGTAAATTCGATAATATTGATTTTGGCATTCCCTTTTTCCGCAAACTCGGCAACAGCTTTTTCCAAAGGTTCATACCGAAACTCTGTCCTGTTTTCCATATATTCATTTTTATAGTAATTGAATCCGTATTCTCCAAGAATACCGGCAATAGTGTATGCTGCCCATGTTTTTCCCGTACCGTTTTCCCCTATAAAAACAGTCAGAGGTTTCAAATCAATTCGGGCTTCTTTGACAGCCCCCAAATTGCAGATGGTTATTTTCATAAACAGGAATCCTTTTTGGATTGCATAACCACAAATTACAAATGCCTTTTGCTGATACTTGGGGTTTATAAAAAATAATCTGCACAATTTTTATATTCCAAAAAAACTGAGGGTTTTCAAAACCCTCAGTTTTTTTGATACAGACACTTAAGCAATTTTTGTGCAGAAAAAAACAAAATTTTGGATCATAAATTAACTTCATCTGCCCGCCGCAGCCACAGAAGCCGTATGGGGCCGCACCGCCAAAGTCCGTGCCATATCTGCGGTCTGGTAATACCAGAGTTCATTGCCGCTGGTAAAATTGAAAAACGCGGCCGCGCTCTCCCTTGTGTCTGCCGCCCAGATGCTGCCGCAGCTCAGGTCAATCATTTTTGTAAGATAAATCGGATATTTCTGATTGCATTTCTGCACAGAGGGACTGTCCGGGCTGAAAAGCGTTTTCAGTTCACTGAGAGTGGGCAGTCTCCAGTCTGTATATCCGCCAATACGGAGATTTTCACACTGTTTTTTTGCATTCCGCCAGTTCAGATTTTCCCCGTTATCCCGCTGTGTCCACATCAGCCCGGTTTTGCTGTCCACCACTGTGCCGTTTTCATAGGCCACGTAACGGCTATCCTGTTTTACAATTCGCGGTGTGTTTGGGGCAGGAACAGGAGTCTGGGGTTTTGCAGCCGCAGAGTCATTTGCGGGAACAGGAACAGGCCCGTACTGTTTTGCAGCAGTTGGGGGAGCCTGGGGCGGAATAAAATAAAATTCGCCCAGCAGAGAGGAATGTGACCAGGGAATCTGCTCTTTTCCGGTTTCTTTTGCCACATCAATCCTGACCTGTTTCAGAATGTCTTCAATCCCCATCCCCGGCTTCCGGATATGTTTCAGCAGATATTTGGTAAAAATACCGTTTCTGCCATCCCCGTCCGAAGACACTTTTCCGGGTGATGTGGCAAAAGCCACCAGCGCGCCGCTCATCAGTTCAGAGGTCATGGGAGCCAGTCCCATGCTTCTGCTGAGATCACGAAACTGTCTGGTAAAGGGATATTTGCTCCGGCAGGCATCCAGAATCACGATGTTGAGACTTTCCGAGTTATGGGACATGCTTTCCAGCACCCAGTTGGCATTGACAGCCATATATCTGATATCTGTTTCTTTTTCAATATTGGCCCCGATGGGGATCAGATAGTTCTGATTCTCTGACTGCACGCCATGACCGGCAAAATAGAACAGGCCCACAGTTCCCTCCCCGCCTTTTCTCAGGAGATCTCCCATCTTCTGAACAGCATCCTCTATTTCCCGCTGTCTGGCATTTTCCATTTTCACCACATGAAAATCCAGACTTTTCAATGCTGCTGCCATATCCCGCACATCATTTATGGGATTTTTCAGCGCAGACTGTTTCTCATAATCCGCATTGCCAATCAGCAGGGCATAACGTTCTGTATCCAGACGCACGCCCCTGGGTTCGGCAGCATGGGCCATGAAAACTCCAAATGCGAGAAACAGCGTCAGAACAAAAACCGGTATTCTTCTTTTTTTCATACATCCTCCTTTTGTAATCTGTCAATTCGGGTTTGACTGATACTGCCGGACTTCCTTTTCAGCTTTGATGAAATCCTTTGCATACTGAATATATCTTGCAACCTCGTCTTTTTTGTAAGACGGATCAGAATCCCTCAGTTTTTCAAACAAAGACAAAGCCTCAGCAGGCTGCTGTGCGTTCATATGCTGTATTCCGGACTGAAAAAGTTCCTCTGAACGGTTTCCCCGGATTTTTGCCAGTCTCTGCTGTGCATCCCTGAAATTCGGATCGTTTTTCAGCACTTCGGCATATTCTTCAGCCGCGTTTTCCCGGTTTCCGCTTCTTTCAAAAGTCCGGGCCTGTTCATAATGCACAACAGCGAGGCATTCCCCTCTTTTTTTTCTGCATTCATCCTTTTCATCGTAAGAACAGGCTTTTTCATATCTGTCCGCAGCCTGCGCATAATCCTTCTGACGCATCAGCACATTGCCCCATCCCATGTATGCCTCATGCAGATTTTTCCGCAGGACGGGATTGTCCGGATCTTTTTCTATGGGATCACGGAGCAGATCAGCAGCCTCACTGTATTTCTTATGCCGGATAAGACGGCCGGATCTTTCCACTGCTGCCTGGATTTCATCCGCAGCCGGTTTTGCCACTGTTTTCACCGCAGGAGGGGGAACAGAACCCGTAAAAACCGGACTGCCGTATGTTACTGCTGCCAGCATGGCTTCTCTGTATTCTGCCCACAAATGCTCTGCACCCATATTTTTTACCGGAAGTCCAAAGGTGATGACCGGTATGCCTTTCCCTGTTCCGTAATTGCCCAGAGAACCGGGTGTTGTTCCCCATCTCCGGATACGCAGATCACATTGCTGCCTGAGATGATTCGCCAGGTCTTCTGCCCCCGGCCCGTCAAAATCAATGCCTCCCAGTTGGCGGATACTTATAATCCGATCCGGCCTGAAATATTTGATGGCCTGCATAACCGCCAGGGTTTCAGGCTGAGGCATGTCAGAGGAAAAATCATGGTTGATGTCCACCCGGTTTGCATTTTCACGGGTTCCCCTGATCACTCCGTCAGGATTCACACTGCTGATGATAACTGCCTTCCTGCCCTTCATCAGTTCAGGATTTCTGCCCAGATGGGTCTCCAGGTTCTGCACAAAAGGAGTTCCCGCGCTTTCATCCCCATGAATGGATGCAATAATCAGGGTGACATCCTCTCCGTTTCCAATCACAGTGCCTTTAATCACAAGGTCTTCGGCTGATTTACCGAAATGATAGGCTGTGACAAATTTCTCCTCTTTCTTTTCCGTGCTGATGCCGGTCGGAGCAGCGATGGTTTCCATCTGCTTCCCGGATGGCGCACATCCCCACAGGCCGGACAGGGCAGCAAAGCAGATCAGAAAAATTCTGATCCAGGTGTTTTTGCCGTAAATGATTTCTGCAACTTGCATATTTTTCTCCCAAAATGTTTATACAGAAAATACTTCAGGTTCATGAACGAAACCAGACTATTGCCATACATTGCAAACAATGATCTCTGATCCTTCTTTGTTCAACAACAGCGTCACCTTTCCATTTCAGTTTTCCGGCCAGATCGGAAAAATCATATTTTCGACACCCATAATGTTTTTCATCTTTAAACAGCCGGATGAGATTAAAAATCTTCTCCAGTTGCTGTTCAGGCAACTGGTAAATCATACTGACAATTTCTTCCTTTGCAGACAGCATTGCTTTTTTCCTTTATATTGGGTATCAGCATAAAACCTGATTGTTTCGGCAGACCATGAAAACCAACACGGATCTTCTGTAATACCAATTCGCTATTGAATTTATACAATAAGGTGAGTTGTTTCCTCTGTGTT
>CAZHPS010000080.1:0-18648 GCA_964534335.1 uncultured Desulfobacterales bacterium
GGTTCTTTTTCCAATATGAAACCCTGCGATCTGTCCGGAATTCCTGTCAAATGCCAGCCATACCCGGCTTTTCTTTTTCTTTTTTCTGACAAAACTCCATATTTCATCAGGTTCAATGGACAGTCTGCTTTTTTCAGGTTTTATAATGCTGCTGTCATTTGGAATATTGTCTGTGACGCGACGGAAAAAACAAAGCAGCCATGTGAGAGAAACATTCATGACACGGCAGATGCCTCTCAGGGATATGCGTTCAGTCAGCAGTTTTTCAGTGATATTTTTTTCAGAACCGGAAACAGTTTTCTTTTCACTGCGTTCCGCAAACTGTCTGCCGCAGTCTCTGCAGCGGTGATTCTGTTTTCCGCTGCGGATATGTCCGTTTTTTTTGATATTTCCGGAATTGCATTCCGGGCAGTTCATAATAAAATCCTTTCACTGAGCATTGTGATTTCAAAAGTTCTCCGGAAAACAGTAATACAGATATATCTGTTTGTAAAGTATGAATATTATGACAGCATTACTTGTGTAGCACTACCTAAGATTCTTACAATTGCACAAGGTTTATGCAGGAAAGAAACAAAGTTGTTGCCTTTTGCAGAAAATGCAGGCATTATAACAACACGGCCTGACACTTAGCAGCCGGAAGTAAGGCGGTCGTGCTTTAAGGTGATTTACGGAAAAAAATATACCGCCAAAGTATCAAAAACTTCCAGTTTTTGCCCTGTGCCTGTGAACTGAAATGGTATATTTATTTTCATAAATCAACTAAGAAAATTGCCGGAATCAGGATATCCCCCGGCACGCAGGTTTAACCAGCCGGATTATTTACAATCCCGAAGATTAAAAAATCCGGATTGCAAATAATCCTGAAAAACAGGAACGTATATGGCTGAAACAGATAAAATTCAGAATACAGTGGTCAGAACAGGCCGCGGGCTGTCGGTTGCCGGCACCCGTATTACGCTGTACCAGATTATGGATTATGTCAAGGCAGGCAGACCTCCGTCTGCAATCCGGGACCATTTCAGGCTGACAGTAAAACAGACATCTGATATTCTTAAATATATTGAAATCCACAGAGATGAGGTCGAAACCGAATACAGGCAGGTTCTGGATTATGCTGAAGAAATCCGTCAGTACTGGAAAGAAAGGAACCGGGAGCATTTTGCAAAAGTGAAAACTGTTCCCCCGGAACCCGGCAGAGAACCTCTTTATGCCAAACTGCGTGCTGCCAAAGCAAGATTGAATATGGTATGATAAAGATACTTTCTGACCATAATATCGGAGGTCAGGCTGCTATACTTTGGGATACTTTTGTAACAGAAGGATGGGCAGAACTGCTTGAGGTTGAACTGCTGATGTTTCCCGATGTGGGACTTGCGGCAGACAGCAGTGACCGGGATGTGTGGAGGTTTGTGCAGGAAAAAAATATGCTTCTGCTGACAGGCAATCGCAATATGAAGGGTGAAGACTCATTGGAGCAGACTCTGCGGGATGAAAACAGACCTGATTCCCTGCCTGTCCTGACCATAGGAAATATAAATTTAATAATATCCTGTGAATACAGAGAAAAATGTGCTACCCGTATAGCTGAAACCATTCTGGATTTGAAGAACTGTCTGGGAACAAGACGTATTTTCATTCCATAAACAGAAATGACAGACTGTTTGCCGCGCGGCCCGATTATCTTTTTGAATGTGCGGAGATAAAGGTTTTTGGAACCTGTGAGATGAAATCCGTGACGTTCAGGGAGTTTGAGCGGAGAAGTGACGGACTTGCCGAACCCCTTTCAGATGAGGAACCGGTGTATATCGCGGAAAAACATATTGTGTGAAATCAGGATACTGATGAAAACAGACAAAGAACTGTACCGGCTGTTTGCCGCACGGCCGGATTATCTTTTTGAATGTGCAGGGATAAAGTTCACCGCAACCTGTGAGATGAAATCCGTAACCTTCAGGGAGTTTGAGCGGAGAAGTGACGGACTGCTTGAACCCCTTTCAGATGAGGAACCGGTGTATATCGCGGAATTTCAGGCATATGAGGACAAAACCGTTTATCACCGGCTCATCATGGAAATGGAGGTATACGGAAAAGAGCATCCGGACAGGAAAGTCAGGGGAATTCCGGTGTTCACCTGTTCCGGGCCTGATCCGGAAACCGAACCCTGGCACGAACTGACAGAATCAGGAGAGAGCCTGAAAGCTGTGTATCTGGATGATTTTCTGGATAAACTGGAAAAAAAGCATCCGGATCATCCTTTGGTGGCCGTGTTCAGTCCCCTGCGGATTGGAGACAGAGAGGTTCTGCGGAAAAATGCGGGAAAATGGCGGCAGGACATTGAAAAAGAACCGGACGGAAAAACCAGGGAAAATTTTGTGTCCGTCTTTACCCGGTGGATGCAGGAAAGATTCAGCAATCTCACATATGAAGAGGTGATCAGCATGTTTGCCGAAGTTACACCGTTGGAAGAGACCGTATCCTATAAGGAAATATTTGCAAAAGGTGCAACACAGGGAAAAACCGAAGGGAAAACCGAAGGAAAGGTTGAAGGAAAGATTGAAGGAAAACACGAGGGAAGATATGAAACCATCCGGGAGGAGCTTGATCGACTGCGTCTTCTGCGGTCGCAGAATATTCTGAGCGAATCCCTTTTTGAGATACTTTCCGGCCCGTTAAAAAAAGAACTGGAATATCTTGAAATCCTGATGAATATGAAAAACAGGATGGCGGACTGATTTTTTTAATGCTGTGCAGGCTGCCTTATACACAGCGGAAAAGCTCTCTTTTTTTTCAGATGGTTTACAGACAGAGTTTCATCTTCTGTCTGAACCCGGATTCTCAGGATTTCAGGATTAACCGGGATTTTTTTTATGCCCTGCAAAATCCCGGTTAATGCTGTGAATCCATGTTCTTACAGCAGAAATTCAGGTTCAGACAAACAAAAATCCGGTTCAGACTCCTGAACTCTGTCCAGCCTTCAGTCCCTTTTCCAGTTCATCCAGTTTTCTCCTGTCCAGCCCGGTAATCTCTGAAATCTGTTCTTTATTCAGCCATTGGGAAAGGAGCAGTTTTACCGCTGTTTCCTCAACGCCGATTCCGATGCCTTTCTCAACGCCGATTCCGATGCCTTTCTCAACACCGATTCCGATGCCTTTCTCAACACCGATTTCAATACCTTTCTCAATGCCGACCTCTTCTATGGACTGTAACATTTTAGCCTCCTGAAACATGGGATTGTTTTGAACAAGCTCCCGGAATTCTTTCTGCTCCTCCGGATTCAGTTTCAGACTCTGATCTATCAAAGAGTACAGGACAGAGCGTTTCGGCCCCTGCGGCACGTTGGCGATGCCGTTCACTGCTTTGGCTTTTATCAGGGGCCTGTCCTTTTTCGGATAATCCGTCAGGGGCAGATAGGCCGCAGCCAGGGGATTTTCAGCCATTTTTTTCTCAAAGTCCGATGCCGGAATATGCTTCAGTTTGATCAGTCTGTAACGGAATTCGCTGACCGGATATCCGAACAGGGAAATTTTGTACGTATCCTTTACAGGTTTTCTCCATTTTGCGGAATCCGTGAACATGGCTATGGGAAAAACCGGTTTCCGGAATTTGAAAAAAATCCCGCAGAAGCAGTGGAACATGCGTTTTTCAAAATCATCCTGTTTGTCGCTCTGCTGCTCCCAATGGATAAGAATCTGCTCAGGATTATCTCCCATGAGAACAGCGGCGAGAATCAGGGCGTCCGTAATCCGCTGCTGATCCTCCGGAGAAAGTTTTTCCCCGGTCTCCTCAAACAGTGCATTAAGTTCCTTGTCAAGAAATTCCGCAGTCTCAAACTGTATTCTGTCCGCAATTTCCGGGAAAAACAGTTGAAAATACTCTTTCAGAAAAAGTGTCAGAGTTTCCTTGTGCCGTATGTCAAACCGGTTGCCGGTGTGTTTCATGTCTGCAAACTGCCTCCTGTGTTTTCAGGAAAATAGAAGCGGAAAAAGGCTTTGTCAAGATAGTTTGTCTATTTATACAGGAGAGAAATATGATAAAATTTCATAGGTGGCAACTTGGATTATATTACAAATCCATGCAGTCATTCACAATTTCCACCGGATGGCGCACAGTTTTGCTGCCGAACTGCTCCATCTGCATTTGGCAGGTGGGGCAGTCTGTTACACCCAAATCTGCGCGGGACTGCTCCAGTCGGCCAATCAAATCCGATCCCATTTTTCTGCTCAGATCAAAATTGGCTGCGCTCATCCCCCAACTGCCTGCCATGCCGCAGCATAGACTTTTTAAATCAAGCAGTTCCAGTTCCGGAACTGATCTCAGCATGTTCAGGGAACTGTCTGCAAAAGGCTGTAATCTGAGATGACAGGGCATATGATACGCAGCCTTTGCAGGATACGGTTTCAGGTGAAGCCGGTCTCTGTATCTGAGAATCAGTTCGCTGATATGAATGAGTTTTTCTTTAATCATGCGGAGTTCGGCATTATCTGCCAGATAAGACCATTCCTGCATCAGGGAAAGTCCGCAGGAAGAGCATGTTACCGTAAGATAATCCGCAGTGTGCAGCAGACTGCGCCACTGTTTTAAATTTTCCCGGATTTTTGATCTGGCTTCATTTGCCATGCCTTTGGACAGCATGGGCAGACCGCAGCAGTGCTGTTCCGGTGTGCAGATGCTCATGCCCATATTTTTCAGCACATGCACAGCAGCCTGACCAATCTCTGGATGAATATAAGCTGCGTAACATCCGGCAAAATAAAGCACCCGGATATTTCCTTTTCCTTCCACCGAAGCGATCCGTTCAAACAGGGATTGGGCAGGAAAACTGACAGGATTCCGTTGAGCAGATATGCCGGTAAAAATTTCCGCAGTTTTGCGGACAAACTCAGTATTCATGGCAGGTTTGATCAAACTTGGGATTTTTCGTCCGTAATGCCCCGCAAATTCTGAGGCCGCAAGCACCCGGTTTTCAAATGAAGCACCAAACTGCCTCACAAACTGAGCGCGGGCTTCCATTGCCAGTTTGGGAATATTGACCGCAGACGGGCATTCCGCAAAACAGCTTCCGCATTGAATACATTGGGACATAACATGCTGAAACGCTTTTTCATACAGACTGTGATCCGGAAATGCGCCGCTGATAAGCCCGCGCAGGATACTGGCTTTGGCTTTCGGAGCGGCAGTCTCATCACGGGTAATTTTGTACACCGGGCACATGCGTGTGGCAGAGGTCACAGTGGTGCATTTGGAGCAGCCGTGACATTTTTCCGCTTCCGTGACAAAACCTTCGGGCCAGAGCAGGCTTTTTTCTTTTATATCAGATACACTGTACTCCGCGCCGAATCGCAGGGATTTTTTCATCAGATCCGGATCATGCGCGGTTTTTATTTCCGGGTTCAGGATTGCTTTGGCGTCCAGCAGCGATTTGCATTGTGCAAAAAGCGGATATATTTCCGGATACTGTCTGCGGATATACGCACTCCGCAGCCGTCCGTCCCCGTGTTCCCCAGAAGCAGAACCGCCCAGAGAATACACCAGATCAAAAACCTCATCAGCCAGCGTTTTCAGCAAAGAGACATCCTGCGCATCTTTGAGATTCAGCAAAGGCCGGGTATGCAGCAGCCCTTTGGCAATATGACCGTATGTGACAAAAGACACTTTATGATGATTGAGTATGCGGTAAATTCCCCTGAAATATTCCACCAACTGATCTGTGGGAACAGCCGCATCCTCAATCAGGGCAAGGATTTTTTTCTCTCCTTTGAGTTTGTAGAGAATGGGAACAGCAGCCTTTCGCAAAGCCCAGAATTTCTGCTTTTCCTCTGCTGATACAGCCGCATATGCCTGATGACAGAGATTTTCCTGTTTGAGAAGTCTTATGGTTTGTTCCGCATACTGTGCGCATTCCTCTTTGTCTGATGCGTCAAATTCAATGAGCAGCACATTGTCAATTCCCTGCGGAATCTTATCTCTCAGTTTTTCATCACTGTTTCTGGCAAGTTCCAGCAGGGATTTATCCATGACCTCAATGCCGGAAGGCTGCATGGGCAGAATCCTCTGCACGGCATTTGCAGATTTCACAATATCATCAGAAAAAGCAACAACCAGACTGTCATAGGCAGGTTTGTCCGCAAGCCGGAATGTCAGACGGGTGGCAATGCCCAGAGTGCCTTCTGATCCGGCAAAAAATTTTCCCAGACAAAGCCGATCATTGCGCACCAATCCGCGCAGATTGTACCCGGATACATTGCAGCGCACATGCGGATAGGCTTTTTCAATCTGCTGAGAATTATCTGTGTACATGCGGAAAAGGGATTGGAGATTGTCCGGCAGATCCGCATAATTGCATTTTTCCATGTCTGACAGACGCATGATCTGACCGGTACTCAGCACAATTTCCGCATCCAGAATATAATCCGACACATTGCCATATTTCACAGAATGCGCACCGCTGGCATTGGTATTGTACATGCCTCCGAACGTGGCATATTCCCCGCTGGAGGGATCAGGGGGAAAAAACAGTCCTTTTCCCCGCAGTTGCTCTTCCAACTGTCCGAAGCGGTATCCGGGTTCGCATTCAAAGGTTTTGTTTGCCATGTCCAGATGCAGGAGTCTGTTCATGTATTTGGTAAAATCCAGCACGATGCCGCTTCCCAGCGCAGAACCGCACAGGCCGCTGCCCGCGCCCCGTGGATGAACCCTAAGTCCGTGTTCCAATGCAAAACATACGGTTTTCACAACGTCATCTGTATTTTTCGGATACACAGCGCAGACCGGTTCTTTGCGGAAAATGCTGGCATCTGTGGACAGCATATATCTCCGGAGAGCATCTGTGCAGACATCGCCTTCCAGAAGATTCCTGAGTTCATTAAAGTGATGGAAACTGTTTTTTTTCATTGCAGGAAAATGATGCAAGTGTAATATCCCTTCCTATTCGATTTTGAAATTATTTAGCATAAAAATCAAATTATTACCAGATTTTTTCAGAGATTGGAATTTTTAGTGAAATTTATGCCCTAAAAACCAAAACTCAGCAGATCGGGATGAATCCCGATCTGAAAGTTTTGTGCTCTGCAGTCTTTGCCAGGCTTTCAGTCCTGCACTCCGTATGAACAGCAGAAGATTCTGCTAAAAATGCGCAATCCTCTCCGCAGTGCAGATTCCCTTTTCTCTGCAAAATTCCAGTGCCTCATCTGTGAATCCGCCCAGGGAGAGAAACGCGGGCAGAAGAATTCTGTCCGGAAACTGTTTTTGATATGCCTTTGTTTTCTCACAAAAATCTTCCACTGCCTCTTTTCCGATCCGGGTTTTCAGCTTTTTCACCTCCACTGCAATCAAACGTCCGCAGTCAGACTCCGCGATTATATCCATTTCCATGTTTTTGCCGTTGTCCCGCTGGATTGGAACCCGCTGTTTCACATTCACAATGTTGAGCCGGGTGTCATCCTTCACTCCTTCAAAATATTCGGACAGGGCAAAGCGTTTGCGTGACCGGAAGGACAGAAACAACTGGAATTCCGCAAACTGACCTGAAAGATGGTTCAGTTTGCCCTGCAGTGACCGTTTCTCCTTTTCCAACTGTCTGATTTTCTCCTGAAACTCCTGTTTGACATCAGGTACAAAGCCTCTGATTTCCTCCTCAAAACGGTTCCGGATGATCAGATTCAGGGTTCCGTCCTGCAGTCCCCTGAACTGAATGTCCGAGCTTCCCCATTCAATCACATCGGCCTCCACCAGCAGAATCAGTTTCCGCTTGATTTCATCAGGATCAAGGTCAAGGTGCAGAGCCTGCTTTATCTCATGCGTACTCCAATACTGCTCCGGATGCTGATTGAGAAACAGGAGCATGTTCTTGGCATGGCGGTCGTCAATCTTGAGCAGCGTCAGTTGGATGTACTCATTCCATGTTTTGGACAGGCGCGACTCGCGGTCTGTGATTTCATAATTCACAGCATCCACCACACCCTCCTCCGTGACAAGATCACGGGGCGCATAGGGTCCTCTCATCACACATTTGATAAAATATGGATCAGACATGCACAGCCGGTTGATGAGTACTGCCGTTTCATTGGTAATTGGAACATTGAGAAACTCCGCATACTTGTAAACGGCCTGCTGCCCCTCCCCGGGTGTGAGATACGGGGGAATGCGCCATGACCCCAGTCTGCCTGCCTGCAGATATTTTCCGCTGATTTCCAGCAGCCAGCTTACGTATGATCCGGTCACCAGCATGGGCGCAAGTTTGGATTCTGAAAGGGAATGGAAACTTCCGGGCATGGTTTCGTCAGCTTCGCCTTTGCATTCCCCATTCCGGTATATGTAACTGGCAAGATTCTGAAATTCATCTATAATCACCAGAAAGCGGTGATCATGGAGCTGGGCATATCTTTGAGGAGCATAGTGGGCTGTTTCCCATACAGAATCGTTCAATCCCATTTTTTGAGCCCAATAAATCTCTTCCACATCATCCACAAAAACACGGATCTCTTTTTTTTCACCGTATTCCCTGATTTTTTCCAGTGAAAAAGGTTTTCCGACCAGGGTTTCGTCCCTTTCCATAAAAGAAATATACTGTGAAACAAAAGTGCAATAGTACCTTATCGCAAAATTTTGAAACCATACTTTGACTTCAGGTATGTCAATGTAAAAGGGGATCACTCTCCCGTTTTCTGTCCAAAGTTTGTTGAAAATGCGCTGCACAAATGCGGTTTTTCCGCTTTTGCGCCGGCCAAGAATAACCCTTGAATCAGCAAGCCTTCCCGGTATCCAGTCCAGCCATCTCTGCGCGTCCGCAAATTCCTTTTCCCGGCCAACAAACAGGTCGGGATTGCCGATTTTTTCCGCCAAAGGGTACTGCATAATGTTCTCCTTTTCTTATATGAAAATGCTCAATGGTAATTCTTTCCGATAGTGGGTCAAATTGTCTGACAGTCTGTTTTTTTAACCGCAGAGTAACGCAGAGTTTTCTCAGAGTCACACAGAGTTTTTTTCTGTGTGAAATTAAGATCTAAAAAAATCAGCCGGTTTGACCCTCTGGCCAGTTTTGTCTGATATTCCAAAAAATTTGGCACTCCTGATTTCATCACCCTGCAATATCTGATATACCATTACATGAAACATTTGGCAGAGGTTCAGATTCAGATCTGAATTCCGCACAGAAAAAACTCTGTGTGACTCTGCGGAAACTCTGCGTTACTCTGCGGTTAAAATCTGCCCGGCAAAATTACCAAAATGTTTTAAGTATCGGTATATACCGCCAATGTATCAAAAACTTCCAGTTTTTGCCTTGTGCCTGTGAGCTGAAATGGTATATTTATTTTCAGAAATCACCTTAATTTTTGCACTCCTCAGGAATGGATTTGATTACCCGGCAATATCTGCTATAAGCGATTCAAACAGGGCAAATTCACAATCCAGTTCACCGGTCAGAGATTCCATTTCTTCCATAGATCCCTCTTTGACTGCGGTTTCCATACGCAAAGCAATGGCCCGCAGACTGTGAGCGGATACATTTGCAGCCAGTCCCTTGAGGGAATGCGCGTGCAGCCGTATGGCCGCTGCATTGTTTTCATGCACCGCTCTTTTCAGATTCCATATTTCTTCGGATATGCTGCCGGGCATCACTCCCACAATTTCTGAAAAAAGTTCCATATTTCCGCCAATGCGGTGCAGAAAATCATCCCGGTCAAAAATCCGGGCGTCTGACACATCCAAAGCACGCACCGGAATCTGTTTTTTCTCCTGTACGGAATCTGCCCTGATTTCAGAAATCTCAGCACCTCTGAGATGTTTTTCAAGAACAGCAAAAAGTTCCTCCGGACTGACAGGTTTGGAAAGATAATCATCCATTCCCGCAGATTTGCATTTTTCCCGGTCTTCCCTGCCTGCATTCGCGGTCATGGCTATGATGGGAATATTGGGTTCAATCACGCCGGAACCCGGATCGCGAATCATTTTTGTGGCCGTAAGTCCGTCTGTTTCCGGCATCTGCACATCCATCAGCACCAAAGCATAAATTTTACTGCAAAGTGCCTCCACTGCTTCTTTGCCATTGCAGGCAGTGTCTGCGGACAGACCAAACTGTTTCAGAATGGCCAGCGCGACTTTCTGATTCGCGATATTGTCCTCTGCCAGAAGAATGAGGATGTCTCCTTTGAATTTTCTGCTGAAAACAGAGGAAACTTTGCAATCTCCGCTTTCAGATATGTCTGTCTGATCAGCGGATTTTTCAAACCGGGCGATAAAACGGAACACAGAACCTTTTCCCTCCTCACTTTCCGCACTGACTTCGCCGTGCATAAGTTCTGCCAACTGTTTTGAAATGGCAAGTCCCAGTCCGGTTCCGCCGTATTTGCGGGATACAGATGCATCAGCCTGGGAAAAGGGTGTGAACAGCCGTTTCATGGCTTCCGGGGAAATGCCGGTTCCTGTGTCGGCCACCTCAAAGCAGAGATGTGCATGACGGTCATCCTGATCTTCGGAAAAAACCCGGATCGTGATTGTGCCTTCCGCAGTGAACTTGACTGCATTATTGGCAAAATTGAGCAGAATCTGCCGTATCCTTCCGGGATCGCCGATAAGACGCACAGGCAGATTCGGGCCGGTTTCCCGGATAATGCGCAGTCCTTTTTCCCCGGCTTTCACACCCAGAATGCTTTCCACCTGATCCAGAATATGGAACACACTGAAATCCCTATGCTCCAGTTCCATTTTTCCGGCCTCGATTTTGGAGAAATCCAGTATGTCATTGATCAGGGAAAGCAGTATCTCACCGGAAGTCATCACGGTTTTCACATATTCCTGCTGCTCCGGATTCAGTTCTGTGGTCAGCAGCACACGGGTCATGTTGATAATGGGATTTAAGGGTGTGCGGATTTCATGGCTCATGCTGGCCAGAAATTCGGATTTGGCACGGGTAGCGGATTCGGCCTGCTCTTTGGCATTTTTGAGTTGTTCCTCTGTTTGTTTGTTTTTAACGATTTCACCGATCAGCCTTGCGGAAACTTCCAGACGTTTTTTGGCAATTTCAACCATATAGGAAGGACGAGTCTGATACCTGTCTGCCTGTTCAATCAAAGTCCCGACAGGTATACCGTATTTTTCTGAGATTTCATTAAGTTTATTCACATTTCGCGGTGGCTCTCCGTATCCGAAATTCATTGCCCCAATTATCTTTTCCCCTGAAAAAATCGGAACAGCGTAAAGTCTGATACCGCCGTGACATTCAATATCCGCAGGTTTTCCGGTTTCGATAACAAGCCTTGAACAATCTGTCCAGCAGGATTCATGACAGAGCCATTTCCCGCCTGTCAAAGCCGCCCGATTATCTTCTGTGTTGCAAAGGTTTCGTGAAGCAGTATCCAATAAGCGGCACCATCCGGAACTGAAGATGCCAAACGCATAATCTCCGTTGATTTCATAAATTGCAGATGAGGTTTCCATCAGATCAAGATAATCTCCGGCAATGTCAAAAAGAACATTTTTGCTGACTGCATCTGATATTTGACGGCAGGTATTCAGCCGGGTTAAATCCCCGTAAGTCGATATTTCACAAACAAAATTTGATTTCAGACCCGAAGAAAGAAGCCATTCAATTTTCCGTAATTCTTCTTCCGCGCGTTTGCGGTCAGTGATGTCTTCGATTTGAGAGATGAAATACAAAGGTGTTCCCACGCGATCTCTGACCAGTCCGACAGACAGCAGAACCCAAATAATTCGCCCTTGCTTATGAAAATATCTTTTCTCCATTGAATACGTGTCAATTTCTCCGGTCAGCATTTGACGAACATTATTCAAATCAGTTTCCAAATCTTCAGGATGGGTAATATCCTGAAATGTTTTTGTCAAAAGTTCATCTTCAGAATAGCCGACAATCGAACATACTTTTGGATTAACCTGCAGCCATTTGCCTTCCAGTGAAGTCAGAGCTATTCCGATAGGGGAATATTGGAACGCGTTTTTAAATCGTTCTTCACTCTCCCGCAAAGCCTCTTCGGTCTTCTTCCGGTCGGTGATGTCACGCGCCAGCAGAATTAAGCGGCTTTTGGACAGATGGGGATCGTCTTTTGCTGTAATGGAAAGCTCGAACCAATGCTGTCCGGTTGGCATTTGCAGCATATAAGTTGCACCGGAATGCTGTCCGTTTGCAGCAGCCTCAGCAATTGCATGTGCAATGATGTCTGCCGCGTCAGAGGGCAGCACTTCGCGTATGGTTTTGGAAAGAAACGCTTCCGGATGAACATACAGCAGTTCTCCTTGGGGTGCATGAAAATCATAAATCCGGCCTTCCCGGTCAACTTCAAACAAAAGGTCAGGCAGGGCATGAAGCGTGGCGTTCAGCCGGGCATGGGCCTGCTCCAATTCCTCTTCCGCTCGTTTGCGGTCGCTGATGTCACGGACAAGACCTTCTGTCCCCATAACTTCGCCATTTTCATTCACAATGATTTTGACATTGCACAGGGCCCAAAAAGAATGCCCGTCTTTTGTCCGCGCCACAATTTCAAAGTTTTTAAGAATGCCTTTTTCTTTTACTTTCTGAATCATAGCCTCTCTGTCTTTGGGATTGGCATAGAGCTTTGTCATAGGAATACCCAGCATTTCTTCAGGAGAGATGTAACCGCACATTTTGGCAATGGCAATGTTTGCCATAATGATATTCCCCTGAGTGTCAGCTCTCAAAACGCCTTCTTCCATGAATTCAAACAATTCCCGATAACGCTTTTCACTTTTCCACAGCAATTCTTCCGCTCGTTTGCGGTCGCTGATGTCGCGGATAACTGCCCACATCCCATCGGCCTGACCGTTTTTATCCCTGAGCAGATATGCTCTTAATTCAACAGGAAAAACACTGCCGTCTTTACGGATATACTCTTTTTCATATATATCAGAATAGCCATTGGGAATCACCTGTTTTTCAATGATTTCCTGTTCAGATTCCTGCCACTTTTCCGGCGTAATGTCATTATAGTGCAGGATAGACACTTCTTCCTCAGAATATCCTGTCATTTCAAGAAAACATGGGTTTACGGAAACAATATGCCCGGACATACTGATCTGGGCAAAACCGTCCCTCATGGATTCATGCAGAAGACGGTAACGGTTTTCGCTTTCCCGCAGAGACTGCTCAGCCTGCCTGCGTTCTGTAATATCATGAATAATGGAAAACAAAAGGGTTTTCCCCTTAAATTCAACAGGAGAGGAATGCACTTCCACATACCGGAGTTCTCCGTTTGCCAGAAGATGCGGAAAATAAAAACAGTTGCGTTTTTCGCTTTTGGCATTTGCCATTTCAGCAGAGATTTCTTCTTTGCCTAACGGATTGATTTCATAAATGAACAGTCTTTCAAAATCCTCAGCCGTGTAACCGTAATATTTCCGGGCCGCCTTATTGGCACGGATGATTTTTCCGTTTTCCGGATCAGTCAGAAGCATCACTGCATAATGATTTTCAAACATTCGGCGAAACTGTTTTTCGCTCTCTCTCAAAGCCTCTTCCGCGTGTTTGCGATCAGTAATGTCCCGCACAATACTTACAATGCCAATGGCGTCTCCCTTATCATTTTTCAGCAGAGAGACCGTATGTTCGGACGGAAATATTTCACCGTTTTTCCTTTTTATTCTGAATTCAAAGTTTGCGGATTTTCCCCGGTCAAAAGCCTCATTTATGCGTCTGCCGAATTCCAGATAATGTTCATAATCCACATGCAGCACTTCGGTGGAGCGGTTTATCAGTTCTGCTGGGGAATAAGCGAAAATCTTTTCCGTTGCCCCGTTGACATTGACAATTTTCCTGTCCGGTGTAACAACAAGAACCGATTCATCCAGAGAGTTGAATATGCTCTTCATCCAAAGTTCGGATTCTTTCAGAGCCGTCTCCAGACGCGTGCGCTGTGCAATTTCTGCTGCCATTTTCCGGTTCCATAAAAGAATTATTCCCAGAATGACAATAAAAATTCCCCCAATTGCTCCGGCCCGTTTCAGTACCTCAGACCAGTCTGCTTTATATTCCACTTTCACTGTGAACCATTTCTGTAGAATTGCCTCATGTTCATCTTTGCTTATGGAAGCAATGCCTTTGTTGAGAATACTGATCAGTTCGGGATAATCGCTGCGAACCGCATACATATAAGGTTCTGGCAGATAATCCGCGACTCCGGCTATTTTCAGATTGACAAGATTATGTTTCTGGATCAGCCAGCAGGCAATGATCTGTGGTCCGACATAGGCATCTGCTTTGTGATTCGATACATCTTCCAGACATTCCAATATGTTTTTCTTTTCAATCCTCTGAATTTCAGGATAGTTGCCGAAAATCCGGTCATAATATTTAATGCCCTTTACAACAGTCACTTTTTTATTCTTTAATGCGTTGAGACCGCTGATAAATGGATCATCACTTCTGCTGATGATAACAGACTTGTAATACATCAGCGGATCTGTAAAATCTGCATATGATTTGCGGGAAGCAATGCTGAAAGATGGGAACATATCGAACTCACGGATTTTTCCTCTCAGATCCAGTTCAGCAGGCAAAACCGGAACATATTCAAACCGGAGCCCGGTGCGTTCACTGATGGTTTTGAGATAATCTGTATGAATTCCAATATATTGTTTGTTATTCACAAATGAAAGCGGGGGAAATCCGTCCATAAAACCGAATCGGACGGTTTTGTGATTTTTAAGCCATGATTCTTCCTCCGCAGTCAGCCTGATTTTGCCGGGAGTCCGGTAATACCGTTTTGAAGGATCAGGAATCCAGCGTTTTTCAATTTCAGCCAGTTCATTATCGGAAATGGCATCAAAGCCTTTGTCAATTTCTGCAAGCAGATCTTTCCGATCTTTGAGAACAGGGGCATGAAATGTGCCTGTGTAAAGAATTTCTTTGCCGACTTCAAATTCGCCGGACAATCCCAGCCTTACAATAATCGAAGACGCGCTCAGATATGAAGCAGCGAGAGCAGCGGTTTTACCGTGTTTTGCACCGAAAACAGTCTCCTCTGTGCTTTCAAAGGCAATCCGTTCAATATCCGGATAATTGTTTTTCAGAAATTCTTCCTCAGAGGAATTCCGGACAACCCCGATTCTTTTGCCCGCCAGTTCTTTTGCAGGCAAAGGTTTTCCCTGCCGCAGGGGAAAAAACAGACAGAATGTATTTTTGTAAAAAGGCTGTGAAAATATCAGCCATTTTTCACGTTCCGGAGTTACAGACAGCCCGCGATGAATATCCGCACGGCCGTTTTTCAGGTTTTCCAGACTTTCATTCCATGAGGAAACAATAAACTCAATTTTATGACCTGTCTTTTCAGACCAGAGTTTCCAAATATCCACAAACAGCCCCGCAGGTTTGCCTTCAGCATTGACAAATGTGAAGGGATGGAAATTGTCGGTTATGGCTATCGAAAGGGTATTTTCGGTTTTGACAGAAAGCAATCCGTCTGATTCGGAATTTTCAGAACAAATCCCGGGAATCACACCTGCCAGAATAAGAAAAACAATGATTTGTATCTTTTTCATTTTCTGCTGAGCCTTCCTGTTTTTTTGTTTCCGTATCTCTTCATAAGTTGCAAAGTTTAAGCATTTTTCTGTTCAGGCGCAAAGTACGCAAAAAATATACCTCTCATTAAAAAATTTCGGTTATCCTGTTTCCGGAACTTCCGGACTCCGAAAGACAGAGAGCATGAAATCTTCTGATACATACAATTTAAACAGCCACGAATAACACGAATCTGCACGAATGCACAAACCATAATTCGTGTCATTCGTGCAATTCGTGGCTGTATTATCAAATTTTCTGCTGCGCGTGTGCAAAAAACCGCTCCGCTTAAACAGCCACGAATAACACGAATCTGCACGAATGTACAAATCATAAGTAAGGTTCCATAAATTTTCGGTCATAAAATTTTCAGAAAAACCGGATTTTTCCGAAAAATCCGGTTTTTTGAATACATAAAAATTTTCGTTTGCCTACTTAATTCGTGTCATTCGTGCAATTCGTGGCTGTATTATCAAATCTTCTGCTGCGCGTGTGCAAAAAACCGCTCCGCTTAATTTTTGCACTCCTTCGGAGCAGCCTGTGCAAAAAACCGTTCCGCTTAATTTTTGCACTCCTCAGGAGCATGGTGTAACTTCTGTATCTTTGCAATATATCCTGCGGAATGTCAAACTGGAAATCGGAAAGGAGTGCCGAACTGAAAGTTTGGCACTCCGGATAAACAAAAATGCTGCTAAAAATGTGCAATCCGCTCCGCAGTGCCGATTTCCTTCGCTTTGCAGAGTTCCGCAGCCTCATCTGTGAAACCGCCCAGGGAGAGAAACGCGGGCAGGATGATTTTTTCCGGAAACTGCTTTGCATATGCCTTTATTTTCTCACAGAAATCCTCCAATGCCTCTTTTCCGATCCGGGTTTTCAGTTTTTTCACCTCCACCGCCACTGTTCTTCCGCAGTCAGACTCAGCGATTATATCCATTTCCATGTTTTTCCCGTTGTCCCGCTGTATGGGAACCCGCTGTTTCACATTCACAATATTCAGCCGGGTGTCATCTTTCACACCGTCAAAATACTCGGACAGGGCAAAGCGTTTGCGGGAGCGGAAGGACAGAAACAACTGGAATTCCGCAAACTGGCCGGAAAGATGGTTCAGTTTGCCCTGAAGTGATCGTTTCTCCTTTTCCAACTGTCTGATTTTCTCCTGAAACTCCTGTTTGACATCAGGTGCAAAGCCTCTGATTTCCTTTTCAAAGCGGTTCCGGATGATCAGATTCAGGGTTCCGTCCTGCAATCCTCTGAAATCAATGTCGGAAATTCCCCACTCAATCACATCGGCCTCAACGAGCAGGATCAGCTTCCGTTTGATTTCATCCGAATCAAGGTCAAGGTTCAGAACCTGTTTTATCTCATGCGTACTCCAGTACCGCTCCGGATGCTGATTCAGAAACAGAAGCATGTTTTTGGCGTGGCGGTCGTCGATTTTCAGCAGTGTGAGCTGGATGTATTCATTCCATGTTTTGGACAGGCGCGAATTGCGGTCTGTAATTTCATAATTCACAGCTTCCACCACACCCTCCTCCGTAACAAGATCACGGGAAGCGTAAGGGCCTTTCATCACGCAGGAAATAAAATACGGGTCAGACATGCACAGCCGGTTGATGAGAACAGCCGTGTCATTGGTAATTGGAACATTGAGAAACTCAGCGTATTTGTACACGGCCTGCTGCCCCTCCTCCGGTGTGAGATACGGCGGAATGTGCCATGATTCCAGCCGTCCGGCCTGCAGGTATTTGCCGCTGATTTCCAGCAGCCAGCTTACATAGGAACCTGTAACCAGCATGGGCGCGAGTTTGGATTCCGAAAGGGAGTGGAAACTGCCGGGCATGGAATCGTCAGCTTCCCCCTTGCATTCCTCATTCCGGTATATATAGGAGGCAAGATTCTGAAATTCATCTATAATCACCAGAAATCTGCGATCATGCAAATGGGCATAGCGATGGGGTGCTTCATGGGCCGTGTCCCAGACAGAATCATTGAAACCCATTTTTCTGCCCCAGTAAATCGCATCCACATCTTCCACAAAATCACGGATGGATTTTTTCTCACCGTATTCTCTGATCTGTTCCAGGGAAAGATGACGGCTGACAAGAGTTTCATCCCTTTCCAGAAAAGAAATGTATTGGGAAACAAAGGCGCAGTAGTATTTTACTGCAAAATCCGGAAGCCAGATTTTGCTCTCCGCAATGTCAAAATAAAAGGGAATCACTCTCCCGTTTTCTGTCCAAAGTTTGTTGAAAATGCGCTGCACAAATGCGGTTTTTCCGCTTTTGCGCCGGGCCAGAATGACTTTGGAATGGGCAAGCCGTCCCGGTATCCAATCCAGCCATCTCTGCGCGTCCTCAAACTCCTTTTCCCGGCCTACGAACAGGTCGGGATTGCCGATTTTTTCCGCCAATGGATACTGCATATGCGTTCCTCCTATGAGTCTTTTTTTTCAGACAGGTTTTTGGATTTTATCAGACAGAACCGGAAACTCATCCGGCATTTTTTCCATTTTGGAAATATTGCATTTCACTGCGGCATCATAAAAACTGCTGTAATACCAATTCTCCATTGAAAATATACTTATGATTCGGTTTCCCACAGAGGACACAGAGATAAAAAACCACAGAGAACACAGAGGAAATAACTCATCTTATTGTATAAATTCAATGGAGAATTGGTATAATACCAATTCCCCATTGATTTGATGCAATATCTGTTGTCAGTTTTTCCCCGGTTTCGCGTGTGCAAAAAACCGCTGCGCTTAATTTTTGCACTCCTCCGTGTTTGCATTCCGTATTGTATAAAACCAATGCTGCTTTGGTGGAATTGCTCAGTACCAGATGTAAAAAAAATCAGCCGGGATATTCTTTTATGGAAACAGGATAGTGGGTCAAACAGTTTGATAATGTCATCCCTTACGGGATTATGATTTGTTTTTTCATTTTTTCTATAATAATGTCAATCCTTACGGATTTTTCCGGCACAGGTGTCAGGTTCAGATCAACGGATTTGATCCACTGCTGCACAACCAATTTAGTGCATTGTTTCAATTTAAATTGTTGGAATATACCATTACCTGAAACATCTGCAGAGGTTCAGATTCAGATCTGAATTCCGCA
>CAZHPS010000081.1:0-18639 GCA_964534335.1 uncultured Desulfobacterales bacterium
AATCAGACGAATCACAGTTCAGACAATCCTGCAAATCCTTTAATCATGTGAATCAGGGTTCAGACAATTTGTCATAACTGCAGGGATTTTCTATAAGAAAGGATTTCAGAGATTGAACAATCCCTTCTTATATGAAATCCCTGCAGTTATCAGACAATCCTGTAAATCCTTTAATCATGTGAATCCCGGTTCAGACAATGTGTCGGATTACGCTGACGCTAATCCGACCTACGAAACTGTCTGAACACGGATAATGTTAAGCATTTATATTCTCTCAGTTTTCGAGTGGAAAAAAATCTGCTTTCTGCTGCAGAATCTCTTTAACAGCAGATAGATTCAGTTCTGCTTCCTCCATTTTTCTGTAGGACTGATCATAAATTTCATAGGAACCCACAGGATAGGATACCGTAATTCTGTCTTTCTCAATAAGCGCGTCCTGTGAAAAACCGCCGCAGTAAATCCATTGTCTTTCACCTGTGTCAAAAAGATTTCTTCCATTGCTGTAATCACTGTAGGAATTGGTACATCCAAACACTTCTTTCATCAAAGTCGGAACTACATCCATATGACTTGTCCTGTGTGAATAAACACCCTGCATTTTTCCCTTCCAGTAAATCAGGAGCGGAACATGAATCTGATATTTGGTGAAATTTGATCCATGTCCCCAGAAATTCATATTGTTTTCATTGAATTCCTGACCATGATCCCCGGTGAAAATGACAATTGTGTTTTCCAGCAGATTTTTTTCTGCCAGGTCTTTTAACACTTTTCCGATAAGAGAATCAACAAAATGCAGTGAAGTTTTATACCTGTTTTTAATCAGCATGGGATTGAAATCTCTGCTGAGTTTATGATAGTCCATCTGCTCTGCAATTGGCCTGAAAACAGTCTGATAATCCTCAGGAAAAAAATAACTGTGGGGAGAATCATAAAACAGAAAACCGAAAAAAGGCAGGGAGCGTTCTGCCGTATCCAGCCACTGCATCCATTCTTCCGTCAGGTTCCTGTCTTTGTCAACAGCATTTTCCCCTTTTGAACGCAGACGCAGGTTTTTTATATCGGTAAATACAGTGCGATCAAAGGGGGGCGCGCTAAGGCTTGCACTGGCAAAAATCCCTGGCTGCCATTTTCTTTTCAGTATCTCCTGAATCAGCACAGGGCCTTTGTCCTCAGTTTCCATTACTTCCCAGAAGGAACCGAACATACCGTAAAACAAAGTGAAAATTCCCTCACGGGTTCCATTGCCGCCACTCATATGGCTGAGAAATCTCAGTGAAGGTTCAGAAGTGAAAAACTGGTAAAGATTGGGAGTGACTTCCTGTGTGAACATGTCATCACGCATACAGTCTGTTACAATAAACAGAATATTGGAATTTTCAGCATCCGCGCTGCACTGCAAATCCTTTTTCGGATAAGAGATCGAACTTCTGTATTTCTGATCAAATACGGCTGCATCTGGCTGATTTCCGGTATTCAGCAGACCGTGTTTTTTAAAAAAACCTTTTGCCGTAAGTGGATGAAAAAAAGGGATATGCCGGGGGATGGATGTGACCGGTCTGTACCGGGCAGCGTCCGCAGCAGCATAGGCAAAATGTGTAACCGCAGATATCAGCACCAATGCTGTCACTGCATAAACTGTTATTCTCCATGTTTTTGTTTTTTTGGCATATTTGGCTGTCAGTACAGCGAATCCTGTCTCAGTACCGAAAATTGCCAGAAGAACCGATATTCCGCTTATCCATGTGCCTGCTGAAAGATCAAATATTTCTGATCCTCCTTTTACCATAAGATCAAATACCATCATATTCAGATGAAAGCGGTACTGCAGATAAACCTCATAGTCCAGGACTATAAGAAATATCAGAGCAGAAGCACCTGAAACTGCTGTAAAAAAAAGCAGTTTCCGATGCGGAAAAAACAGGATGACAGGCAGGAGAAATACAAAAAAATACAGTGCAGTGATAAGAAAGGAATGGCTTGTCAGGGCAAAAACAATCCAGATTCCGGCTGCAAGGCTTTCAGGCGGAAAAACAAATTTTGCATAACGGGCAGTGAGAATGAAAACCGCAGCAAAATTAAACACAAGAAAAAATTTTGTCCATTGCAGCAGAAAAAGACGGCCTGAATCCTGCGGAATATTCATTTATATTTCCTGTTTTCAGTTGTTTGCATACAGAATGAGTCCAAAGAAAAACCCTTTTGCTCTGCAAGGATAAAATCAGATATTGCCTTTGCCCGGTTCTGCCATGATATTTGTTCGGCTCTTTTTTGGGCAAGTAAGACTATTTTTTCATACAGTTGGGGTGTGTCAAACAGTTCCAGCGCGGCTGCAGCAAAACGCTCTTCATCATCCGGAGGAACATACAGACAGGCATCGGCCATCACTTCCCGGACAGAAGCCAGGTCACTTCCGATAGTTGGCAGACCATGTGAAAGATAATCCAGTGCCTTGACCGGGCAGGTCAGATACCGGTTGTAATACGTGTCTTTGAGCATGACCACACCGGCCCCGGCTTTTTCCGACATAGCTTTGTGCATCTGTTCCGGGGGCTGAAAGGAAACAAATTCAAGAGCATGTTCCATTCCCATTTTCCGGATTTTCTGCTGAAGTTCCGCGACTTCCCGTTCTTTGCCTCCCCAGAAAACTGTCCGTATGCCGTGCGCGGACAGTTTTGCTGATACCTGAAGCAGAAAATCCAGTCCTTTTTCGCCATGCAGATGTCCCACATACATCAGGGTGCGGCGTTTGCGCATTTCTTCCGGATTTGATTTTTCATTCCTTATCTTTGTTCCCAGGGGAAAAGCGCAGGAAGGAATGTCCGGGAATACTCTGCGGTAGAGTTTCTGCTGCGATTCGGTAATACATATCAGGCCGTCAATCCTCGGCAGAAAGAGATGTTCATAGAATTTTTCCCTAAAATGCCCGCTTGTTTTTTCCTTTACCCAGGAAAGATCAGCATAAAAATCATGAAGTTCATAATATCCGCAGATGTTCGGATGCCTGCAAAGCCAGATCAGAAACCAGAGAAAGCCGGAATTACGGGTAATGACAGCGACCCGGTCTTTTTTGCTCAGGGAAAGAACAAGACGCGCAGCTTCATAAAAAACCGAAATGCTGTAAGCCGATTTGCCCAACTGCCAGCGGGGAATGCGGTGAATGTGAAATGCAGGGTTTGGGGACAGCCCGTAAAAATCCCTGAGATCAGTAAGTGTATCCGAATTTTCACCGCTGCCCATGCACAGATGTGTTTCAAAGCCGATTTCCGAAAAGGAATGGGCATTGTGCACGGCCATATTCACAATGGGACCCGGTGTTTTCCAGTTCTGTTTGTTAATCCAGACAAAAATCATTTTTCTGTTTCCTTTGTAAGTAAGCCCGGAAATAAATTTCCGGGCTATTATGTGCCGTCCCTGGGGGACTCTGTCTTGTCCTTTTTGTCCCGACAGGGACAATCCATAATACCAATTCTCCATTGGAATAATATAAAAAATGTGCTGTAAAATGATTGATCATTTCATTATGACATTTTTTTAAAAGGATAAATGAAAATGCCGAAAAAGAAAATATATGATGTGTCAGAAACTGCCGGACAACTTGTTGATATGCAAAAAAAAGAAAAAAAGGGACGTTTCCGTGACCGTGTCTCCTGCTGTTTCTGAAAACCGGAGAGGCCGAAACCATGACCCGTGCAGCGGAACTCTGCAATGTTTCCCGCCTTACGGCAGATGAATAGTTCCGCCGTTACGAAACTGTCGGAATCACTGAATTTCTGCGTCTGAATACAGTGACGGGCGGAGAGCGCCGTTCCTGCTGAAGTCGCGGAATGTCTGAAAAAACGTCTTTCCGAACCGGAAGGATTCGGATCATATGATGAGATAAGGATATGGATCAGAGAGAATCATAATCTTGATATTCCTTATAAAACTGTTCATAAAACAGTCAGATATTATCTTGAGGCCGGACCCAAAACGCCGCGTCCTTCACATATAAAAAAAAACGAAAGGGAAGTGCATGAATTCAAAGAGTCACTTCCTGATAAAATATCTGAAATAACTTATAATAATGACATGAAAATCAGAATTTTTTCATACGATGAAACAAGGTTCGGACTCATAACATCACTCGGAAAAAGAATCACGCTCCGCGGATTCAGACCTGTCGGACTGATACAGAGAACATTTGAAAATTATTACATTTATGGAGCAGCATATGTATTGGACGGTGAAAGTTTTTTTCCCGAATTTTCAAATATGAACACAGACTGCTTTCAATGTTTTCTTAAGAAATTTTCAGAGTATTTTAAGGATAGTATGAATATGATGCTCATTGGCAGTGCAGGTATTCACAAAGCAAAAAGACTGATCATTCCCGAAAACATCTGTATGCTGTTTCTGCCGCCTTACAGCCCGGAGCTGAATCCAATCGAACGGTTTTGGCAATATATAAAGGAGGATACAAAAGGAAAAATTTTTTCCGGTCTCCCGGAAATGAAAGATTATGTGGCAGATATTCTGAAAAAATGTTCCCAAAAAATCACAGCATCTCTTACCGGTTTTTCTTATATTTTGGATGCAGTTAATATATAATTTCAATGGCGAATCGGTATTATATTGTAACTGCCTGATTTATCGATTTACACAGCAGAAAAAATTACCGAACCATTGGAATTGATATACACGAAAAAATACGAAAAGACACAACTGACAGGGTTGTTTTATTTCAATGGCAAAAAGGAGAGCCATTTGCTGAAAAAGGCAACTGCTTGGGGACTGCTCTGCATTGCTGAAACAATGTGTTTTCCGAATGCGCCGCCGCCGATGGCATAATATCCAATGGCAAAACCGCCCAGAGCAATAAAACCGATGGATAATCCGCCTGCGGCAATGCAGCCGATGGCAAGCCCGCCGAAAACAAACAGGCCAAGTCCCACACCGGCTATGGCAATAATGCCCACTGCCATTCCTCCGAAGGCAATACCGCCCACTGCAAGACCTCCGACAGCAATCCAGCCTTTGGCAATGTCTCCGATGGCAATGATGCCGTGCGCCCGGCCCCGGATTTCATTTTTTGCCGGATCAGGCCCAATGGCAATGTCCACAATGGGCAGACCGCAGAATGTGGCCGCTGACCGTTTGCGTATGCACTGATATTTCTGCTGCATATTTTTCCTCTGTCAGGTTTTCAGTTCCACAATTCCTTTCAGCACAGAAAACACATTTTCCATATCTTCCGGTATTCTGTAACTGTGGATGTCTTTTGTGATGTGTTTTGTTTTTCTGTTCAGAATACTGAATTTCCATATATCTCCCACAGTGACAGCACCGTAAAAACTGACTGAATCCCTGTCCTCATATTTGTCAAGGGCGATCATTTCAGCAGCCAACTGATTGAAACCTTTGTCCAAATCCCCTTTTTTGGCTTCTATGACAATCAACTGCTGCTGGGATCGTATCAGATAATCCAGCAGCCCGCTCAGTTTGTCATCCAAATCTATCGGATATTCCACATGAATTTTTGATTCTGTGGTTCTGACAATTTCCATAAGAATGGGAGCTATCAGAAATTCCCTTTTTGCTGTTTCGGATGTAAGAGTTATTTTTGGCAGAATATTGTAACAGGTTTCCTTCATCTTTTTTATGGCTTCTCTGTCATAGCTGTCAGACCGGGGCAAATCCGGGACTTCCAGAGAAAAAGAATAACCGAATTCTTCCACTATTTCTTCAGGAGGATTGTTCATGTCAAAATAATCAATGAAGGTATATTTCTTTCCTTCTCTGAATATTGATTTTTTCATATGGCAGTCCTTTCAACATCCGAAAAAAATTATATTTGATACCAAAGCTGATGTTCAGAAAAGATGGGGAGGGAGATCGGTATCAATCGGAATTTGTTTTTTATGTATGCAGATCCGGGTTGATTGAATTTGATTTTTATTTGATAAAACAGGTAGTTGATTCCATTCTCTGCCTTCCAGTGATCTTCCGGCTGTCTTTTTGTTAAATCCACCCCATTGTTTAAAGAAATATGCAATATTTACTTTCAGGCATTGATCTCTGATATTAGTTGCCCATTCCGGCAGCATCGGTCTTGCTCCCGGTCCTGATTCCCCTCCTACAATTACCCAATTTATCCCATCCAAATTTATCTGACCTATATTGCCTAACAATGGTTCAAAGGAAATGAATCTTACAGAAGCATTAACTGATCTCAAACAGTCAATTCGCTTTTTATAATTCTTTGATTCAACTGTCACCCCAATCCATACGTTATGAGGCCATAAGCCTATATCTTTACTGATTTTTGCCATACGTTTTGCTCTTTTGGTTAATATTTGAAAAGTATGCTGGGGGCATTTATTGACTATATTCAAAATATCAAAGAGATAACTGTCAGGAACATTGCTATGAAAAATATCGCTCATACTGCATACAAATATATTATGATTTCCTTTCCAGTTGAGAGGATGTGACAATCTGTCCGGATGCAATGTTAATGTGAAGGGGTTTTCTTTTGGATAACCATATCTTCCGGCTAATCGTTTTGCCATTCGTTCAGCATAGCAATTCAGGCAGCCGTCACTGATTTTTGTGCAGCCTGTGATAGGATTCCAAGTTGATTCAGTCCATTCTATCAAAGAATTAAAAGCCATTGATTATGCCTTTCTGTTTGAATATTTGTTAAATATATCCTGTATAATATTTTGTGCTACTGTCTGATTTGAAGCGAAAAACAGATAGTATATTATAGCATTTTGTGTATTGCGCATTGCTATAGGCTTCGGGACATTTTTAAAGCCTGCCACCGTTTTAAGTCGTTGCCTGAAAGCCTCTGCAATTGCCTCATTCGAAACTTTTTCAATTTTTGTTTCTCCAAAAACAGACAGTTGGGATGAATCTGCATATGCGATGCTTAGCCATGAATCGTCTCCCCAAAATTTGTTCATTCGTTCAATCTGTTCTTCTGTTACACCTTCCGGATTTCGCCAGAGTACGTTGCGATTCATATCTGCTACAGGAAAATTCAAAAAAATATCAAATGTTTTCATCTTGGCAATATTAAAAATAACCTCCCAGTCAAGATGTAAACCGTATGGATCCAATACACAAAGCGCCCGGCGATACTCGTCATATCTTACCTTTGGAATTATATGTTTCAGCATAACTGAGTTGCAGTCACCATGATAAATATGAACATCAGAACGGGAACCTGAAAGTTCTTCGAGAGATTTTATTTTTTGCTTATTCAGATCTATTAAATGATATTCTTTAAAAGGCGGGGATACCAAAAGTGCATTAAGAGGACTCCCAAGTATAAATTCTCCTGTATTTTTAGATATGTGTTTGCCAGCACCTGCAAATGCATCAATATAAATATGATAGAAATAAGATCTTTCTTTGGTACTTAATATTTTGGAATAAGCAGAAGCATATTCTTTAATAATATCAAGTTTAATTTCACTCCAATATCCAATTTCATCGTATTTTGGCATAATTATCTCACTGATTCATTTCAATGGCAGAAATGGAAGCCATTTGCCAAAGAAAGCAAGACCTTCAGGACTGCGCTATATGGCGGAAACAGTTTATTTTCCGAACGCACATCCGCCAAACGCATAATATCCGATGGTAAAACCGCGCACAGCCGCGATCCGGTGAAAAAAATGCGTTTGCCATCTATTTTTTTATAAAAATATGGCAAATTGAATGTTATATGGAAACATACATATCGCAGAAAATCCCCCTTATACCCATAAGATATACTTCTTGAAAAAATAGGCAAGGGGAAGAGCAAAAAGCAGCGCGTCAATGCGATCCAGAATGCCGCCGTGTCCCGGAAGTATGCCTCCGGAATCCTTTATGCCTGCCGCTCGTTTAAACTGAGACTCAAACAGATCTCCGATCTGCCCGGCTATGCCAATGCAGAGAAAAAAAACAATGCTTTGCACCCAGGGCATCCGGGAGAGGAAAATCATTTTGATGATGGAACCAATCAGCACATTTGCGGCCAGACCGCCCAGCGAGCCTTCCACTGTTTTTCCCGGACTGACCGAAGGACAAAGTTTGTGTTTTCCGAAATACGTTCCGGCATACAGTGCGCCGATATCTCCGGCAAATACAATTGCCAGCAGCATGAAAAACCATAACATTCCGTCATTTCCGTTGCGGATGAGAATGGCAAAGGAAAGAAATACCGGGATATAGACAAAAGCCTGAATTCCCTGCGCTGTTTTTTCCAGAACTCCGGGATCATGTTTGAAATGCGTGATGGAATACAAAGCGCAGACAATAACGTGAACACCGGCAATGCAGAGGATAAGATCCGTGGTGAATTTATTGGCCGCAAAGACAGTGGATATTCCGCTTATCATGCTGAAAAGCGGAATAAAAGACAGCAGCCCGCTCATCTCGCCTTTTGCTGTGATGCGGAAATATTCTCCCATACACAAAAGGCAGACAAGAGCCACAAAAACCGTAAACACAATGCCGCCTTTATATACAAGAAAAATCAGAAAAGGAAGCGCGGTCAGTCCGGTAATCCAGCGTTGTGCATACATATATATTTTTCCTTTTTTTCAGGGCAGAATATATACCATTACTTGAAACATTTCGCTTGTAAAATACTGCATTCGAAAGGACTGCCTCAGCAGAACAGCCGCGAATAACACGAATCTGCACTAATACACAACCATAATTCGTGTCATTCGTGCAATTCGTGGCTGTACCATCAAATCTTCTGAGTAATGGTATACAATACTTCGGACAGTTTTTGAAAAACAGTGCGGTCATGCCAGATAACATGCTGAAAATACATAATCTGACAGTTAAACCGTAAACCATGAAATTTGAATATAAACAGCATGTTATAAAAAAATGTCCGAACCATTGGGTATAAGTACTCAACCGAAAGTTTTCCGGTATTCAAAAAACCGGATTTTTCAGAAAAATCCGGTTTTTCTGAAAACTGTATAAAAAAAACCGGGTTTTTGGGAAAAACCCGGTTTTGCAGACATGGAAATTTATGGCAGGCATTTATGAAAGCCCTTTTTACAGCACTTTGCCGAATCTGCGTTCACGGCTCTGAAAATTTTTCAGGATTTCAATCAGTTCATCTTTGCTGAAATCCGGCCACAGGGTGTCAGTAACAAAGATTTCCGCATACGCTATCTGCCAGAGAAGAAAATTGCTGATGCGCATTTCCCCGCTGGTGCGGATGAGCAGGTCCGGATCAGGCATACCTTTGGTGTACAGATGATCCGAAATCATTTCCGGGCTTATGTCATCCACAGCAATCTGTCCCTGCTGAACTTCATGTGCAATCTGCCGCACCATACGGGTAATTTCATCCCGGCTGCCGTAACTGAGGGCCAGATTGAGAATCATGCCTGTACTGTTCTGCGTCATGGATTTGGTCAGTTCAATCTGTTTCTGCACATCCTCAGGCAGACGTTCTGTCTGTCCGATGACATGGAAACGGATATTGTTTTCCACCATATCCTGCTGCTCGGAGCGGAGAAAATTTTTCAGGATGGACATCAGGGCAGCAACTTCGGTTTTGGGACGCTGCCAGTTTTCCGTGGAAAAAGCATACAGGGTCAGAATCCCGATGCCCAGCTCCCGTGCTGCCCGGACAATTTCCCTTACCACATTTGCGCCCCGCTCATGCCCCCTGACCCTGTTCATGAGCTTTTTTTTCGCCCATCTGCCGTTTCCGTCCATGATAATGGCAAGGTGCGCGGGGAGTCTGGCCGGATCAGGGCCGGCTGGAGTATCAGATTTCAAGGATTTCCTTTTCCTTGTTTCTGCAGATTTCACTGATCCGGCTGATATACTCATCCGTGATCTTCTGCACCTCATCCTGGGCTTTGAATGCCTCATCCTCGGAAATATCGCCGTCTTTTTTGAATCCCTTGAGCACTTCATTGGTATCCCGGCGGATATTGCGGACAGCCACCTTGCATTCTTCCCCCATTTTGCTGACTGTTTTCACCAGTTCTTTGCGCCGGTCTTCTGTAAGGGGCGGAATCGTGATGCGGATCAGTTTGCCGTCATTGGCCGGTGTCAGTCCCAGGCTGGTTTTCAGAATGGCTTTTTCAATATCCTTAATTACGGAAACATCCCAGGGCTGAATGGTAATCTGCCTGCTTTCAGGAACAGCCAGAGAGGCCATTTGGTTCAGGGGTGTGGGGGTTCCGTAATAATCCACTTTCACGCCATCCAGAATTGACAGGGAGGCGCGGCCGGTTCTGACCCGTTTCAGTTCTTTTTCCAGAGCGGAAATGGATTTTTCCATCCGATCTTTGGTTTCCTCATAACTTGTTTTAATCATATGCAGTCACCTTCATTTTATGTTCATATTTCACAAATCAGGGAGAGTCTGAATCTATCCCGGAGGATAAAAAGGGGAAAAAACCGGAATCTCTATTCTGCGGATTCCGGTTTTTTCCTGTGGATTTAGGCAGAAACGGATATGCAGTTTTTTTTCCTGAAAACTGCACACTTAATTGCTGATTACAGAACCAACAGATTCTCCGCACGCCACTTTCCGCATACTTCCGGCTTCATTCAGATCAAAGACCACCAGAGGAAGATTGTTGTCCATAGCCAGGGAGATGGCTGTCATGTCCATGACCCGGAGCTGGCGTTCCAGAACTTCCATATAGCGGATATTGCGGATAAACTCAGCATCTCTGTTTTTGACAGGATCAGATGTGTAAAGTCCTTTGACCTTTGTGGCCTTCAAAAGGATTTCCGCATGGATTTCCTGCGCTCTGAGCACAGCGGCAGTGTCTGTGGTGAAATAGGGGTTTCCCGTGCCGGCCGCAAAAATGACCACACGCCCCTTTTCCAGATGCCGCACAGCACGGCGCAGGATATAGGGTTCGGCTATCTGATGCATGGAAATTGCGCTCTGCACGCGGGTCTGCACCCCTCTTTTTTCCAGAGAGTCCTGCAGGGCCAGGCTGTTAATTACCGTGGCCAGCATGCCCATATGGTCGGCTGAGGCGCGATCCATGTCAAAGGAACTCGCGGCAACTCCCCTGAAAATATTGCCGCCGCCCACCACAACAGCCAGTTGGACGCCAATTTCTGTGACAGAGCGGATTTCATCTGCCACATACCGGATTATTTCAGATGAGATACCGAAACCCTGATTTCCCATCAGGGCTTCGCCGCTCAGCTTGAGCAGAATTCTTCTGTATTTCGGTACAGGCAAGATTATTCTCCCAGTTGGAACCGGACAAAGCGTTTAACGGAAATATTCTCGCCGGTTTTTCCGACCATCTCATTGAGATAATCGCTGATGGTTATATCAGGATTTTTTACATAACCCTGGTTGAGCAGGCAGGAATCCTTAATGAATTTGTCCAGTTTGCCCTGAATGATTTTGTCTACCACCTGCGCGGGTTTGCCGGTTTCCAAAGCCTGTGCGCGGTAGATTTCCCTTTCCCGCGCGATTACGGCCTCGGGAACATCAGCCGGGGAAATGCCGGCCGGAGCGGCTGCCGCTATGTGCATGGCAATATTTCTGACAAATTCTTTGAATGCATCGGTTTTTGCCACAAAATCGGTTTCACAGTTGATTTCCACCATTACCCCGATTTTTCCGCCCATATGGATATAAGACTCGACCAGGCCCTGACTGGTGGCCCTGCCTGAACGCTTCTGTGCGGTGGCCAGACCTTTTTTACGAAGAAAATCAACTGCTTTTTCCAGATCTGCCCCGCATGCGGTCAGAGCTTCCTTGCAATCCATCATTCCTGCTCCGGTTTTTTCCCGAAGCTCTTTCACCATTGCTGCACTGATGTCTGCCATCTTACTCTGCTCTCCTAATATTTTTTTGTATCCTGCTCATCTTCGGATTCAGTGTCCGCATCTTCCATTGCGCTCCGCTTGATGATTTCCACAACAGGGCCGTCCGAACCTTTGGAAATGATCTTGCGTTCGCCGGTTTTCATTTCCGCACCGGCTGATGAAATTTCAGGAAGTTCCTCATCCTTGTCTGTTTCGGCCTGCTGTCTTTCCGCTAGCTGGGATCTGCCGTCATTGCATGCATCCGCAATCCGGGATGTGATCAGGCGGATGGCCCGTATAGCGTCATCATTTCCGGGAATGGGATAATCCACTTCATCCGGATCGCAGTTGGTATCCACCACAGCAACCACCGGAATGCGGAGACGGTGTGCCTCGCTCACTGCTATGGCCTCATTTTTGGGATCAATCACAAATATGGCGCCGGGCAGGCGGTTCATCAGCCGGATACCGCCCAGGTTGCTCTCCAGCTTCACCCGTTCCTTTTCGAATTTCAGCCGTTCTTTTTTCGTATAGAGACTTATGGTTTCATCATTGCGGATATCATTGAGATGATTGAGCCGGTCAATGCTTTGTTTTATGGTCTGGAAATTGGTCATCATTCCGCCCAGCCAGCGGTTCTGCACATAAAACATGTCACAGCGGGTGGCTTCCTCAAAAATGGAATCCCGTGCCTGTTTCTTGGTTCCCACAAAAAGAACCGACTGGCCTGCGGCCACTGTATCCGCCACAAAATCATACGCTGTTCTGAACATCCGTACCGTTTTCTGCAAATCCACGATATAAATGCCGTTGCGCGCGCCGAAAATATAGGGTTTCATTTTGGGATTCCAGCGGCGGGTCTGATGACCGAAATGAACGCCTGCCTCCAAAAGTTCCTTCATTGTGACATATGCCATTACTGTAATTTCTCCCTTTGTTATGGTTGTTTTCCACCGCCTCCGTCTGCCCCGCATTCCACTTTCACAGTCTGTGAAAGCACCCGGAAACGGGTCCGGAGACGTGCGTTTTGAAAATCATGGTATCCTATCAGATTGCCTTATACTCTGCAAGGCGTTTTTCGCTGTATCCTCCGCATCTGCATGACCCGGTCGTTTCCTCCGTAATCCTTTGTGCACCGGATCTGATCATAGTTTCCGCATTTCTGTGCAATTTCCGTGACATCTGAGCGCTGATCAAATCCGATTTCCATAATTAGAAAACCTTTTTCAGACAGATAATCAGGAGCATGCAGAACAATCTGCCGGATTGCGGCAAGACCGTCAGTCCCCCCGTCCAGAGCTGCTTTGGGCTCAAAACTGATTTCCGGCTGCAGTCCTTTAATCTCTGCGGCGCGGATATAGGGAGGATTGGACACGATCAGATCAAATCCTGAAATATCCGCCTTCAGCGGAGCAAACCAGTCCCCGCAGAAAAAACCGACCTTTCCATCCAGGCCGTTTCCCGCAGCATTGGCTTTGGCAATCTCCAGCGCGGCCGCTGATCTGTCTGAGGCGTAAAAACGGTTTCCTGGCCGTTCCGCAGCCAAAGCAAGAATGATGGCTCCTGAGCCTGTTCCCATATCCAGAATGCTGCGTCCTTCCCCTTCCGGAGTTTCCGGCAGACATCCGAGTGCTGCTTCCACCAGGCATTCGGTTTCAGGCCGGGGAATCAGCACTGCCGGGGAAAGCGAAAGTTCCACAGTCCAGAACTCTTTGCGGCCTGTGATATAGGCCACAGGTTCATGCCGGAGCCTCCGGAGAATCAGTTCCCGGAATCTCCCCAGTTCACCGGGCATCAGTGGCTGATCATAACGGAGATACAGATCAATGCGCCGAAGCCCCAGAGCATGGGCCAGAAGAATTTCCGCTGACGCTCTCGGATTTTCAATATTCCGGGACATGAAATGGGAAGCGGTCCATCTGAGGAGTCTGAGAATGGGCCAGGGTTCACCGTTCTTTGGCTGGTTCTGCATTCTGAAGTGCCTGGGCCTGGTAAAATGTCACCAGTTCATCTATAATTCCGTCTATATCACCCTGCAGAATACTTTCCAGTTTGTACAGGGTAAGTCCGATGCGGTGATCTGTCACCCGGCCCTGGGGAAAATTGTAGGTACGGATTCTTCCGCTCCTGTCCCCTGTGCCAATCTGGCTTTTGCGCTCTTCAGAGCGTTTTTCATGCTGTTCCGAGAGCATCCGGTCCATGAGCCGCGCGCGCAGCACTTTCATGGCCTTGTTCTTGTTTTTCAACTGGGATTTTTCATCCTGGCAGGTGACAACAAGCCCCGATGGCAGATGGGTTAGGCGGACTGCTGAATCAGTGGTGTTGACAGACTGGCCTCCCGGTCCTGTGGATCGGTATACATCCACCTTGACCTCACCGGGATCAATATGAAGTTCCACTTCCTCTGCTTCCGGCAGAACTGCGACCGTGACTGCCGAGGTGTGTATCCTTCCCTGTGTTTCGGTTTCCGGAACCCTCTGTACCCGGTGGATTCCGCTTTCAAATTTCAGACGGCTGAAAGCCCCTCTGCCGTGAATCATGGCTATGACTTCCTTGAGTCCGCCCGCTCCTGTGGAATGGTGGTTCATGATTTCCACCTTCCATCCGGTGTTTTCAGCATAACGGCTGTACATCCGGAACAGGTCATTGGCAAAAAGGGCAGCCTCATCTCCGCCTGTACCGGCCCGTATCTCAAGAATGACATTTTTATCATCATTGGGATCCGTGGGCATCAGAAGTTTTTTCAGTGCGGTTTCAAGTTCGGCCTTTCTTCCGTTAAGGGAATCCATATCAGCCCTGGCCATATCCCTGATCTCAGGATCTCCGTCCCGCAGCAGTTCCATGCTGCCGTCCAGTTCATCCAGAACCTGCCTGTAAACCCTGAAAACACTTACAATTTTGCCCAGATCAGCATGTTCCCTCGCGTGTTTCTGAAAAAGCTCCCGGTTTTTGACCACCTCCGGGTCACTGAGCATGGTTTCCAGCTCCGAGAACCGGCTTTCCACACCTTTTAGTTTGTCAAACATAGTTTATCCGGCAGTATATCCCAGAAAACCGTTCCGATCCATAAGGGAACGGATCAGTTTCCTGCCTCCTGCTGCATCTGGTGAAATTTTTCGTATTTTTTACGAAAACGCTCGATCCGGCCGGCTGTGTCCACAAGTTTCTGTTTGCCGGTAAAGAAAGGATGGCAGTTGGAACATATTTCCACCATGATGTCCTTTTTTGTCGAGCTGGTCTTCATAACATTTCCGCACGCGCACTTGACGGTCGTCTGCACGTATTCGGGATGTATGCCCTCTTTCATAATGATTTCAACCTCCTGATATATGTTTATCCGTTCATGGCTTCCAAAAACTCTCTATTATTGCCTGTTCCGTTCATTTTTTCAAGTAAAAATTCAAGGCTGTCGACCGGATTTAAGGAAGAAAGCAGTTTCCGCAGAATCCAGACCCGGTTCAGGGTATCCTGATCCATGAGAAGTTCCTCTTTGCGTGTGCCGGATTTTTTGATGTCAATGGCCGGGAAAATCCGTTTGTCAGCCAGTCTCCGATCCAACTGGAGTTCCATATTGCCTGTGCCTTTGAATTCCTCAAAAATAACTTCATCCATACGGCTGCCTGTATCAATCAGAGCGGTTGCGATAATGGTCAGGCTTCCGCCGTCCTCGATATTTCTGGCAGCACCGAAAAAGCGTTTGGGACGCTGCAGGGCGTTGGAGTCCACACCGCCGGAAAGAATTTTCCCGCTGGGCGGAACCACCGAGTTATAGGCCCGTGCCAGCCGGGTGATGCTGTCAAGAAGGATGACCACATTTTTCTTGTGCTCCACCAGACGCTTGGCCTTGTCAATCACCATTTCCGCCACCTGCACATGGCGTTCCGCGGGTTCGTCAAAGGTGGAGCTTATGACCTCACCTTTCACGGATCTCTCCATATCCGTGACTTCCTCTGGGCGTTCATCAATAAGGAGAACAATGAGATCCACTTCAGGATGGTTGGCTGTGATGCTGTTGGCGATAAACTGGAGAAGCATGGTTTTTCCTGATCGGGGGGGCGAGACAATCAGGCCCCGCTGGCCGAAACCGATGGGAGTCATCAGGTCTATAATCCGGGTGGAATAATTTTCCTTTTCATGCTCCAAATTGATTTTTTTGTCCGGGTACAGTGGCGTAAGGTTGTCAAAAAGAATTTTTTCCCGTGCAATTTCCGGGTCCTCAAAATTGATGGCCTCCACTTTCAGCAGGGCAAAATAGCGTTCGGATTCCTTTGGCTGCCGGATCTGGCCTGAAACCGTGTCCCCGGTTCTCAGGTTAAACCGCCGGATCTGGGAGGGGGACACATATATATCATCCGGCCCCGGCAGATAGTTGTAGCTGGAGGATCGCAGAAAACCGAATCCGTCCGGCAGTATCTCCAGGGTTCCCTCTCCGTAAATAAGACCGTTCTGCTCGATCTGCGCCTGGAGCAGCGCAAAAATGAGCTCCTGTTTCCGCATGCCGGCCGCCCCGTCAATGTTGAAATCCTTGGCCATCCGGGTCAGCTCGCTGATTTTCTTGTGCTTGAGTTCTGAAACATTCATGTAAATATCCCTGTGTTATTATATTGTTATTCCATTCCGCAGAAAAGGCATGATTCCGCCTTCTGCAATTTGGTTCTTCACTTATGCCGCTTGTGATACCAATTCGCCATTGATTTGATACAGTATTGTCAGTTTTTCCGCTGTTGGGCGTGTGCAAAAAACCGCGCTGCCTAATTTTTGCACTCCTCCGGATTTGTGTGCAGAAAACCGCTCCGCTCAATTTCTGCACTCCTCCGGATTTGTGTGCAGAAAACCGCTTTGCTTAATTTCTGCACTCCTCCGGATTTGTATTCCGTATTGTGTGTGCAAAAAATCGCGTTGCTCAATTTTTGCAGTCCTCCGGATTTGCATTCCGCATTGTGTGTGCAAAAAACCGCTTTGCTTAATTTTTGCAGTCCTCCGGATTTGCATTCCGCATTGTATAAAACCAATGACGAATTGGTATGATACGCACAAATTATCCTGTCCGAATCATCCGGCAGGCCTGCAATACGGATATTTCCGCTGCCGGAAAGATCCGGATTCGGGGAAAGGCGGCTTTGCCCCCTGAAAAAATCTTTTCGGAAAATCTGTGTGCTGAAAAAATGACAATCGCCCGAAAACTGAGTATGCTCCTCCCCACACACTGTACTTTGGTACAGTTACGGCTGATCAGGATTCTGCGGTGGTTCGGAGAAAACAGGGTGTTTTTGTGTGAATCAGAAGAAATTAATGGACATTATCTCCAATGGGCGGGCCTGTGCCGTATCTTGATGTATCTGATTTATACGATGATGATTTTTGTGTCAAGTAATTTCCAATATCTGAACATAAATTCTGATTCTGCATAACTCCGGAAGAATTCCGAAAATATTTTCCCATTATTCCGTTTTGACAGGTCTTCCTGCTCTGCGGCTTTGCATTCCTGCGCCTCTGCGTTTTTTCCCGGATGACTGAATATATCAAAGGCAAAGATGCAGAGTGTTTTGTCAACTTTGATTTTATGCGCTGAAGTGTAGAGAAAAACCGGATTTTTGGAGAAATCCGGTTTTTTTTAACTCACAGATTCAAGGTTGTGACAGAATAAGAGAGTAAAAAGTTCTGATTTCATAACGATACGAAAACTTTCCTTTGCTTATTTACGGATAATTCAGGAAAGAAGGTGCAAATTCTGCAATTCGGAGTGTATTCCGAAGAAATACCGGATTAGTCTCACATCAGTTTTACCAACTTTTGTCCCTGTAAAACCGGAGGAGTGCAAAAATTAAGCGGAGCGGTTTTTTGCACACACAGAACGGCGAAAAAACTGCCTGTATTGTATAAAATCAATGGCGATTTGGTATAAAACCGGAGGAGTGCAAAAATTAAGCGGAGCGGTTTTTTGCACACACACAGAACCGCGAAAAAAACTGCCGGTATTGTATAAAATCAATGGCGGTTTGGTATAAAACCGGAGTGCAAAAATTAAGCGGAGCGGTTTTTTGCACAGTCATAACTGTTTATTCAGAAGGCACAGGCCGGAAGCTTATGCTGCTTTTATACCTGAAAATTTATGGTTGCCTGCTTAAGCAGGCAAACAAAAATTTTCGTGTATTCAAAAAACCGGATTTTTCCAAAAAATCCGGTTTTTCTGAAACTTTTATGCCCGAAAATTTATGGAACCTTACTTATATCCCAAAATCAAACTTTTCCTTCAGCAGTTTTCGTGTCAGAGGGTGTATATGTTCATCTCCCATTTCCCCGGCGGAAAACCAGCGTGCGTCCAATGCATCATCCCCAGGCTTCAGTTCTCCGCTGACATACCATGCTTTCAGATCAATCACGACATAGTGAAAAAGGATATTTCCCTGTTTATCCCTGTCTATGGTTTCAAAAACATATACCGGCTCCCCGGCCCGGATCACCACTCCGGTTTCCTCGCGGATCTCTCTTTCCGCTGTCTGCCCCAGAGTTTCGCCAAGATTCACACGTCCGCCCGGTATGGCCCAGTATCCTTCGGACGGAGGATTTTTCCGGAGAACCAGCAGGCATTTCCTGTTTCTGAACACCACAGCCCCGACAGCCACCTGCGGAGTCCCTGCATTTTTCATGGACATCTCCTTAATCTGTAAGGCATGAATTTCCCGCATACACAGGGGTTACATAGCTGTCCGTTTTTGTCAAGATATTCCGGAAAATTTTTATCTTTTTGATTTTGTTTGATTTTGTTTTTTACAATAATTGACAGAACATATTTTTATTTGTAAAAATAAGTATTTTTAAAAATCTGCAAAAAATAAATATTTT